>DAORNC010000022.1:18776-22297 GCA_035440785.1 Rhabdaerophilum sp. | reverse complement strand
CGGGGCTGATGGCATGCCCGCCAAGCCGGGCCAGCTCCGCCTGCTCGACCCCGGCCCGAACGACGAAATACATCGCGCCGTTTGCGCTGTCCCGCGTGATGTCGGGCGCGACGCGGATGACCCGCGCGCCGATCTCGGGCGTCGTCCGGCTGTTGAAGGCCGAAAAGCGCAACCGTGCCGGTTGCCCGAGACGAATCTGGTCGATCTCGGTCGGCGAAACGCGGAATTCGGCAACGAGGCGTTCCTGATCCGGCACGATCAACATCACGGTTTCGCCTGGGGCGATCACCGCGCCGACATGATGCGCACGCAATTGATGCACGAAGCCAGATTGAACCGCCCGGATATCGATGCGCCGCAGCTGGTCCTCCGCCGCCACTTTCCGCTCGACAAGCTGGGCGATCGAGGCTTCCACCTCGCCCAGTTCCTTGACGGCATCCGCCTTCACCCGCTGTTCGAGCGACAGGAGCTGGATGCGGATCTCGGCGATCTGCCCGCGCGCCTTGGCAACGGAGGCCTCAAGCGAGCCCTTCTCACCACCAAGCCGCGCGACTTCCCTTTGCAAAGCGGTGATGCGCGAGATCGGAATGAGATTTTGCCGGAACAACACCTCCACACCCGAAAGTTCGACCGCGATCAGCTCGATTTCCTTACTCTTGGCGGCGATCTGCGCCCCGGTCCCCTCGACCTCGCGCTCATACTGGCCGATACGCTCGATTAGTTGCTCCGCCTGCTGGCGCCGTGTCTCGCGGCTCTCGTGAAGGTAAAGGCGCTCGCGTGCCGCGACCTGACGCTCTTCCTCGCTGCCAGCCGCGAAACCGACGGGAAAAACAACGGCGTCCCGGCCGTCCCGCTCGGCTTCGAGCCGGGCGCGGCGGCCGACCAACTGGGCCAGTTGCGTCTCGATCTGCGCAAGCTGCGAGCGCGGAATGGTCATATCGAGCCGGATCATCACCTGATCCGCCGCGACGTGCCCGCCTTCCTTCACCAGAAGCTCGCCGACGACGCCACCGATCTGGTGCTGGACCTTCTTTGGCTCGCCCTCGACGACGACAAGCCCCTGGGCAACAATCGCGCCGGTCAGTTCGGCGACGGCCAGCCAGCCGACGATGGCAAAGAACGCGCCGAGCCCCACCCAGATTCCGAGGCGGATGTGCCCGACCGTCGAGGGAACGGTCGGAAGGGGAGAAGCCGTGCGGGGCGTTTCGCCGGGCTGCATCTCAAGTATCCGACTTCGGATCGGGCGACATAGCTGCCCCCTGAACGGCCGAAGCCACAGGCCCTTGCGCCGGCCAGGATATCTGGAACGGTCGGATCGCCTGCACATTGGGCCGGCTCTCCGGTTGCGGTCGCGCAGGAGTTCTGGTTTCCGATCGCTTCTTCAGGATCGCATCTCGCGGGCCAAAATCCACAAGGAACCCGTCCCGCATCACACCGACCAGGTTGACGTTGGCGAGTATGCCCTGTCGATGCGATATCGCGATGACGATGCCGCCGCGCTCGCGGATGCGGCGCAAGGCCTGCCCGAGTGCCTCCTCGCCCTCCGCGTCGAGATGGGCATTGGGCTCGTCGAGCACCACAAGGAAGGGTTCGCGGTAGAGAGCGCGCGCAAGGCCCACCCGCTGCCGTTGCCCGACCGACAGATTATGCCCGCCTTCGCCCAGTCTCGCCGCGTAACCGCCGGGAATCCGGAGAATCATGTCATGCACATTTGCGGCACGGGCCGCCGCGATGACATCTTCGTCCTTTGCGTCGGGATCGAGACGCGCGATGTTCTCCGCGATCGTCCCGTCGAACAGTTCGGTATCCTGCGGCAGATAGCCGATCATCTGGCCGAGGCTGCTATCCGGCCATTGATCGAGCGGCGCGCCATCAAGGCGGATATGGCCGGAAAGAACCGGCCACGCACCAACGATTGCGCGCGCAATCGTCGATTTCCCGGCACCGCTCGGCCCGACGATGGCCATCCCGTCGCCCGGCTTCAGGACGAAGCGGATATTCCGCACGATCGGCTGCCGACTCGCCGGGGCGGCAACAGTCACATCCTCGACCGCGACCTGCTGGTGCGCCAGTGGCAGATCGACCCGCTGCGGCTGTGCCGGCAGGGCTCTGAGCATCACGGAAAGCCGGATGCGTGCCTGCCGCGCAGCAACGAAGCTTTTCCAATGGGCGATCGCAAGATCGACCGGCTGGAGCGCCCGCCCCGAAAGAATCGAGGCGGCGATGATCGCGCCGCCGCTCATCTGCCCCCGGATGACCAGAAAGGCGCCAAGGCCGAGAATAGCCGATTGCAGGACTATGCGGATCGTGCGCGAGATCGCGCCGAGCGTTCCGGCAATATCGGCAATGCGCAGATGAGCACGGAACATCGCTCCCGATTCCCGGAAGAACCGATGCGCCGCGCGATCTGCGAACCCCATCGCCTTCAAGACCTCGACGTGTCGCCGCGATGATTCCGCCGCCTCGTGCCGCTTGGCCGCGGCATGGGAGAATTCGAGACTGTGCCGTTTCATGCTGCGCTCGGTGGCGATGGCGATCGCAGCAAGAGCCGCCATGCCGCCCAGCGAGAGCAGGCCGAGCCAGGGATGAAGCAGGAAGACGACGAACAGATAGAACGGAACCCACGGCAGATCCATCAGGGCAAGCGGCCCCGGAGAGGCGACGAATGTGCGGATCGCCTCGACATCCCTCAAAGGCTGGGTCGCCTCGGCCGGCGCATGCCCCATGCGAGGCGGGTGAAGCAGAAGCTCGTGCACCGGCTGGAGAAGATCACGCTCGACCGCGAGGCCGATGCGAAGGGTCACCTGACTGCGGATGACCTCCAGAAAGCCCTGCAGGGCGAAAAGCCCCAGCGCCAGCACCGACAGGGCCACCAGTGTCTCGACACTGCGGCTCGCCAACACGCGATCATAGACCTGGAGCATGTAAAAGGAGCCCGTCAGCCCCAGAAGATTGACAGCCGCCGAAAACAGCGCGACCGCCACCGTCGCGCTGCGCCAACGTCGGAACAGCTCTCCGAAAAGGTCTTCACCGGGGATTCGCGTTCTCTGCATGTGCGGAATCGTTAGCACAGCATCCGGGCGCTTTCTCGCGGAATTTCCGGAGCGGGGTTTACATGCGGGTGGCGCGGAGCGGGCTCAGCGTGCTCGACCGCCACCGGCGAGAAAATCGCGATAGGCACAGGCGAGACCGGATTTCAGGTCTGTCCGGGGTTCCCAGCCCAGCGCCTTGATCCGCTCGACGTTCAGCAACTTGCGCGGCGTGCCGTCCGGCTTCGAGAGATCAAACACGAGTTCGCCGGCATAGCCGACGGTTTCCGCCACAAGACCGGCAAGTTCCGCGATGGTGACGTCCTCACCGGTGCCGCAGTTGAGGTGCATCTCGTTCGAATAGTGCTCGAGCGTGTGGATCGTCGCCTCGGCGAGGTCATCGACGAACAGGAACTCCCGGCGCGGCGTTCCGGAGCCCCATACCGTCACGCTCGGAGCGCCGGTTTCCTTCGCCTCGTGGAACCGGCGGAT
>DAORNC010000022.1:15315-18763 GCA_035440785.1 Rhabdaerophilum sp. | reverse complement strand
GCGATCACATGACTGTGCTCGGGGTGGTAGTTGTCGCCAGGGCCGTAAAGATTGGCCGGCATCAGTGAAATCATGTCCGCGCCGAACTGCCGGCGATAGCTCTGGGCGAGCTTGATTCCGGCGATCTTGGCGATTGCATACCACTCGTTGGTGGGTTCGAGGCTACCTGTCAGCAACTCCTTTTCCCGGATCGGCTGGTTCGCAAACTTCGGATAAATGCACGACGAGCCGAGAAAGATCAGCTTCGTGACACCGCTCCGATAGGCGGCCTCGATCACGTTCGAGGCGATCATCAGGTTCCGGTAGAGAAAATCGCGCGGGAAACTGTTGTTAGCGTGGATCCCCCCTACATGGGCCGCCGCGAGGACGACGACTTCCGGCCGGTTGACTCCGAACCAGCGCTCGACATCGGCCTGACGCTCCAGATCGCACTCGGCCCGTGTCGCGACAACCGGCGCGATACCGCGAGCGTGGAGCGCGCGGACAACGGCGCCCCCGACCATCCCGCGGTGGCCGGCGACGTAGACGCGTTTCCCGGCAAGATCGAACAGCTTCGCCATCGCCGGCCTCAATCGTGCCGGCCCAGTCGGTCGCGTTCGCGACGCACGATGTCGAGGTCGGCTTCGACCATCTCCCGCACGAGATCCGCGAAACCTGTCGTATGGCCCCAACCGAGCCGGTCCAGCGCCTTGGCCGGATTGCCGATCAGAAGATCGACCTCCGTGGGCCGGAAATAACGGGGATCGATCGCGATGAGTGTTCGCCCTGTCTTGATATCACGTCCCTTCTCGCCGGCGCCGGAACCCTGCCATTCGATCGTGATATCGATCGCGGCGAAGGCCCGCTCGACGAACTCGCGGACGGCATGCGTCTCGCCGGTAGCGAGCACATAGTCGTCTCCCGTAGGCTGCTGGAGCATCCGCCACATGCCCTCGCAGTAATCACGGGCATGGCCCCAGTCGCGCTTCGCGTCGAGATTGCCGAGATAGAGGCAATCCTGAAATCCATGGTGGATCGCCGCCACCGCACGCGTGATCTTGCGGGTGACAAAGGTTTCGCCGCGCAACGGACTCTCGTGATTGAACAGGATGCCGTTAGAGGCATGCAGTCCATAAGCCTCGCGGTAATTGACCGTGATCCAGAAAGCATAGGCCTTCGCCGCGGCATAGGGCGAGCGCGGATAGAACGGCGTTGTCTCGCTCTGCGGCACTTCCTGCACCTTGCCATAAAGCTCGGAAGTCGAGGCCTGATAGAACCGGGTCTTCTTCTCGAGACCGAGGATTCGAATTGCCTCAAGAAGTCGCAATGTGCCCATCGCATCAGCATTCGCGGTATATTCCGCCGTCTCGAACGATACCTGGACGTGCGATTGCGCCGCGAGATTGTAGATCTCGTCCGGTTGGGTTTCCTGCACGATCCGGATGAGGTTGGTCGCATCCGTCATGTCGCCATAGTGGAGCGAGAATCGGACATCGCGCTCGTGCGGATCCTGATACAGATGATCGATCCGCCCGGTATTGAAGGAGGACGAACGCCGTTTGACGCCGTGGACACGATACCCCTTGGCGAGCAGCAGTTCGGCGAGATAGGCGCCATCCTGGCCGGTTACGCCCGTGATCAAGGCTGTTTTGGTCATGTCACAATCCGCCGAAACCGGAATACCAAACTCTTTCCGCCTGCATTAGCGAGTGAAAAACAAAAAGGCCAGCATTGTCGTCCATCGCCTGCTCATGTGCGTCAGCGCACAACATCTGGGTTGCCCCCACACCTTTTTGGCCCCCTGCGGCATTGACATTGCCAGCGCGTCTTAACAAAAGCCTAGGTAGTCATTCCCTGTACAAGCGGGCTTTGCCCTGCGATGGACCCTGCGGGTATAGTTTATTGATGATGGAAAAGACGTGCTCCGTCTTGAGTGAAACCGCGGTCATCGGCGTGGCTACACGCCTACCGGGCGCCGGGTCGGTCGACGCCTACTGGACCCTCCTGCGCGAGGGCAGGAACAGCGTGCGCGCGCGTCCTCATGGCCGCTGGAGCGTCGAGCGTTTCCTGCGGACTGGCGAACCGGAGCCCGGGTTCACCTATACCTTCGCCGGCGGCTATCTCGATGATCCCGCCGCCTTCGATCCCGTGCCGTTCGGAATCTCACCGCGCGAATCCCAGCAGATGGATCCCCAGCAGCGCCTGCTGCTGGAGCTGACCTGGCACGCACTCGAGGATGCCGGGGTCGCACCGCTTTCGCTTTCCGGCAGGAACGTCGGCGTCTATGTCGGCGCCTCGCTCGTGGATTACCAGAGCGGCGCCTCGCACGATCCGGCGGTCATGGAAAGCCATTTCATGACCGGCAACTCACTGTCGATCCTGTCGAACCGGATTTCATACAGTTTCGATCTGCATGGGCCGAGCTTCACGCTCGATTCAGCCTGCTCGTCCTCCTTCGTCGCCGTCAATCAGGCGATGAACGCGCTGCGCCAGGGCGAAATCGACATGGCGATCGTCGGCGGTGTCAACCTGCTGCTCTCGCCGGCACCGTTCATCGGCTTTTCGCAGGCACGCATGCTCTCGCCAACAGGCTTGTCGCGCCCGTTCTCGCAGGATGCCGATGGCTATGTCCGCTCCGAGGGTGGCGTGGTTTTCGTGCTGCGCCGGCTGGAAGACGCGGTGGCGGACGGCAATTCGGTGCGCGCGGTGCTCATGGGCGCGGCGACGAACTCCGACGGGCGGACTTCCGGCATCTCGCTCCCCTCGCTTGATGGTCAGCGGCGCCTGATCGAGGATCTCTACAACGACCTGTCTTTCGATCCGAACCGGCTGGCTTTCGTCGAGGCACACGGCACCGGCACCAAGGTCGGCGACCCGATCGAGGCGACCGCGATCGGCACCGCCATCGCGCGCCATCGCAAGGCACCGCTGCCGATCGGCTCGGCGAAATCGAACATCGGCCATCTCGAAGCCGCCTCGGGCCTCGCCGGCCTCCTCAAGTCCGTGCTGGCCTTCGAGCATGGCGAATTGCCGCGCTCACTGTTCCTCGAACGCGTGAACACGACCATCGACTTCTCCGCGTTGAACCTTGCTCCCAATGCCCGGCCGCTGCCGCTGCTGTCTTCCGGCAACGATCCGCTCATGGCAAGCGTTTGCAACTACGGGTTCGGCGGCACCAATGCCCATGTGGTGCTTCGCGCGCCCCGCATGAGCGAACGGCAGGCAGTCGGAAATGCTGCATCCAAGGCCGTCCCCGGTGCGCGCCTCGACGCGCCGCCGCTGATGCTGGTTACGGCAGCAACCTTGCCGGCGCTTCAGCGCAAGGCGGCCGACATCGCTCATCGGCTGCGCGACGGCACAGATGCCGTTGCCCTGGCACGCGCTCTGGGCCACCAGCAAGACCTGTTGAAGGCGCGCCTCGCCGCTCCCCTTGCGGCGCGGGAGGCGCTGGCGGACACGCTCGAGGCCT
>DAORNC010000022.1:9176-15296 GCA_035440785.1 Rhabdaerophilum sp. | reverse complement strand
CCTTCGCGCGCGATGGCGAGGCGACCGGCGGGCTCGAAACCGCGCAGATCTCGGCGGAAGCCCATGCCGTCGGGTTCATTTTCAGCGGCAATGGTTCGCAGTTCCCGGAGATGGGGCGGGCTGCCTATGCCGCGAATGCACTGTTCCGCGCCGAAATCGACGAAATCGACGCGCTGTTCGCGCCCATTGCCGGCTGGTCGCTGCGTGCGGCGATCGCCGATGGCGTTGACCCCGACGAGTTGCAGAAAACCTCCGTCAGCCAACCGCTGATCTTTGCGATCCAGTCCGCCCTCGCTGGCGTCTTGCGCCGTTATAACATCCTCCCGGCGGCCGTGCTTGGCCACAGCGTCGGCGAGGTTGCGGCGGCCGAAGCCAGCGGCGCGCTCACCCGTGCCGATGCTGTCCGGCTGATCTACGAGCGCTCGCGTCACCAGGAAGGTGCACGCGGTCTCGGCCGCATGCTGGTCGTCGCCACTGATCGCGCTTCGGTCGAGGCCCAGATCGAGGCGAGCAATCTTGCCAGGATCGAGATCGCCGCCGTCAATGCGCCGACCTCGACGACCGTAACGGGTCCCGCGGAGGCGATCGCGGCCTTCTCGCGCCATTGTCGCAAGCAGCGGCTGGCGACGATCGCGCTCGATATCGACTACCCATTCCACTCCTCGCTTCTCGATCCGCTCCGCGAAGCGATGGTGGCTGACCTTGTCCAGATCCGGGGACGGGATTGCCCCGTTCCCTTCATCTCAACCGTTACCGGCGATATCCTCGCCGGCTCGGAACTCTCCGGCGACTACTGGTGGCGCAATGTCCGCCAGACGGTTCTTTTTGCACCCGCGCTGCGCAGGGCGCGAGAAGCCGGTGCCGGCCTTTTCATCGAGCTGAGCCCGCGTGCGATTCTCGTCGGTCCCGCAGCCGAGATCCTTCGTGAGTCCGGCAATGCCGAGGTGATCGCCAGCCTCGGCCAGAAGGATACCCCTGCAATCGACCCGGTGACCGGCACATTGGCACGGCTGGCGGTTTTCGGCGCCAATGTCGACCGCACGGCCCTGTTCGGCGAGCCCGGCGCGGCGATGCGATTGCCGCCCTATCCGTTCCAGCGGCAGGATTATGCGCTGCCCGCGACGCATGAGGCACTGCTCGCCTTCGGGCGCATGTGGGGTGCTGGCGCGCGCCATCCGCTGCTTGGCGAACGCATGGCGGACGGTTCGCCTGAATGGCGCAACCTCATCGATATCGCGCTCGTGCCCTATCTCTCCGATCATCGGGTGGATGGCGGGGTAATCGTGCCGGCAGCCGGGTTGATCGAAATGGCGCTCGCTGCCGGGCGCGATCTCTTCGGCGAGATTCCGCTCGAAATCCCAGAATTCGACGTCACGCGCGCGTTGGCAATCGCCGAGGGTGAAACACGCGAGGTTTCGACGCGCTATGCCGAAGCGACAGGCGGGATCGAGATCTGGTCACGAAAGCGCTTTTCCGAGCAGGAATGGGTGCTCCATGCCCGCGGCACCATAGAGCCGGCAAGGCGCGGCCCCGGCAAACCGCTGTTACCACCCGTGCCGGCCGATACCGTGCATGACACGGCGCAGGCGGTCTATGCCGAAGCCACCCGCGCAGGGCTCGACTACGGCCCGCATTTCGCGCTGGTCACGAAAAGCTATCGTGACGCGGTGACGACGGTTTCGACGCTCGCCGCGCCGGACCCGGACGGGCTCGGCGCCTACAACGACCTCCATGTCATCAGCCCGCTTTCGCTCGACGCCTCGTTCCATGGCCTTTTCATCTCGCGGCCGCAGAAGGAGGGCGAGAAGAAGGCGCATCTGCCGGTCCGGTTCCGCCGGATCGAACTCTTCAAGCATGGCGCGACGGTCACGAGAACGGTCACGTTGCTGACCCACGAGACCGATCGCTTCAAGACTATCGCCATCAACCTCTTCGACGCCGAGGGCGAGATGATCGCCTCGGTTGAGGCCGCCGTGCTGCAGGCGCTGATCCTCTCCCGCGCCACCGTCGCGGACCGGACCTTCACGCTCGCGCGCCTGCCGTTTACCGGCGATCCAATTCGTCTGCCGCCAGCGGCGACGCGCCCGCAGGCCGAGACCGCACCGGCTTGGCTCGTCATGCGCGCGTTCTCTGTCTCGCTCGCCCACCGTCTTGCGATTGCGCTCGCGCCCGATGGCGCCTTCGATCCCGCGAAGCTCGTCGAGACCGGTCACGTGCCACCGGCTTCGCGCGCGCGTCTTGAAACCGCGCGGATCGTGCTCGAAGGCTTCGGCTTGTTCAGTGACGGCCAGTTGAAGACGGAATGTCCGCTGCCACCGCCCGACGTCATTCTCTCGACGCTGATGACGAATTTCCCCGAGGCGACGCTCGAATTGCGCCTCGCCGCGCAGGCGCTTGCGCTTGGCGCGGATGTGATTGCGCAGGGCAAGCCGCTGATCCCCTCCCCCGCGCTGATCGAGGAAATGGAGACGGGGTCGGTGCTCGTTCGCGGTGCATTGAACCAGTTGTGCGAGAAGACGGCCCAGCTCGCGATCCTCGCCCGCCGTCCGTTGCGCGTCCTGCTCGCGCACCCTTGGCATGCGGGCGCCATCCATGCACTTCAGCCGCTGGTCGACGCGGATGCGATCGAGCTCACGCTCGCCGCGCCGAACCGGAAGGCGATCGACAATGCGCGGGCGATGGCACGCTATTCGCCTCGATTCGAGTATCTCGATCTCGAAGCGGAATCGGCGCTCGAAACCCCGCTCGCCTTTGACATGCTGGCTAGCGTCGGCGGCGTTCCGCCTCTCGCCCCCGTTACAGACCTCATCCGCGAAGCGGGCGTGGTCGTCTCCGTTGCGCCGGGCGCCGATTCCGCCCTCGATTTCCTGTGCGGCTTCTGGTCCGGCTGGCTGGAAGACGCCGAAGCGCACGAAGCCGCGTTGACGCGCATTCCGAGCCGGAACGACATCCTGCGGTCGCTCCGTGCGGCCGGAGCCGTCGATCTTATCGAAGAAGACGCGGTGGACGGGCTCGGCGCGCTTGTTGTCGGACGCCTGAAGGCCCGCAAACAGCATACGGTCGATAGCCGGTTTATCCTCGTTACGCCTGCGTCTGGTGCACTCGGCGAGGAACTCGCCGGTGGGGCGACCGGCATGGCAGGAACGGGCGAAGTCGCTCGTCTCGCTGCAGGCGAGGGCGCACCCGCTCACCTCGTTTACGTCATCGGCGAGGATGCCGGGGCAGCCCTCGACACTGTAGCCCGCCATATCGAAGCGCTCAAGGAACTGATCGAAAGTCTCGAAGCCGCGGGCTCGAACGTCCGGGTATCCGTCGTCACGCAAGGCGCGATCGAGGAGCAGGGAAAACCTTGCCCGCTCGGCGCCAGTATCCGCGGCTTCATGCGCGTTGCCATCAATGAGTTCCCGAGCGTTGACCTCCGCCTGATCGACGTCGAAAGCGGACTTGACGCCACGGAAGCGGCTGCGCTCGTCCGGCAGGCCCTGGCGTTTTCCGGGAACGAACTCGAACTCTCCATCCGTTCGGGCCAAATCTACGCTGTCAGGATGCGCCGTGGCCTTTTCGTTCCCCAACCGATCGAGGGCGAGGAGCGAACCGTGCTACGTTTCGAGCACCCCGGTCGCCTCGACAGTTTCGGCTGGGTGAAGGCGGAGCGCCGCACACCGGGACCGGGAGAGATCGAGATCGAGGTCGCGGCGGTCGGCCTCAATTACCGTGATCTGCTCGTCGGCCTCGGCATTCTCGATGACGACCTGCTCGGCGCGGGGCTGACCGGCGCCGCGCTCGGCTTCGAGTGTTCCGGCAGGGTCGCCCGCGTCGGAGAAGGCGTGAGCGCCTTGAAGCCCGGCGATGCCGTCATGGGCTTTGCCGCGAATACCTTCGCCTCGCACCTTGTTGCCCCGGCCTGGCATTTCTTCCCGGTGCCTTCGGGCGTGAACCTTGAGGCTGCGGCGACCATTCCGGTGGCTTTCGCGACTGCCTGGTTCTCGCTTATGAAGCGGGCCGCGATCGGCAAGGGCGAGAGCGTGTTGATCCACGGCGGCGCGGGTGGCGTCGGGCTGGCTGCGATCCAACTCGCGCGCCGCGCAGGCTCCCGCGTCGTCGCCACCGCCTCTTCACCGGCCCGGCGTGCCATCGCGCGGGCAGCCGGTGCGGAACTTGCCTATGATTCCCGCCAGAACCGCTTTGCCGAAGCCATCCGGCAGGAACTAGGCGGCGTCGATGTGGTGCTCAATTCTCTGGCCGGCGAAGCGATGGAGGCGAGCTTCCACCTCGTCAAACCGTTCGGTCGCTTTGTGGAACTCGGCAAGCGCGACTATCTCGACAACACCCGGCTCGGCCTGCGCCCTTTCGTGCGGAATATCGCGTATTTCGGCGTCGACCTCGACGAACTGCTTGCGCACAACCGCGCTTACGTCGAGGCGATGATGGCCGAAATGTCGGCGCTCTTCGCCTCAGGTGACCTGAAGCCGCTGCCCTACCGTGTCTTCGAAGCGCATGAGATCGGCACGGCTTTCCGCCTGATGCAGGCTTCCGAGCATGTCGGCAAGATCGTGATCCGTCCGGCGCGACGCGCTGTGCCGGATGCGACCAAACTCACGTTCTCGGCCCGCAAGGACGGGGCATATCTTGTCGTGGGCGGTCTTGGCGGCCTTGGCTTCGCGACCGCGCAATGGCTCGCGAAAAAGGGCGCGGGCACCATCGTGCTCGCCTCACGCCGCGGCGTGATCGAACCGGACCTCGAAGGTGAACTCGAAACGCTACGTGCGAGCGGCGCCCGGATCGTGACTGCCGCACTCGACGTGACGAACGCCGAAGCCGTGCAGGCGCTTGTCGAGCGGGTTGCGCGCGAACATGCGCCGGTGCGTGGCGTCGTCCATGCCGCCGTCCTGCTCGACGACGGGATGATCTCCGGCCTAGAGCCGGCCCGGCTTCGCGCATCCCTCGCTGCGAAGATCGACGGCGCGATCAACCTCGACCGCGCGCTCGATAATCAGCCTCTCGATTTCTTCGTCGTCTATTCCTCCGCGACCACAGTGATCGGCAGCCCGGGCCAAGGTGCCTATGTGGCTGCCAATTCCTGGCTGGAAGGCTTTGCCCGCGACCGCCGCAAGCGCGGCAAGCCAGCGCTGGCGATCGGCTGGGGCGCGATTTCCGATGTCGGCATCATCGCGCGTGACAAGGATCTCGGACGGCGGCTGAAACGGACGACTGGTGTCGTCGGTATCTCCTCGACGGAATCGCTTGCCCACCTCGGCCGCCTGCTGGTCCTGGGGGATACGGTGCCGGCGATGCAGTTCTATACGAACATCGCGCCCGGCGCGGCGGCGGAGAAACTGCGCCTCATCAACAGCCCGGCATTCGCCGGCCTCGGCCTCGCCCGGCGCGACGAGGGCGGCGGCGAAAGCGGCGATCTCCTTTCGGCAATCGAGGGCAAGGCCCAGAGCGATGCGATCGAGATCATCGTCGGCGCGTTGCGACGCGAAGTCTCGCACATTCTACGGATGCCGGAGGAACAGATCGATACGGCCCGTCCCTTGGCAGAACTCGGCCTCGATTCGTTGATGGCGCTCGAACTCCAGCTCGCCATCGAACGCCTTGCGGGCACCGAGGTGCCGATGGTCGGCGCGGGCGACAGGCGCCTCGCCGATCTTGCCGGCCTCATTCTTTCCGGGTTGGGAGGCAATGCGTCGGTCGGGGGTGGCGATCTCGTTTCCGCGCTTTCCGCGCAGCACAATGTCGGCCCCTTGCAGGAAGAGGACGCAGAGATGCTGGTCCGAGGTCCCGGAGCGGCTGTGGCTGAATGAGCACCGATCTCGACAAGCTTCTCGCCGCCATGCGAGGTGTCGACAACAACGCGGGCCGTCTCGACCCTGCGGTCCGTGATTACGATGTCTCTTTCGAGACGCTGCCGGAAATGCAGAAGATCCGCCTCCAGCGCGACTTTGCCGCCATGACGGGACTGGTCGTGCCCTATTACCGCGAGCATCTCGGCCAGTCGGGCGCGCGCGCGCGGATCGGCAATCACGAACTCATCAACTTCGCCTCCTACGACTACCTCGGCCTGAACGGCCACCCTGAGGTCAACGCGGCGGCTGCTGAGGCCATTTCGACTTATGG
>DAORNC010000022.1:5533-9166 GCA_035440785.1 Rhabdaerophilum sp. | reverse complement strand
AAGCCGCATCAGCGCGGGCGAGCGCGCGGTCCACCTCGAGCTCGAGCGCGCCCTCACCACCGTCTACGAGGCGGAGGACTGTGTCATCTTCAACTCCGGTCATGCTGGCGGCGTCTCGACGATGGCGGCGCTGATGGGGCCGAAGGATCTCATCGTCCATGACGCGCTGATCCACAATTGCATCGTCGTTGGCGCGCAGCTTTCCGGTGCCGCGCGCCGCACCTTTGCACACAACGATCTCGACACGCTTGACCAGTTACTGACCGCTGACCGGCACCGCTTTGAGCGGGTGCTGATCGTCGCTGAAGGGCTCTATTCGATGGACGGCGACGGACCAGACCTCGCCCGCCTTCACGAGATCAAGACGCGGCACGGCGCCTGGCTGATGATCGATGACGCTCACGGGCTCGGTGTGCTCGGAAAAACAGGCCGGGGGTTGTTCGAGCAGCAGGATGTCGCGCCCCGCCTCGCGGACCTGTGGTTCGGCACGCTTTCGAAAACGCTTGTTGGCTGTGGCGGTTACGTCGCCGGTTCTGCGGCCGCCGTCGATCTCCTGAAGTGCCATGCGCCGGGCTTCGTATATTCCGTCGGAATGCCGGCAGCCACAGCGGCTGCCTCGACCAAGGCCCTCGAGATCATGCGCCGCGAGCCGGAGCGCGTCGGGCGGCTGCAAGCGCTCAGCCAGCGTTTTCTCGCAAAAGCGCGCGCAGCGGGCCTCGATACCGGTACCGCCTGGGGCTACGGAATCATTCCGATCTACATCGGTGAAACGATCAAGACCCTGCAAATCGCCCAAGGATTGTTCGAGGCCGGCGTCAATGCCTTCCCCATCCTGCCGCCAGGCGTCCCTGAACGAACTGCACGGCTGCGCTTCTTCATCAATGCCACGCACGAGGAAACGGACATCGATCGCGCCGTCAAAATCCTTGCCGCTTTGATGCGAGCGTGAACGCGGCGGATGGCAGGATGATCGTGGCAGGCATCGCCGGGGCCGAAGCTCCTTCCCGCGCGAACATTCTTTTCCTGCAGGGGCCTCCTTCGCCATTCTGGCATGAACTGGCCGCAACCTTCGAAGCGCAGGGCGCCCGAACGCACAGAGTAAACCTATGTTCTGGCGACTGGGTTTTCTGGCGGCGCAAAGGCGCCATCAATTACCGCGGCCGCTTTTCTCGCTGGCCGGAATTCCTCCGCGACCTGATCCGTCGCGAGGGGATCACCGATATCCTCTACTTCGGCGACCGTTTCGCCTATCATGCGGTCGCCCAGAATGTTGCACGCGAATTCGGCATCGCCTGCCATGCGGTCGAATTCGGGTACCTGCGGCCGGGCTGGCTGACGCTGGAGCGCGGCGGCATGAGCGCCTATTCGCATTTTCCGAATGATCCGCCCAGCATCCGTGCCATCGCCAAGGCGGTGGCGCCCGTTGATACGCAGGGCCACAAAGCACACAAGATGTCGAAGGAGCTGACCTTCGAACTGCTATTCGGAATCATAAATGAATACTACATGCTACCTTTTCCGTTCTATCGCAATGGACGCGGATATATCCCTGTAACACTTGAATACATATCCGGATATCTTCATCTCCGCAGGCGGCGTGCGAAGGCCTCAGCCCGGGATTCGATGCTCGCGCCCTATCTCGCCGGCGAAACCCGTTTTGTGCTGGTTCCGCTCCAGCTCCAGAGCGACTACCAGATCCGCGAGAACACGGCCTACCGCGATCAAAAGCATCTCCTTCGTGAGGTGATTCAATCATTTGCCCGGCACGCGGCGGCAGGGATGCACCTGCTTGTGAAACTACACCCGATGGACCCCGGCCTGATTCGCTGGGACAAGGTTGTTGCAGCAATCGCGGCCGAAGTCTCTATTCAGGACCGTGTGTTCTGCTTTGATGGCGGTGATCTCGATGCCCTGATCGCAAAATCCTCCGGCGTGATCGTCTCGAACTCGACCGTTGGTTTGACCTCCTTGCGAGCCGGCGTTCCCACCCTCGCGCTCGGGTGGGCAGTCTATGACGTCCCCGGCATGACGCATCAGACGGGGCTGGACCGGTTCTGGACCACGCCTGAGGCCGTCGACGACACGCTGTGCGACGCCTTCGTGCAAGCGTTGGCGGCAACCATCCAGATCCGTGGCTCGGTCTATGACCCCGCCGGGCGCGCTGTTGCCTGCGCGGAGATTGTTCGTCGGGTGTTGGATCGCCGTGTCAATGAGCCAATGGCTTTCGTCGATCCGCCGCCCCGGCTGTCGATGCGCCGGAATCCATTCTCGCTCGAACCGGTCATCACACCGCGGCGCTAGCCCTGAGGCTTCATCTTGCGGGCGAGTTTCGCCTGTTGGCGTAGAAAAAACGGTGCATAGAGGCTGTGTATCCACCGAAGAACCGACAGGCCCGCGCCCTGCGTGATCAGAAAATGGCCGGCGAGGCTCTGGCGCACGATACGCTCTGCGACAGACCCAGCACTGAAGAGGCCTCCTCCCGCCGAAATGGCCTTGGTAACGGAAGGTTTGGTTGCCTGCTCGGCATGGTATTGCGGCGTATCCGTATCGGGCGGAAAGGCGACCGAGACGCTCACCCCCTCATCGGCAAGCTCGGCACGGAGGGTTTCCGCCAGTCCCCGAACAGCGAATTTCGACGGCGCGTAGGACGAGTAACCGTAGATCCCAACAAAAGCAGCGCCTGAGGAGACCAACACGAGGTGCCCGCGCTGCCGTTCCACCATCTTTTGCGCCATCGGTCGGATCACATTCAGGGTGCCGAAATAGTTGGCTTCCATGTGCCGCCGATGCGCCTCAAGATCCTGCTCGACGAAAAGCCCGGGTTCGGCGATGCCGGCAGCAGCAAGGACATAGTCGATCGGGCCGATGTCCCGTTCGATCTCCCCAAGGATCGCCGCGCAATGCCCGGCGTGGCACACGTCAAGAGATCTGGCGAAAATATCCTCTGCCACAGCGTGTCGCTCGCGCAGATAAGCCACGGCATTTTCCAACCCGTTGGAGCGGCGCGCGGCGAGGACCACGCGATATCCGCACTTGAGGAGTTCTTGGGCGGCGGCGAGCCCAATCCCGCTCGATCCTCCCGTAATGAAGGCAACAGGTTTCAACGTTTCACATTCTCCGCAGCGCTCGGCGGATATATACCGTAAACGTTCCTGCCGACCAGCAATCGGCCGGGATCGCCGGCAAGCGAGGAAATTTTCACCTCGCTGGCTTTCCGGTCTTAACGGCGGACAGGAATATTTGGTAGGGTTTCCTTGATGTGTTCCGCGTAGGCTCTGCGAGACATGATCGAGATGCTGCCCGCGCTTAACGATGCTCCACCCGGCACAACGCGACGACGATTGTCTCTCGTCTGCGCTCTCGGCAAACCTGCCGGAGGAGAGGCGAATCTGCGTGCGGGTTTGCGATGGACAGTCCGCATTATCGGTCAAGCTGCCGGGAAGAGGCTCTGCAACGCAGCCGAAACTACATGTCTCCAAGGCACTGCGCATGCTGAGCCGTAAATTCGAGAACGAAGGAACTCTGTGATGTGTCAGATTTGCGGACTTCAGCCGCTCGGCTATGCCCCGTCATCGGCAGGCACCTCCAGCGCAGAAACAGGCGGGCTTGCATCCGCACCTCAATATGGCGGGG
>DAORNC010000022.1:3807-5417 GCA_035440785.1 Rhabdaerophilum sp. | reverse complement strand
CGTCGACATCACAATACGAGCCGGGTTACTCTGAAACGAGCAACAATTTCATGCAGGCTCCGGAAGCGACGAAAGCCGCGATCCGCTCGGCGATGAATATGTTGTCGCAATATACGAACATGACCACGACGGAGGTGACCGGCGGGACGGCTGACGTCCGCGTCGCGTTTTCCGATGACGCCAACCCGACTGCTTACGCCTATTATCCGTCGAACAGCACAAAGGGCGGTGATATCTGGTATGGCAGCGATTACCCGGTCTACCAGAACCCGATCAAGGGTCAGTATGCTTGGGCGACGACGATCCATGAGCTTGGTCACGCCCTCGGTCTGAAGCATGGCCACGAGACGGGCGGCCCTGGGAACACGGCCCTCCAATCGGCTTACGATCAGATGGCCTATACGATCATGACGTATCGCAGCTACGAGAACGGACCGACGACAGGCTACACCAACGAGCTCAATGGCTACGCCCAGACGTTCATGATGTATGACATCGCCGCGCTGCAGACGATGTATGGCGCGAATTTCAACACCAATTCAGGTAACACTACCTACACTTGGAGTGCGACAACCGGGGAAATGTCCATCAACGGGGTCGGTCAGGGCGCCCCGGGCGGCAACAAGATTTTCATGACGATCTGGGATGGCAATGGCGTCGATACCTATGATTTCTCGAACTATTCGACCAATCTCACGGTGAACCTGACACCCGGTGCCTTCTCGATCACCTCATCGGCGCAGCTCGCTGATCTCGATCAATTTCAGGCGGGGTTCAACGCGCCGGGCAACATCTTCAACGCCCTGCAGTATAATGGCGATGTCCGCTCATTGATCGAGAACGCCAACGGCGGATCCGGCAGCGACACAATCACGGGCAATGCTGCCAACAACACCCTGCACGGCAACAATGGCAACGATACGATTTCCGGCGGAGATGGCGCCGACATCCTCTATGGCGATGCCGGGGCTGATAGCCTTGATGGTGGTCTTGGCGACGATACACTTTATTTCGATGCTGCGGACACTTTTGTTCAAGGTGGTTCGGGCTATGATCTCGGCGTCTATATCGACGCAACGACCGGCCTTCGCAGTTATGACATGGCCAGTCACGGTCTAGAGGCGTTGCGCTGGACCAACGGCGGTGACACCTACACGCTCTATCTCAATAACGATGGTACGCGCTTGGAAGTTCGTGCGAGTTCAATGCCGGCACAGACGTTCTCGACCATCAGCACTGAGCTCAGTTCTTCACTCGCAGTCATGTCGGTGAATACGCTCAACAAGGACGGAACTCGCACGGTGTTCAATTATGACTATCAATCCAGCCTCGATTACACCGAACTGCGTTATTATTATCATGCCAATACAAAGCTTGATTATTCGGATGTTCGCTACGATGACGGCACGCAGGTGATCACCTCGTTCGACACCGCCGAGATCATCGACTATCGCGACGCGCGCTACCTCGACGGCACCCGTGTCGTTATCGATTACGACTCGCTTGGCAGAACCGACTATCGCGACGCCCATTACACCGACGGCTCACGGCTGATCACTGACTACGACACACTCGACCGGGTCGATTTCCGTGACACGCGTTTCGCCGAT
>DAORNC010000022.1:0-3726 GCA_035440785.1 Rhabdaerophilum sp. | reverse complement strand
GGCAGGCTGGACAGCGACGACACAACCTATGACGACAATACCCGGCTCTACATCGACTACGATCAAGCCAATGCTTTCGCCTGGAGCGAGCATCGGATTACCTACAACGCGTTAGGCGGGATAGTCAGCGACCTCTATATCTGACACTCCCCGTCAGCGCGAGCTGAGCAGGGGACCATTTGAACCAACCGCGATAGCCATTAGATTGCGCGCATGAACGTGGAGTTCAATGCCTTCTTCCGAGCGCGGATTCTCGCGCTACCGTACATCTCCGCGAGCGCGCGCGGCGAACTGTATCGGGCTGCGCTCGCTGCTCTCGACGACTTCATTGCCCGGTCCTCTCCTGCGCTTGACGCGGCCGAGATCGCAGCGGTGCGCAAGCAGGTCAATGACGCGATCGACGAGATCGAAGCAGAATTCGAACTCGCCGCCGCGCAAGGACGAAGGCTCCCGGACTGGGCGATGGGGGCCGCATCCCCGCGTGCGACGGATGACGCTTCGGCCGGAGCCGGCTATCCGCCGTCAGAAATGCCGCTCGCGCCTTCCCCTTATATTCCGGTCAGCGACGAGGAACTCGCGCGCCTTGTCGCCCATGCGACCGGCCAACGCCTCGGTCTGGGCGCGCTGGGCAAAAGCCTCTCGGACCGCTTCTCCTCGGTCGGACTCGCCCTGCGGCACTACATCCACGCAACGGCCGGCGGAGACAAGCTCGGCTACCTCTGGATCATTTTCGAACCGGTGGCGCAGATCGCTATCGTCGTCTCGATGTATTGGTTCTTTGGCATCAACACAATTCAGGGGATGCCGGCGCTGCCGTTCGCGGCCATAGGCGTGAGCGCCTGGCTGATGATCCGGATGAGCCTGATGCACAACAGCTTCGGCCTCGGACGCGAGGCCGGGCTCTGCGTCTACCCTTCGATCATTCCGCTCGACGTCAAGCTCGCCAAGACGCTTTTCTATGCTGTCCTGTACTTCATGGTATTTCTCGGTTTCTCGCTGATTTGCCTCGCCTATGGCTACATCGACGGCGTGAAGGATGTTGCACTCGCGATCATCTACTGGATCTTGCTGATGGTATTCGGCTTTGGTCTGTCGCTTGCTTTTGGCCGACTGTTCCACGTCTTTCCCGAGATCCAGCGACTCATCCTTGTTCTCTTGCGCGCACTTTATCTGTTCTCCGGCGCCATTCTGGTCACCGAGCAGATTCCTAAGGAATATGCAGCCTATTTCCTCTGGAATCCGATGGTTCACGGCATGCAATTGCTGCGCTCGGCCTATTTCATGGACTATAATTCCAGCGATGCGAGCATATCCTATTTTCTTGTCGGGACGCTGTTCATGCTGACCTTCGGCATTATCTGCGAGAGGGCGAATTACAAGGAAGAGATCACCGCGTGATTGTGCTTTCGGAGGTTCATCACAGCACTAAACGACACGGGAAGACCATCGATCTTCTCGATAATGCGCCCTTTGCGTTTGGCGAAGGCCATGTCGGATTGCTGGTGGACTCAGCAGCGGCCGCAGAGGTCTTTTTCGATCTGCTCGTGGGCTACATCAAACCGAAGCAGGGGCGGATCCGGCGGCAGGGCAGCGTGTCTTGGCCAATCGGTCGTGTGATGGCGTTCCGTAATCAGCTCACAGGGCGCAAGAACCTGCGGATGCTGTGTTCGCTCTATGACCTTGATTATGAGGAATGCGAGCATTCGGCCTATGACATGATGAAGATCGAGAAATATTTCGATCGCCAGACAATCGAATGGCCTCGCGAGCTTCTGCTGGAATTCGCCTATTTCGCTGCGCTTCTACCAACATTCGACGTCTATCTCGTCGAGGGGGCGACCAACACGTCGAACGATGCGTTCAACGCCAAGTGGGAAAAGGAGTTCCGCAGGCGGATCACCGGGAAGCGGATGATCTATCAATCACTTTCCGAGCGTTTCACGCGTGCATTTGCCACCTCGGCTGTGGCCCTGCAAAACGGACGGCTCACACATTACGACAACCTCGATACTGCCTATGCCGCCGTGAGTGCGACGGACGATCGAATCGACGCGGGCAGCAGAGAAATTTTGCCCTATTTCGACGATACAAATCTGATTTAAGGCTCGAATTAACAAACAAGGCGCGTTCCGGGGCGCCACATGGTATGGTTACGCCAAGGGCGACCTTTCAGGGCGAACGGATGAACAAACACGTGCAGAAAACGGATGGCTCTCTCGGCGTTCCCGTCGTGCGGCTGAGCCAGGTCTCGACACTGCTACCCCGGATCGATTTCCAGACCCGGTCGGGATCGCGACGGCTCAAGAAGTTCATTGCCGTCCTGTTTCTGGTCGTTCCGACTCTGCTCGCGTTCCTCTATTTCAAGCTGCTCGCGGTGCCGATGTATGCCTCCGAAGTCCGCTTCTTCGTGGGCGGCGCGGCCGAGGCCGGGGGCGCGATGGGCATGGTCAAGCTCATTCCCGGCAATCTCTCGGGAGGGGGCAGCACCTCGTTGATCGATGGCTTTGCGGTCCGGGATTACCTGACCTCATACGAAGCCCTGGAAAAGCTTGATCAAACGGTTCGGTTCTCTGCCCGTATGAATGTGGAAAACCCGGACCCGTACTACCAACTGCCAGCCAATGCGACCCGGGAGCAGCGTCTCGCGTTTTATCGGTCAATGGTGCAACCGCATTTCAATCTGACTGAGGGCATCGTTTCAGCAACGGTCTTTTCATTTCGTCCGAAGGACTCCTTCGAGGTCGCGACTGCCGTGCGCGGGCTTGCCGAAGACTTCGCCAACGAAATGAATCGCCGGGCGCTTGAAGGCTCGATTCAGTTTGCGCAATCCGAGGTCGAGCACGCGCAGAACAAACTGGCCGAAGCCCGTGGCGCTCTCGACAAGTGGCGCAAGGTCAACGCCAATTTGAACCCGGAAACCAACGCCAAGATGATTTCCGAGATCATCGCCCAGCTCGAAGCAAAATCGGTGGAGCTGCATGCCTCGATCGTCGAAATGAAGGTTGCGGCCGAGAACAGCCCGCAGCGAGCCGCGCTCGAGACCAAGCTCAAGGTGATCAACGAGCAGATCGCAATCGAAAAGCGGCGGCTCACCGCGACCGATCAGGATGCATCGGTCGTCAACCAGCTTGAGGAATACCAACGCCTCGTCATCAATCAGGAATTCGCCGCCAAGGGATACGAGGCTGCGTTGGCTGCCTTGCAGGGCACACGTGTCGCGGCAGGCTTCAAGCAGAAATACGTCCTGACCGTTGTCGCTCCCACGGTTCCGCAAAGCTACGCCTACCCGCGGATATGGAAGGCGCTTGGGCTGGTGCTGCTGGTTTCTATCCTGTCCTATTTCCTGACGACGCTGGTTTATTCCGTGATCCGGGACAGTCATCGACACTGAAAGCATCAGGCCCGGGAGGCGTTGCGCATCGCGGCTCCGCATGTAAAGACGGGGCCGCGCCATGCCTTGCGCGGCGCACCGCGTGCCACCCGAGCCGGATAGCATCATGAACCGTCGTTACGTCATCGCGCTTGTGGGGGCCGGCAATATCGGCTCGCGGCACCTCCAGGGGCTCGCCCTCTCCCGTCTGGATGCCGATATCCATATCGTCGAGCCAAACGAAGCTGCGGCAAGCCTCGCGACAGAACGGCTCGCACAGGTCAAGGCGGGCGCGAACCTGCGCTTCTCCTTTCATCGTGCTCTCAATGACCTCCCGCCGGTGCTCGACGTTGCCA
>DAORNC010000021.1:25553-31622 GCA_035440785.1 Rhabdaerophilum sp. | reverse complement strand
GACGCCGGCGCGTTGTTCCTCGGCGGATATACGCCTGAAGCGATCGGTGACTATGTCGGCGGCTCGAACCATGTGTTGCCGACGGCGCGCTCGGCGCGCTTTGCCTCCGGCCTCGGCGTGCTCGATTTCATGAAGCGCACCTCCGTTCTCTCCTGCGGGCCGGACCAGCTCGCGGCGCTGGGGCCAGCGGCGATCACGCTCGGCGAGGCGGAAGGGCTTCAGGCCCATGCGCGCTCCGTTTCCATCCGGATGAACCGGGGATGATGCGATGACGGATAACAGCACCGCCGAAACCCGCCGTCTTGTGGCCGTCACGCTCGATGAAACCTCGATCGAGCGCGGCACACCCGATCAGGAGCATGAGCGCACCATTGCGATCTATGATCTCGTCGAGGAGAACGTCTTCGGTATCCCGGGGCATAGCGGTGGACCTTACGTGCTCGCACTGGGGCTTGTCGCCAACCGGCTCTCCTTCGATATCCGCCTGCAGGACGAAACCCCGATCATCGCCCATCTCCTCTCGCTCTCGCCGTTCCGCAAGGTGATCAAGGACTACTTCATGATCTGTGAGAGCTATTACGAGGCGATCCGCACCGCTTCCCCCGAGCGGATCGAGGCGATCGACATGGGCCGCCGCGGCGTGCATGACGAGGGAGCCGGGCTCGTGCGCGAACGGCTCGACGGCAAGATCGAGATCGACCACAAGACCGCCCGCCGCCTCTTCACCCTCATCGCCGCCCTCTCCTGGAAGGGTTCCGACCGTTGAGCGGCACAACCGGCCCGTTGCAGGCGGTTCTGTTCGTCTGTTCGATGAACGCCGTGCGTTCACCGATCGCGGAAGGCATGGCGCGGCTGCGCTATGGCAAGCGGCTCTATGTCGATTCTGCCGGTCTCGTGAAAACGGATCGGGATGGCTTTGCGCTCGCGGTCCTCCGCGAGGCGGGGATCGAATTCGAGGATGACGAGCCAAATGCCTTCGAAGACATTGATTGCGAGTCTTTCGATCTCGTCGTCGCCCTGTCGCCGGAGGCGCATCACCGCGCACGGGAATTGCTGCGCGTCAGTTCCGTGGAGCTGAAATACTGGCCGATCGAGGATGCCACGCAGGCGGGCGGCTCGCGCGAGCAGCGGCTTGAGGCCTTCCGCCGCGTGCGCGATACGATCGACCGCTACCTGCGCGAAGAGATCGGGCCGCGCCTAAAGGCCTGAGGCGGGCAGAATTCGCCGCCCGGCATGGGGGCCGGCACGCCGGTCGTCGTCGGCAGGCTCAGAGGCAAGCCGCGCCGCGAGCGCGCGGCGAGATAGGCGAAGCATTCCGCTTCAAGCAGATCGCCGTTCCAGCCGACCGTTTCGACCGGTTCAACCGGCACCTCAAGCGCATCGGCAAAGCCGCGCATCATCGCCCGGTTATGTCTTCCCCCGCCCGTCACCAGCCAGCGAGAGGGTCGCTCGGGAAAATGGGTGAGCGCCCGCGCCGTCGCCGCGACGGTGAAAGCCGTCAGTGTTGCGATCTGGTCTTCGGCGGAAAGCGACTCGACAATTCGCGAGCGCCTGTGGAAATCGTTCCGGTCGAGCGATTTCGGCGGTTTTGCCGCGAAGAACGGATTGTCGATGAGGGTGGCCAGCAGCCCGGCACTCACCCTGCCTCGGGTCGCGATTTGCCCGTCCGCATCGTAGTCCAGACCGAAATGACGTTGCATCGCGTCGTCGATCAGCGCGGACGCCGGACCGGTGTCGAAGGCGAGGATGGTCTCGCCATCGAGATAGGTAACATTCGCCACACCGCCGAGATTGAGAACCACCAGCGGCCGGGGGAGGCTGGCCGCCAGCGCGGCGTGGTAGAGCGGCACCAACGGCGCGCCTTGCCCACCTGCCGCGACATCCGCGTGCCGGAAACGGTAGACCACAGGCATGCCAAGCGCCCGCGCGAGCGCGGGCCCGTCGCCGAGCTGGCGTGTCACGCGGCGTTCTGGACGGTGGAAAACCGTCTGTCCATGAAAGCCGACGAGATCGATGCCTGCGGGATCGACACCCATATCGGCCAGGCAGAGCCGGATCGCATCAGCGAAGGCCCTTGTCACCTCGGTTTCGAGATCCTCGAGCGAATCCCGCTCGGCGCGCGCCGCATCGGCGATGACCGAGCGCAGGGACTCCCGTAGCGCCTCGGGGTAAGGATAGGCGCCGCCTCCGAGCGGGCGGACATGATGCGCGCCATCGGTTTCGACGAGCGCGACATCAATCGCATCCATCGAGGTGCCGCTGATGGCGCCGATGGCTGTGAAAAGGGATTTTTCCGCCGACTGCATGCCCGCCGTTTGTCTGCGCGAATCGTTTTTTGCCTGCTGCCATCATGCAGTCGGTGCGCTGGAAAGGACAGGGTCCGGCTGGATGCCGCGAATGTGACCGCGCTTGAATTGGCCCCTTCCCGGTTTCACGGTAGGAGTGGAAACTTGTTCAATGGGGGCGATCAAGTGTGATTTCGCGCGACGGGAAAGTACTGATCGGCACGGTCCTGGCGCTGGCGATCGTCTTGCTGGCCCTTTTGCTGCGCGATCAGGACGCGGCGATGCTGATGGCCTATCGTGACCGCTGGATGGAATGGGCAGCCGCGCGTCCCTTGCTGTCGGCACTGATCTATGTCGCGACCTATATCGCCTTCACGGCCATGTCGCTCCCTGGCGCGCTGGTGCTGACCCTGATCGGCGGCAGCCTGTTCGGGCTCTGGTGGGGCACGCTGCTGACCTCGCTGGCCTCGACCCTCGGTGCAACGCTGGCGATGCTGTCCTCGCGCTATCTCTTCCGCGATTTTGTCGAGGCGCGTTTCGCCGCGATCATCCGCAGGATCGATGACGGGCTTGCGCGGGACGGTTCGCGCTATCTGTTTACGCTCCGCCTGATCCCGGTGTTTCCGTTTTTTCTCGTCAACCTCGCGATGGGGGTTACGCGGATGAAGGTCTGGACCTTCTTCTGGGTAAGCCAGATCGCGATGCTGCCGGCGACGCTGCTTTACACCAATGCCGGCGAGGAGCTGAAGGGAATCGAGGCCGCGCGCGATCTCCTCTCGCCCGGCGTGGTTTTCGCGTTCGCGGCTCTCGCGGTTTTGCCCTTCGCCTCGAAATTCTTGGCCCGCCTGTGGAACGATTATCAGATGCTGGCGAAATGGCGGCGGCCTTCCCACTTCGATTATAATCTGGTCATCCTCGGTGGTGGGGCCGCCGGTCTCGTCGCCTCCTATGTCGCGGCGGCTGCGCAGGCGAAGGTCGCGCTGGTCGAGCAGGAAAGCCTCGGCGGTGATTGCCTCAAATCCGGCTGCGTGCCCTCCAAGGCGTTGATCCGCTCGGCACGCCTTGCGCATGAAGCGCAAAATGCGGAGGAATTCGGCCTCGCCGGTGTTCTCTCGCCGGATTTCGGAAAGGTGATGGCGCGCATCCGCCGCGTTATCGCCCGTGTCGAGCCGCATGATTCCGAGGAACGATACAGCAGCCTCGGCGTCGAGGTTGTCCGGGGCGCGGGGCGGATCGTCGACCCCTGGCGGGTCGCGGTTGGAGAGAGGGTGCTGACCACACGCAATATCCTCGTCGCCACGGGCGCGTCGCCGATCCTGCCACCGCTTCCGGGTCTCGCTGCATGCGGCGCATTGACCTCGGACACGCTCTGGTCGCTCGAAACGCTGCCGGCGCGTCTGCTCGTGCTCGGCGGAGGCCCGATCGGCTGCGAGCTGGCGCAGGCTTTCGCGCGCCTCGGCAGCCGGGTGACGCTGGTCGAGGGGGCGGACCAGCTCCTCATCCGCGAGGATGAGGATGTTGGCGCCGCCTTGGCTGACGCTCTGCGCGGGGAGGGGATTGAGCTTGTTCTCGGTGTAAAGGCAGTTGAGGTCAGGCGCTTCGCCGAAGATCACGTACTGATGCTGGCCGACGGGCGGGAACTCGCCTTCGACCGGATTCTCGTTGCCGTCGGGCGGGCACCACGTCTGAAAGGCTTTGGTCTTGAGGAGCTTGGGCTGGTCGAGAACGGGCGCCTCGTCTTTGAAGGAAACCTGCGTACGCGCATCCCGACGATCTATGCTGCCGGCGATGTCACCGGGAAGCGCCAGTTCACCCATGCAGCCGGTCATGACGGATGGGTCGCGGCGATGAACGCGCTCACGGGCCTGCGCCGCTGGACGAACAGGGTCGAGGGCTTTCCGGCAGTCACTTACACTGATCCAGAGATCGCACGGGTCGGCCTCAATCGGCGCGAGGCGATGGAACAGGGCGTCGCCTTCGAGGAGACCCGTTTCGATCTCGCCGAACTCGACCGCGCGATCTGCGAAGGTGCCAATCGCGGCTTCGTTTCGGTGCTGACCGTGCCGGGAAGCGACCGTATTTTGGGCGCGACCATCGTCGGTGCCCATGCGGGGGAAATCCTCGGCGAATTCACCCTAGCGATGAAGCACGGTCTCGGGCTCGGCAAGATCCTGACGACGATCCACCCCTATCCCGGCTGGGGAGAGGCCGCGAAATCCGTCGCCGGTGAATGGCGACGCGCGCATGTGCCTGACTGGTCCGTTGCCCTTGCACGGCGCTTCAACGACTGGCGGCGTGGCTGATGTTCGACCGGACGCTACTCGGCCCGACGCGAAGGTTGCTTGCACCGCTGGCCCGGCTCGCGGTGAAGCTTGGCATTTCTGCAAATACGCTGACCTTCGCGGGCTTCGCCATCGGCTTTCTTGCCATGCCGGCCCTCGCCCTCGGGTTGTTTCCCGTCGGGCTCGCGCTGATCCTCGCGAACCGCCTGCTCGACGGGCTCGACGGCGCGGTGGCCCGTTTGACCGAGCCCACCGACCGCGGCGCCTTTCTTGATATCGCGCTCGATTTCTTCTTCTACGCCACGGTTCCCTTCGCTTTCGCACTCCACGATCCCGGGGCGAATGCGCTTGCCGCCGCCTTCCTGATCCTTGCCTTCGTCGGGACGGGATCGAGCTTCCTCGCGTTCGCTGTGATCGCGGCGAAACGGGGGTTGGCCATTACGGATTACCCCGGCAAGGGCATCCATTTTCTCGGTGGCCTGACGGAAGGCGCCGAGACGATCGCGTTCTTCAGTCTCATCTGCCTCTGGCCGCAGGCTTTTGCGCCACTCGCGGTTCTCTTCGCGCTCGCCTGCCTCATCACCACCGGCTTTCGCTGGTATTGGGGCTGGAAAACCTTCGCGGAACCCGCCAATCTTCGGTGAGCGGTGGATTGACGAGATTGTGGAGCGGATATGAAACGCCTTTTGAAGAACGCGACTCTTCTCGCGACGATGGACGACTCGCGCCGGGAGCTCCCCGGCGGCTTCGTGCTGATCGACGGGCCAGAGATCGTCGCGGTCGGCAAGAAGGATGATCCGCTGCCGGAAGCAGATGAGGCGATCGACCTTTCCGGTCATGTCGTGCTGCCGGGGCTCGTGAATACCCACCACCACATGGTGCAGTCCCTGACGCGGGCGACGCCGGCCGGCCAGGACGCGGAGCTCTTCGGCTGGCTCAAAGCGCACTACCCGATCTGGGCCAACCTTACACCGGAGATGATCCACGTCTCGGCCGGGACCGCGATGAGCGAACTCGTGCTCTCCGGCTGCACGACCTCCTCGGATCATCTCTACATCTATCCCAACGGTGCACGACTGGAGGAAGCGATCGAGGCGGCGCGAGACGTCGGCATCCGCTTCCATGCCGCGCGCGGGGCGATGAGCGTTGGCGAATCGAAAGGCGGGTTGCCGCCCGACCGTGTCGTCGAGGAGGAGCCGGCGATCCTCAGGGAGATGCAGCGCCTCGTCGAGACCTGGCATGATGCACGGCGTTTCGCGATGCTGCGTATCGTCATTGCACCTTGCTCACCCTTCACGGTGAGCGAGGACCTGATGCGCGAGAGCGCGAAACTGGCGCGTGCTTACGGCGTCTCGATGCACACGCATCTCGCCGAGAACGACAACGACATCGCTTATTCGATCGAGATGTTCGGCAAGGAGCCGGTCGATTACGCCGAAAGTCTCGGCTGGCTCGGCCCGGACGTATGGCACGCCCACTGCGTGAAGCTCGACGATCGTGCG
>DAORNC010000021.1:25107-25483 GCA_035440785.1 Rhabdaerophilum sp. | reverse complement strand
CGCGCCCGTCCGGGCGATGCGGGATGCCGGCGTGCCGGTCGGGCTCGGCGTCGATGGTTCGGCGAGTGCCGATGCAGGGCACCTCATGGCGGAGGTTCGGCAGTGCATGCTGCTCCAGCGCGTCGGCTTCGGGCCGGCGGCGATGGGTGCGCGCGAGGCGCTGGAGATCGCGACCCGCGGCGGCGCCCGCGTGCTGGGGCGCGATGACATCGGCCAGATCGCACCCGGCATGGCGGCGGATATCGTCGCCTTTGACGTGCGCGGACTCGATTTTGCCGGTGCGCAGGCCGATCCGCTGGCGGCGCTGGTGTTCTGCACACCGCCCAAGGTGAACTGGTCCCTCATTAACGGCCGTGTCGTCGTGCGGGAAGGGACG
>DAORNC010000021.1:8334-25062 GCA_035440785.1 Rhabdaerophilum sp. | reverse complement strand
TCGCCTTGCGGCTGAACTGATGGTGAAAAGCCTAGGCTAGAGCATCTCAAACGCAGGCAACTCGCGGATCGCCACGATAAAATCCTCCGCCGTCGGATGCGCACCAGCCATCCGGCCGATTTCGCCATGCAGCCAGACGCCTGCCGCAGCGGCCTCGAAACCGGGCATACCCTGCGTGAGGAGCCCGCCGACGAGACCTGCCAGCACATCTCCGGAACCGGCGGTAGCGAGACTTGGCGGTGCATTGTGGTTCTCGATCAGCCGACCGTCCGGTGCCGCGATCAGCGTGCGATGGCCTTTTAGGACAACGACGGCTCCGAGCGATGCGCTGGCCGCGAGGACCCGGTCCTCGCGGCTTTCCCGAAGGTCGGGAAACACGCGCGCGAATTCACCCTCGTGCGGAGTGAGAATCGTCGCGACCCTGCGCTGTCGAAGGAGGGCCGACAGTGCCTCTGCATCGCCGTCGAAGGAGGTGAGGGCATCGGCGTCGAGCACCAGCCCGGCCGATGATCGCGCGGCGATGGTAACGAGGCGACGTGTCGCCTCGCCTATTCCGGCCGCAGGTCCCATGACAATGGCCCGGAGGCGGTCGCCCGCAACGCAGTCCCGGAAATCGGCAAGCGTCTCGAACGGCCGAAGCATGATGGCGGTCACCTGCGCCGCCTGCTCGCGCAGGGCGTCAGGCGTGCCGACAAGGGTGACCAGGCCGGCGCCGATCTGCAGTGCGGCATGTGCGGCGAGACGCGAGGCGCCGGTGCGGAATTCCGGCCCGCTCAAGACGAGCATGGCGCCGCGCGAATACTTGTGATCGTCCGCCGCCCGCAACGGCAGGGCATGCCGCCAGAGATCCGGCGAATTGGCGAGAGGCGGCATGGCATATCCATCGGCTGGAGAGAGTGGGTGAACGCTAACAGAGCCGGTGTGCGCCCGCCAGCACCGATGCCCATTGCCAGGCGGCACATGGTTTGCAACGCTTGCCGGACGATTCCCGTATTTGCTTTCGACGGGCTCCCGCCGACATTCCGCCGTCGCCCCCTTCGCGCCTGGACGTCCAGCCATGAATGATCTTTCGCGACGGGACGCACCGCCGCAGCCGAGCTTCGCCGAACTCTTCACGCCCAAGCTCGTCACGGTGCTGCGCGAAGGCTATTCGTTCTCGGCCTTCCGGGCCGACGCGATCGCGGGCCTCACGGTGGCGATCGTCGCGCTGCCGCTCTCGATGGCTATCGCCATCGCCTGCGGGCTCTCGCCGGACAAGGGTCTCTATACCGCGATCGTCGGCGGTTTCCTGATTTCAGCCTTCGGCGGCAGCCGCTTCCAGATCGGCGGCCCCGCCGGAGCCTTCATCGTTCTCATCGCCACGATCGTCGAGAAGCACGGCTACGACGGTCTCGTGCTCGCAACCTTGATGGCGGGTATCATCATGATGGCGGTGGGCTTCCTGCGGCTTGGCACCTACATCAAGTATATCCCGTTTCCGGTCACAGTCGGCTTCACGACCGGCATCGCCGTCATTATCTTCACGAGCCAGATCAAGGACCTGCTGGGGCTCGACATCGCGAAGGAGCCGGCGGCCTTCCTCCCGAAACTCGCGGTGATCTGGAATGCTCTGCCGACCTTCAGGCCAGCTGCCTTTGGGGTCGCGATTTTCGCCATCGCGATTATTCTGGTGCTGAGAAAATTCCGCCCAACCTGGCCGGGGTTGCTCATCGCGGTGATCGCCAGTGCGCTGGTTGCGAAATTGGCGATGCTCGATGTCGCGACCATCGGGACGCGCTTCGGAGGTGTGCCGAGCAGCCTGCCCGCACCCCATCTCCCGGCCTTTTCGCTGGAGAAGTTGCGGGCTGTGCTTCCCGATGCACTGGCCATCGCCTTGCTCGGCGCGATCGAGTCTCTCCTTTCAGCCGTCGTCGCGGACGGGATGAGCGGGCGACGGCATCGCTCGAACTGCGAACTTGTCGCGCAAGGCGGCGCCAATGTCGCTTCGGTTCTGTTCGGCGGCATCCCGGTCACCGGCACTATCGCCCGCACGGCCACCAATGTGCGCGCCGGGGCGCATGGCCCGGTTTCCGGCATGCTGCACGCGGCTTACCTTTTGGTCTTCATGCTGATCGCGGCACCACTCGCCGCCTATATTCCGCTTGCCGCGCTCGGCGGGGTGCTTGCCATCGTCTCGTGGAACATGGCCGAAAAACACGAATTCGCGACGCTTCTCAAATCCTCGCGCGGCGATGCCGTGGTGCTGCTTTCCACTTTCCTGCTGACGGTGTTCGAGGATCTGACCCTCGCGATCGCGGTGGGCGTTACGTTAGGCGCATTTCTCTTCCTGCATCGGATGGCCGAGGCGGTCGAGGTTGAGGGCGGAGGCGCGATGATGGCGAAGGACGTTGCCGACGGCCTGCCCCGAGACCGCGCCGCCTATGAAGGCCAACCTGATCACGATGGCGCGACGGTTGTCTATCGCCTGCGCGGCGCCTTCTTCTTCGGCGCGACCTCGACCGTGATCTCAACGCTCGATCGCATGGGCCAGTTGCCGCGCGTTTTCATCTTCGATTTCGCCGCTGTGCCGATTGCCGACACGACGGCTGCAAAGAGCCTCGAGGGGTTTGCCCGCAAACTTGCAAAGAACGGCACCGCGCTGGTGATCGCCGGCGCGAATCCATCCGTGCGGCGCACGCTGCTGCAAACCGGCCTGCGCGAGCCGGAGGTTCATTACACTGCGAGCGTCGAGGATGCACAAGCGATACTGAAATCCGAGGAGTCCCTCAGCGCAGGGTAAGCAACAAACGGTGCAGCAATTCCGTGCGCGGGACGATAGAGCGGATGTCGATCTGCTCGTAATCGGTATGCGCGCCCTTGCCGTCGACGCCGAGCCCGTCAAGCGTTGGCGCGAAGGGGGCCGTGAAATTGCCGTCTGAACCACCGCCGGTCGAGATGCCGACGAGGTCGAAGCCGATCCCGGCCGCGAGCTTGTGCGCATGGTCGAACAGCGCTTTTGCTGCCGGTGTCTGCTCGAACGGCGGGCGATTCATTCCCCCGGTCACGGTGATCTTTACATCCGGATTGACCGGCTTGATGTTGAGGATCTTCGAGCAGAGTTCGTCTGCCAATGCCATCGTCGGCACGCGGAGGTCGATGGCGGCGAAGGCTTCCTCCGGGATGACATTGGCCTTCGTGCCGCCCGAAACCACACCCACCGTCACCGTCACACCGCGGGCTTCGTCGCAGAGCCCTTCGAGAAAGAGGATCACATGGCCGAGTTCGCGGATCGCGCTGCGTCCGTCGAGTGGTTTCGCGCCGGCATGGGAGGCGACCCCCTTGATATGTACGTCGAAGCGGCCCACGCCCTTGCGCGTCACCACGATCTTGCCGCCGTCGCGCGCGCCTTCCGTTACCAGCACGTACTTCGCCTTGCGACCGAGATCCTCGATCAGGTTCTGCGAGGTCGGACTGCCGATCTCCTCATCCGAGACATAGAGGTGTGTGACGCCCAGATGGCCATTGCCCGCCACCGCCACGGCCTTCAGGGCGTGATGCGCGAGGCAGGCGCATCCCTTCATATCGACGATGCCGGGACCGTAGGCGATGTCGCCCTCGACACGATAGGGCAGCCGCGTTTCGATGAAGCCCATCGGGTGTACGGTATCGAGATGAGAGAGGACAAGGATGCCGGGCGAATCCTGCCCCCACTGAGATCGGACGATGAGGTGATCGCCCTTGCCGTCGCGTCCCGGCACGCGCTCCATGTCGACGGCGAGGCCGGCATGGTCGGCCATCACCACGTCCACGAGTCTGTTGATCTGGTCGGGGCGCTCGGTCGGGGTCTCGATCTCCACCCAACGGCGGATGTGATCGAGGATATGGTTCTGGTCGAACATGGCTGTCCCAGTTTTCCGGAGAAGGCTTGTCAGTGTGTCGGCGGTCAGTCGACGATAAAGAGCTTCGCGCCGGTGCTTGTCGATGAGCGGTGGGCAGCATCGCCGAAATCGGAGACCTGATAGCTCATGCCGGGCTTCATGGTGAAGTGGCGGCCATCCCTGAGTTCGGTCTCGAGTTCGCCTTCGAGCACGTAGAGAACGTGGCCGCGGTCGCACCAGTGGTCGGCGAGGTAGCCCGGTGTGTATTCGACGTGGCGGATCCGGAGATCGCCGACATGGAAGACGCGCCAGAGCGCTTTGCCGGTTTCGCCGGCGTGCTCGACGGCAGGAACATTCTGCCAGTCGATGACTGTGAACGGCAGGTCAGGAATTTTCATGGGAGAGCAAATCCGCGTTCGGGAATTGCCGGCAGGATCGCGCCTTCCATCTCGCGTTTCAAGCGGCCCGATATGGTTCTAAATGTCTATTTTTGCAGAACGGCTCTCGAAATATTCTCTCTTTTGTTCGCGGATTGCTATTCGTAGACAGAAACAGCGATAAAAAGGGGAGGGGCCGATGTTCACTCTGGGCGAGGAAGCGCTTGCCATCCGCGATATGGCCCGGGATTTCGCCGCCGAGAAATTGGCTCCCCATGCCGTCGAGTGGGACGAGAGGAAGCATTTCCCCGTTGCAGAGATGCGAGAAGGCGCGGCGCTCGGCATGGGCGGGGTTTACATCAAGGAAGATGTCGGCGGGTCCGGCCTTACCCGTCTTGATGCCGCGGTGATCTTCGAGGCGCTGGCGACCGGCTGCCCGACCGTCGCCGCCTACATGTCGATCCACAACATGTGCGCCTGGATGGTGGATACCTTCGGCAACGAGGATCAGCGCCATGCCTGGCTGCCCGCGCTCGTCTCAATGGAGAAATGCGCATCCTATTGTCTGACGGAGCCCGGTGCAGGCTCGGACGCAGCCGCATTGGCGACGCGCGCGGAACTCAACGGCAATCATTTCGTCCTCAACGGGCAGAAACAGTTCATCTCCGGCGCCGGCAACGCGGACGATTTCTATGTCGTTATGGCCCGCACGGGCGGGCCGGGACCGAAGGGCATTTCCACCTTCGTGGTCGAAGGCGGAACCCCCGGCCTTTCCTTCGGTGCCAACGAGAAGAAGATGGGCTGGAACGCCCAGCCGACCCGCGCGGTGATCTTCGACAATTGCCGCATCCCGGCCTCGAATATGATCGGCAACGAGGGAGATGGTTTCAAGATTGCCATGGCCGGACTCGACGGCGGCCGGCTCAATATTTCCGCCTGCTCGGTGGGTGGGGCGCAGGCCGCGCTCGACAAGGCGCTGGCCTATGCCAACGAGCGCAAGGCCTTCGGCAAGAAGCTCAACGAGTTTCAGGCCCTGCAATTCCGCCTCGCCGATCTCTCGATCGAGCTTGAGGCTGCGCGGCTCTACCTCTATGCCGCCGCGGCTGCCTATGACCGGAACGACGCCGACCGGACGCAGAAGATTGCCGGGGCCAAGCGCTTCGTGACCGACACGGGCTTCGATGTCGCGAACGGCGCGCTCCAGATCCTCGGCGGCTACGGCTATCTTTCGGAATACGGTGTCGAGAAGATCGTACGCGATCTGCGCGTCCACCAGATTCTCGAGGGCACCAACGAAATCATGCGGCTCATCGTGGCGCGCGCGCTGGTCGCGGCCTCATAACAATCAAAGGGAGAAGCGAAGATGGCGACGATCGGATTTCTCGGGCTTGGCAACATGGGCCGCCCGATGGCGCTCAACCTCGTCAACGCGGGACACAAGGTGACGGGCTTCGATCTCTCGAAGGCCGCCTGCGATGCCGCGGCCGCCGATGGTCTTCCCATTGCTGCGGATGGTGCCGGCGCGGTGAAGGATGCCGAGATTGTCATCACCATGCTGCCCGCCGGCAAGCATGTCGTCGGCGCCTATACCGGTGCGATGAACCTCCTCGGTGCGGCGAAGCCCGGCACGCTCTTCATTGATTGCTCGACGATCGACATCGCCTCGGCACGCGCGGCTTCGAAGGCGGCGACCGACAAGGGGATGCTGGCGGTGATTGGCCGCAACAAGGCCGTGGCCGATATCGGCGGTGTTGGCGGTGCTGCCGGCGCGACATTGACCTTCATGGTCGGTGGCGCGGATGAGGCCTTTGCCAAGGCGAAGCCGATCCTCGAAGCGATGGGCAAGAAGATCGTCCATTGCGGTGGGCCGGGGAACGGGCAGGCGGCGAAGATCTGCAACAACATGATCCTCGGCATCTCGATGATCGCGGTCTCCGAAGGTTTCGTGCTGGCCAAGAAGCTCGGGCTTTCCGAGCAAGCGCTGTTCGATGTCTCTTCCACCTCATCCGGCCAGTGTTGGTCGCTCAACACCTATTGCCCCGTGCCCGGCCCGGTGCCGACTTCGCCCGCCAATCGCGGCTATCAGCCCGGCTTCGCGACCGATCTGATGCTAAAGGACATGAAATTGAGCCAGGAAGCGGCGCAGGACAACGGCGCGGTCACGCCCCTCGGCGCGGCGGCCTCGAAGCTCTATGAACTCTTCGCGGCGCAGGGCCACGGCGGGATGGATTTCTCGGCCATCGTCACCTTCCTCAACGGTACGCCGGGGAAGGCGCCGTGATGCCTAAATGGGCTGGCCAGCGTTCATCCACTCAAGCATGGCAGTCACCATTGCGACGGTGGGATATTCCTTGATATCATCCTCCGAGGCACCACTCGCAAGTTCACGTTCGAAATACCATTCTTGGAAAGCAATATATTTTCCTTGAATGTAGGCTGGTCCAATCTTGGGTGCTTCCGCTTGGGCGACCAGCCAGTTGCGTACGTGCCTGACTGCTTTCTGATGGTCTCCTGCGTGTGCGGCTATATCCCAGCCGGCGATATCGGAAAGAAATTTCTGATAGTCGTAGCGGGTATGTTCGAGAACAAGAACTGCCTTGCTTTGCAAGTTGCCTGCTCCGAAGGTTCGGCAGGCGTGATCCAAGCCAAGTTCGAAGGGCATGTTGAGCCTATAGAACTCGCCGGCTACGGATGCCTTGCAGCGGCTCAGATCGTGAATGCCGTATTTTGAGCCACGTATGATATCACGAATGCGATCAAGGCGGGGAACTCCGTGGTCCGCATTCTCTGGAGCGAGGCGTGGGGTAAATCCGAGATAAACCACACAAAACGCTATCGCCTGAAGAATAGGCGCATATTCTTCGTCAAAAGGGCAATTGATAAAAACTGATCGCTCAAAAGGCGCGTTCAAATTCAACCTTTCGGCGGATGGGGATCCTTGCCATAGGAATTGCGCTCGCGAATACGACCATCCTTGCCGTGGATGTAGAGTTCAGTTCCTTGATTCTTTGCAATCTTGGTGGCAGCGCTGATGGCGTCCGCCTGCGTCGTATGCGTGCTGGTGGCGCGTGAAGCTCCGGCTTTCTGAACGCTCCACATGCCGCCGCGCGGGACGACGTGCTGACCTTTCTGAGACATGGACCAGACTCCTGACTTCTGGATAGGCAAATTGGCTTATCTGTTTCGGAGTTTAAAGAGGCAATCTTACGACATCCTGTCGGAATCACACGATCTCGTAAGGAAGCGTGTCGCGCTCGTCCTGATTGAGCGCAATGCGTCGCGAAAGCGGCGGTGCCGAGCGCTGCGCGCATTCGGCGCGTGCGCAGAGCCGGCACGAGATGCCGATGGGCGCGACCCCGATCCGTCCGCGCAAGTCGATATCGTCGGAATAGACGAAGTGGTGCGCATCCGAGATCGCGCAGCCGAGGCCGATCGCGAAGCGCTGCACGGGACCCCCGTGATAGTGGGCCGGCTTGACGATGCTTTTGGCAAGACAGAGATAGCGCGCGCCGTCCGGCATTTCCGCTTGCTGGACGAGGATGCGATCGGGCTGCTCGAAGGCCTCGTGGACGTTCCAGAGCGGGCATGCGCCGCCGAACCGTGCGAACTGGAACGGCGTCGAGGAGTGACGCTTCACGATGTTCCCACCCCGGTCGATTTTCACGAAATAAACCGGCACGCCCTTCGCGCCCGTGCGCTGGAGGGTCGAGAGTCGGTGGCAGACCTGCTCGATCGAAGTGCCGAAAAGATGTGCGAGACGGGCGAGATCGTGCCGCGTGCGACGCGCGTCGGCCGAGAACAGGCCGTAGGGCATCAGCAGCGCGGCGGCAAAATAGTTGGTTAGCGCGCCCTGAGCGATCGCCCGAGCATCGGGTGTCCGCAAGGTGGCGTCACCCGCCCGCGCGTCGATCAGATCGCCGTGTTCAAGGCGCGCAAGCTGATAGGCGAGATGGAACAGGCGCGTCGGGTTTTCGGCCGCGGGGTTGAGGCTCAGCACGCGGCTCTTCGGATCGAACGAGCGCAGGCGCGGATCGTCCTCGTGCAGATCGCGCACGCGCACGCCGTGGCGGGACTGGAGTACGCGGACAAGGTCGGACGCCTGCCGGTTGCGACCGTCGAAATCGCGCAGGGCGAGCCGTTCCGCTGCCTGATCGAGTTCGTCGATGTAGTTGTCGTTGTAGTGAAAGAAATCGCGCACAACCTCGAACGGATGCATCTGCGCTCCGCGCGGCGCTTCCTCTCCAGGGGCGGTGGCGGGCGAGCCGGGATCGAGCGAGCGGCGGAAAGCCGAGTGCAGTTCTATGAAGCGATGCGCGAGCCAGGGCGCGCCAAGCGCCAGCGCACGGATATCGACGTGGTTGGTCTCGGCCTGGCTGAAGATCGGGTCCGACAAGGCCTCGCGCAGATCGGCGGCGAGACGGTCCGGGTCCTCCGACATCAGGTTTGCGGCCTCCGCTCCGAAGATCTGGCTGAGACCATAGAGAACCGACGCGGAGACCGGGCGCTGGTTGGTCTCCATCTGGCTGAGGTAGGCGGTGGAAATGCGAAGCTGCCGTGCAAGATCGGCCTGGGTCATTGACCGGGAATCGCGCAGTCGCCGGATGCCGGCCCCAACGAACAGCTTGCGGTCACGCATCGACAAAATCCCTCATTGAATATCTGCTAATATTTGCATATCAACTTTTTACATACTTGTCATGATCGCCAAAAGGTCAAAAGAGAAACGGCCGAAAGTCGCGTGGCGCGTTCGGCGCTGACCGGACTAGACTGCGAACAAGATGCGGCGCCACGTGATTGCGCTGCAAGCCAGGGGGAAGCGATGCGGGATATTCTCGATCAACTCGATACGCGCCGGAAGCAGGCACGCCTCGGCGGCGGCCAGAAGCGCATCGACGCCCAGCATCAGAAGGGCAAGCTGACGGCGCGCGAGCGCATCGAGCTTCTGCTCGATCACGGCAGCTTCGAGGAATTCGACATGTTCGTGCAGCATCGCTGCGTCGATTTCGGCATGGACAAGCAGGAGAAGATCCCCGGCGACGGCGTCGTCACCGGCTGGGGCACTGTCAATGGCCGCAAGGTTTTCGTCTTCGCAAAAGACTTCACCGTGCTCGGCGGTTCGCTTTCCGAAACGCATGCGCTCAAGGTCCAGAAGATCCAGGACATGGCGCTGAAGATGCGTGCGCCGGTAATTGGCCTGTTCGATTCCGGCGGCGCGCGCATCCAGGAGGGCGTCGCCTCGCTCGCGGGCTACGCCGATATCTTCAAGCGCAATGTGATGGCCTCGGGCGTCATTCCGCAGATTTCGCTCATCATGGGGCCCTGCGCGGGTGGTGACGTCTATTCGCCGGCCATGACCGATTTCATCTTCATGGTCCGCGATACGTCCTACATGTATGTCACCGGTCCGGATGTGGTGAAGACGGTGACCAATGAGATCGTCACCCATGAGGAGCTCGGTGGCGCCTCCATTCACACCACCAAGTCCTCGATTTCGGACGGCGCTTTCGACAATGATGTCGAAGCGTTGCTCCAGCTTCGCCGCCTGATCGACTTCCTTCCCGCCAACAATATGGAGGGCGTGCCGGAATGGCCGACGGACGATGATCCGCAGCGGCGCGACATGAGCCTCGACACGCTGGTGCCGGATAATGCCAACCAGCCCTACGACATGAAGGAGCTGATCCGGAAGATCGTCGACGAGGGCGACTTCTTCGAGCTTTCCGAGAAGCACGCGGGGAACATCATCACCGGCTTCGGCCGCATCGAGGGCCGCACGGTCGGCATCGTCGCCAACCAGCCGATGGTGCTTGCGGGCGTTCTCGACTCGGATGCGAGCCGCAAGGCTGCGCGCTTCGTGCGCTTTTGCGACGCCTTTGAAATCCCGATCGTCACATTCGTCGATGTGCCGGGCTTCCTGCCGGGCACGGCGCAGGAATACGGCGGCCTCATCAAGCACGGCGCGAAGCTGCTCTTCGCCTATTCGCAATGCACCGTGCCGCTTGTCACCTGCATTACCCGCAAGGCCTTCGGCGGCGCCTACGACGTGATGGCTTCCAAGCACATCGGTGCGGACATCAATTACGCCTGGCCCACGGCGCAGATTGCGGTGATGGGCGCGAAAGGCGCGGTCGAGATCATCTTCCGTGGCCAGTCGCCCGAGGAGATCGAGAAGCGCACCAAGGAATACGAGGCACGCTTCCTCTCGCCCTTCGTCGCCGCCGAGCGCGGCTATATCGACGAGGTGATCATGCCGCATTCGACGCGGCCCCGCATCGCCCGCGCCCTGGCCATGCTGCGCACCAAGACGGTCGAGCAACCGTGGCGCAAGCACGACAACATGCCGCTTTGAGTTTGGATCGGGGGCCAAGAAATGTTCAAGAAAATCCTGATCGCCAACCGTGGGGAAATCGCCTGCCGCGTCATCAAGACCGCGCGCAAGATGGGCATCAAGACCGTTGCCGTCTATTCCGACGCTGATCGTAACGCGATGCATGTGGAAATGGCGGATGAGGCGGTGCACATCGGCCCGCCCCCGGCGGCTGAAAGCTATCTCCTGATCGAGAAGATTATCGACGCTTGCAAGAAGACCGGCGCGGAGGCCGTACATCCCGGCTACGGCTTTCTTTCCGAGCGCGAGGCCTTCGCCAAGCGGCTCCAGGAAGAGGGCATTGTCTTCATCGGCCCCAATCCCGGCGCTATCGCCGCGATGGGCGACAAGATCGAATCGAAGAAGGCGGCCGCGGCGGCCGGGGTTTCGACCGTGCCGGGCTATCTCGGCACCATCGAGACCGCCGAGGACGCGATGAAGATCGCCGAGGAAATCGGCTATCCGGTGATGCTCAAGGCTTCGGCCGGCGGCGGTGGCAAGGGTATGCGCATCGCTTGGTCGGCGAATGAGGTCAAGGAAGGCTTCGAGCGTTCTCGCTCCGAGGCAGCCTCATCCTTCGGCGACGATCGGATGTTCGTTGAGAAGTTCATCGTCAACCCGCGCCATATCGAAATTCAGGTGCTGGGCGACAAGCACGGCAACGTGATTTATCTGGGCGAGCGCGAATGTTCGGTGCAGCGCCGCAATCAGAAGGTTGTCGAGGAGGCGCCTTCGCCGCTGCTCGACGAGGCTACCCGCAAGAAGATGGGCGAGCAGGCGGTGGCACTGGCCAAGGCCGTGAGCTACGACAGCGCCGGTACGGTGGAGTTCGTCGCCGGGCAGGATCGCTCGTTCTACTTCCTCGAAATGAACACGCGGCTTCAAGTTGAGCATCCGGTTACGGAAATGATCACCGGCATCGATCTCGTCGAGCAGATGATCCGTGTTGCCTTCGGCGAGAAACTCGCCATCGTGCAGAAGGACGTGAAGCTCAACGGCTGGGCCGTCGAGAGCCGCATCTACGCCGAAGACCCGACGCGCAACTTCCTGCCCTCGATCGGTCGTCTGACCCGCTATCGCCCGCCGGTGGAAGGTCGCTTCGGCCACGTCATCGTCCGCAACGACACCGGCGTCGATGAGGGCGGGCAGATCTCGATGTTCTACGATCCGATGATCGCCAAGCTGGTGACTCATGCGCCGACCCGTATCGAGGCAATCGAGTCGCAAGCTAAGGCGCTCGATGCCTTCGTGATCGACGGCATCCGTCACAACATCCCCTTCCTTTCGACCCTGATGGCGCATGAGCGCTGGCGCGAGGGACGGCTTTCCACCGGCTTTATTGCTGAGGAATTCCCGGACGGGTTCGCGATTCCCGCCCCCTCGGGCAAAACCGCGGAACTCTTTGCATCGGTCGCGGCCGGCATCGATCACGTGCTGAACGGCCGCAAGCGCCACATCACCGGACAGATGGACATGGCGAACCCCGTCTCCTTCCAGAAGGAGCGTGTGGTTGTCATCGGGCAGGGCGCGAGCGCGCAACGTTTCGAGATTGCCATCGAGGAGGATGCGAGCGGTGTTCTCGTCCGCTTCGGTGAGGAGCGGTACACCCTGCAATCGGCGTGGCAGCCGGGTGATCTCGTCTGGACCGGCGCGGTGGGCGATGCCGATGTCACTGTTCAGGTGCAGCCGATCACGAACGGCGTCCGGCTGCTCGGCTCCGGCGTCGCGGGTGACTTTCGCGTCTACACCCGCCGCGAGGCGGAGCTCGCCGCCCTCATGCCGGAGAAGAAGGCGGCGGATACCTCGAAGGTTCTGCTCTGTCCGATGCCGGGGCTCGTCAAGTCGCTCGCGGTGATCGAGGGGCAGGAGGTCAAGGCCGGCGAGACACTTGCCGTCGTCGAGGCGATGAAGATGGAAAATGTGTTGCGCGCCGAGAAGGATGTGACCGTCAAGAAGCTCAAGGCAAAGGCCGGCGACAGCCTCGCGGTCGATGCCGTCATCATGGAGTTCGCCTGATGGAATGGACCGCCGGTTTCCCGCGCGCGACCGAGAGCCAATGGCGTGCTGCCGTTGACCGCGTGCTCAAGGGTGCGGATTTCGAGAAGGTGCTCGTCGGCCGCACCGCGGACGGAATCGCGATCCAGCCGCTCGCGCCGCACCGTGCGGATTCGGATGCCGTAGCAGGCGCGCGGGGTGTAGCGCGTTGGGATATCGTCGCGCGGATCGACGATCCGGATTTCCACCGCGCCAATCTTCAGGCGCACGACGATCTTCTCGGCGGGGCGAACAGCCTCACCATCGCTTTCGCCGGCAGCTTTGCTGCACGCGGTTTCGGCCTGCGCGATCATGCACCCGCGACCTTCGATCAAGCCCTTGAAAAAATCCACCCGGATCTGATCCGGATCCGCCTCGAAACCGCACCGTTCGGCGGTCGCTCTGTCGCGGAAGGTTTCGCGGGGTTCGCCAAGCGCAATCGCCTGCCGGGAGCAAACCTAAAGGTCGATTTCGGTCTCGCGCCGCTGGCCGATCTTGCGGTCGCGGGGCGGATGCCGCTGCCTTTCGCCAGCCTGATGGGGAATGTCGTCGAGATCGTCCGCCACTTGCAGAGCGATGGGTTTGGTGGTCCGTTCCTGCGCTGCGACGGGCGGCCGTTCCACGAGGCTGGCGCGAGCGAGGCACAGGAACTCGCCTGCGTCATCGCGCAGGGGGCTGCTTACCTACGCGGACTAGCGGCCCGCGGCATCGCGCTTGACGAGGCCACATCCTGGCTTTCTTTCGCCCTGACGGCGGATGACGACCAGTTTCTCACCATCGCCAAGTTCCGTGCGCTGCGCCTGCTCTGGGCGCGGATCGAGGAAGCGATCGGGCTCCCCCCGCGCGCGATTCCACTCCATGCCGAGACGGCGTGGCGGATGCTCTCGCGGCATGATGTCTATGTGAACTTGCTTCGCAATACGATCGCGACCTTCGCGGCCGGGATCGGCGGCGCGGATTCGATCGAGGTTCTGCCCTTCACCGCACCGCTTGGGCTGGCAGAAGGCGCCGCGCGGCGACTCTCGCGCAACACGAGCCTGATCCTTCTGGAGGAATCGAACCTCTACCGCATGGTCGATCCAGCGGCGGGGGCCGGCAGCGTCGAGGCGCTGACCGATGCGCTGTGCGAGAAGGCCTGGAGCCTGTTCCGGCTGATCGAGGCCCAGAAGGCGGATGAGGATGCCGGGCTCGCCGCAGCGCTCGCCAACGGCTTCGCCGCGGAGATGATCCGCGATACCCGCGACGGGCGGCTGAAGGACATCGCGACGCGCAAGTTGCCGCTGACCGGCGTCAGCGAGTTCCCGGACATCAACGAGGCACCGACCCCCGTTCTTGCGCCTGCCGTGGCGACGAAGCGCGGAGAAGGCGCCTTGCCGTCTGTCCGGCTGACTGAAGCCTACGAGTTCCTGCGCGACCGGGCCGACGCGATCGCCAGGAAATCGGATCAGCGCCCTGCCGTGTTTCTCGCCAACCTCGGTCGCGTCGCGGATTTCACCGCACGCGCCACCTTCGCCAAGAACGCCTTCGAGGCGGGCGGGATCGCCGCGATCACCAATGACGGTTTTGCGGAAGGCGAGGGCACCAACCTTGTCGCGATGACCGATGCCTTCAAGGCCTCCGGCGCACGGATCGCGTGCATCGCCTCGTCAGACGCCCTTTATGCCGCCGAGGCGATGGACGCTGCGACGGCGCTCGCGGCGAGCGGGGCCGAGGCAGTTTACCTCGCCGGCAAGCCCGGCGAGAATGCCGGGCAACTCGCGAGCGTCGGTATTTCCGGCTATGTTTTCGCCCGCTGCGATATGCTGAAGTTCCTCGACGGCGCGCTGCGCCATTTCGAAGGAGGCAAGTGATGGCCGCCACGATTCCGGATTTCTCGACCCTCGGTTGGAGCAGGCCTGCGGTCTGCTTGCCGGATCTGGCCGGCGAAGCCTGGCAAACGCCGGAAGGTGTCGCCATTGCTCCGGTGACGCGTGAGGCAGATATCGCCGGGCTCGATTTCCTCGACAGCTTCCCCGGCGTTGCACCCTACGTGCGCGGACCTTACCCGACGATGTACGTCAACCAGCCCTGGACGATCCGTCAGTATGCCGGCTTCTCCACGGCGGAGGATTCCAACGCCTTCTACCGGCGCAATCTCGCGGCCGGGCAGAAGGGGCTTTCGGTGGCCTTTGATCTGGCGACGCATCGCGGTTACGATAGTGATCATCCGCGCGTTTCGGGCGATGTCGGCATGGCCGGCGTCGCGATCGACTCGATCTATGACATGCGCACGCTGTTCGACGGCATCCCGCTTGACCAGATGTCGGTGTCGATGACGATGAACGGCGCGGTGCTTCCCATTCTCGCGCTCTATATCGTCGCGGCGGAGGAGCAGGGGGTGAAGCCCGCGCAGCTCTCCGGCACGATCCAGAACGACATTCTCAAGGAGTTCATGGTCCGCAACACCTATATCTACCCGCCGGAAGGGTCGATGCGGATCATCTCCGATATCTTCGCCTATACGGCTGAGAACATGCCGAAGTTCAACTCGATCTCGATCTCCGGCTACCACATGCAGGAGGCGGGCGCGACGCAGGATCTCGAACTCGCCTATACCCTCGCCGATGGCGTCGAATACCTCCGCGCGGGGATCGCCGCCGGGCTCGATGTCGATGCTTTCGCGCCGCGCCTGAGTTTCTTCTGGGCGATTGGCATGAATTTCTTCATGGAAGTCGCCAAGATGCGCGCCGCGCGGCTTCTCTGGGCGAGGCTCGTCAAGGGCTTCAAACCGAAGAGCGAGAAGAGCCTGCCGCTGCGCACCCATTGCCAGACCTCCGGCTGGAGCTTGACCGCGCAGGATGTGTTCAACAACGCGATCCGCACCTGCGTCGAGGCGATGGCGGCAACCCAAGGCCATACCCAGTCGCTGCATACAAACGCGCTCGACGAGGCGCTGGCGCTGCCAACCGACTTCTCCGCCCGCATCGCGCGTAACACCCAGCTTCTGATCCAGCAGGAGGCTGGCACCAACCGCATTATCGACCCCTGGGGCGGCTCGCGGATGGTGGAAAAACTGACGGCCGACCTTGCGGCCCGCGCCTGGGCACATATCCAGGAGGTCGAGAAGCTCGGTGGCATGGCGAAGGCCATCGAGGCCGGCATCCCGAAGCTGCGCATCGAAGAAGCCGCGGCCCGCACCCAGGGGCGCATCGACTCCGGTGAACAGACCATTATCGGCGTCAACAAGTTCCTGCTTGAGAATGAGAAGGCGATTGACGTTCTCAAGGTCGATAACGCCGCCGTGCGTGCGCGCCAGATCGAGAAACTCCGGCGTCTCAAGGCCGAACGCAGTGCTGATGACGTAAAGGCCAAGCTCGCCGCGCTCGAGAACGCGGCCCGCAACCGGGTGGGTAACCTGCTCGCGCTCGCGGTCGATGCCGCACGCGCCAAGGCGACCGTCGGCGAGATCAGCCTCGCGCTGGAACGGGCGTTTTCACGTCACAAGGCCGAGATCAAGGCTATTTCCGGCGTCTATCGCGACTCCGTAGGCGAGAAGAACCCGGCGGTCCAGCGCGTCACCGGCATGACCCGAGCTTTCGCCGAAAACGACGGCCGCCCGCCGAAGATACTCGTCGCCAAGATGGGACAGGATGGGCACGATCGCGGCCAGAAGGTGATCGCCTCGGCCTTCGCCGACCTCGGCTTCGATGTCGAGATCGGCCCGCTGTTTGCCACACCCGAGGAGGCCGCGCAGCAGGCTGTCGACGGGCGGAGCCATATCATCGGCGTTTCGAGCCTCGCGGCGGGTCATCTCACGCTCGTTCCGGCGCTCAAGGCGGAACTCGAAAAACTGGGGCGCGGCGACATCATGATCGTCGTCGGCGGTGTCATCCCGCCGCAGGATTTCCAGGCGCTGCTCGATGCCGGCGCTGCGGCGATCTTCCCGCCCGGCACCGTGATCGCCGATGCGGCGGAGAAGCTGCTCGATGGCCTGAACCGCAAGCTTGGTTATGCGCAGCCGAAGGTGGCGTGAAGGAAAAACCGCCCGCCTTGCTGGCAGGGGTTTCCGTTCTCCGCCGAGCGGTTATAGTGCCCGCCCGCCGCCCTCCGGGGC
>DAORNC010000021.1:8023-8229 GCA_035440785.1 Rhabdaerophilum sp. | reverse complement strand
GGGCTGTGGCGCGCCACGGGGATGCGCGACAGCGATTTCGGCAAGCCGATCATCGCCATTGCCAATTCCTTCACCCAGTTCGTGCCGGGCCATGTGCACTTGATGCCGCTCGGCCAGCTCGTTGCACGCGAGGTCGAGAAAGCCGGCGGCGTCGCCAAGGAGTTCAACACCATCGCGGTCGATGACGGCATCGCGATGGGGCATGA
>DAORNC010000021.1:3606-7885 GCA_035440785.1 Rhabdaerophilum sp. | reverse complement strand
CAATATCCCCACGGTTTTCGTCTCGGGCGGGCCGATGGAGGCCGGCAAGGTGGTCGTCAAGGGCGTCGAGAAGGCCGTTGACCTCATCGACGCGATGATTGTCGCCGCTGACGACAGCTACACCGACGAGGAAGTTCAGCGCTACGAGCAGAACGCCTGCCCAACCTGCGGTTCGTGCTCGGGCATGTTCACTGCCAACTCGATGAACTGCCTCACCGAGGCGCTGGGCCTCGCCTTGCCGGGCAACGGCACCGTGCTCGCCACCCACGCCGATCGCAAGCGCCTCTTCGTTGAAGCCGGACACCTGATCGTCGATCTCGCGCGTCGCTACTACGAGCAAAACGACGAAAGCGTGCTGCCGCGCGCGATCGCAAACTTCAAGGCGTTCGAGAACGCGATGACGCTCGACATCGCGATGGGCGGCTCGACGAACACGGTTCTCCACCTCCTTGCCGCTGCCTACGAAGCCGAACTCGACTTCACGATGAAGGATATCGACAGGCTTTCGCGGAAGGTGCCGGTGCTGTGCAAGGTCGCCCCGGCGGTCTCGAACGTCCATATCGAGGATGTGCATCGAGCCGGCGGCATCATGGGCATCCTCGGCGAACTCGACCGTGCCGGCCTGATCCACGGCGAATGCTCGACCGTTCACACCGAGACGATGAGCGGCGCGCTCGCACGCTGGGACATCAAGCGCTCTAACTCCGAAACGGTGCAGACCTTCTTCAAGGCCGCGCCGGGCGGCGTGCCCTCGCAGACCGCCTTCAGCCAGGAGGCGCGCTGGAAGGAACTCGATGCGAACCGTGAGGCCGGCGTCATCCGCCAGAAGAGCCACGCCTTTTCGCAGGACGGCGGTCTCGCCGTGCTCTACGGCAACCTCGCCGAGAACGGCTGCATCGTGAAGACGGCGGGCGTGGATGCCGAGGCGTTGGTGTTCACCGGCCGTGCGCGGGTGTTCGAGAGCCAGGATGCGGCGGTGCTCGCGATTCTCAACGGCGGCATCGTCGCGGGCGACGTGGTGCTGATCCGCTACGAGGGACCGAAAGGCGGGCCGGGCATGCAGGAGATGCTCTACCCGACATCGTATCTGAAATCGAAAAAGCTCGGGAAGGTCTGCGCGCTGGTGACGGACGGGCGCTTCTCGGGCGGCTCGTCGGGGCTCTCGATCGGCCATGTCTCGCCGGAAGCGGCCTCGGGTGGCACGATCGGTCTCGTGCGTGAGGGAGACGTCATCGAGATCGACATCCCGGCCCGCAAGATCCACCTCAAGGTTTCGGATGCAGATCTGGCGGTCCGTCGCGTTGAACAGGACAAGCTTGGCTGGAAGCCCGCCGAGCCACGCAAGCGGCAGGTCTCCAAGGCGCTCAGGGCCTATGGCATGATGGCTGCGAGCGCCGACAAGGGTGCGGTGCGTGTCCTGCCAGGCGAATGAAAGAACGGGCTTTTCCGGAAGTCCGCAGGCCCGACCGGGTGTCCGAGATTATGCGGGGGATCGCCTGAATTCTCCGGAACTCAGGCAAATCTACAGGTTCGGCACCTTGAAGGCGGTGGTGGATTTCACCCGTTCCATTGCGAAGCGCGAGGTGACGTTCTTGAGCGGAATCGCCTCGATGAGGCGTTTGTAGAAGGCGTCGTATTCCGCCATGTCCGCAACGACGACGCGGAGCATGTAATCGACATCTCCCGCCATACGGTAAAGCTCCATCACCTCGGGCATCGCAGTGATGGTGCGCGCGAAATTCTGGAGCCAAGGGCCGGAATGATCACCGGTGACGATCTGGACGAAAACCGTCATCCCGAGGCCGATCTTCTCCGGCGCGACCAGCGCGACGCGCTTGGTGATCACACCCGTCGCTTCGAGCTTCTGCACGCGCTTCCAGCACGGTGTCTGCGAAAGGCCGACGCGGTTCGAGAGTTCTGCAAGGCTGATCGTGCAATCGTCCTGAAGCGCGGTAAGGATTTTGCGGTCGATGGCGTCCATGGGGCGGCTCTGGGACTGGGTCTGACGGGTGGAGGAGAGGCACCATCTATCAGAAAATTATTCTATGCGGCTTCTGTTTTTGATCGAGGTTCAAGAAACAAATTCTTGTCCTCAACGGGTTGAAGGGCCGTTTCCTCTTTTTTGTAGTCGGGGAAGGCGGCAAGCCGAGTTCGATGGCGTAAGATCGCGCCGATCATCACCAGCGTCGGCCCGTGCGGATGCTGGCCCGCAAGCAGGTCGGGTAGGGCGGCTATGGAGGCGTCGAGCATGGTTTCGTCGGCGCGCGTGGCATTGGTGATGGCAGCCGCTGGGGTCAGGGGATCAAGGCCATTGGCGAGCGCGGTCGAGACGAAATCCGCCAACGTGTGGCGCGGCATGTAGAGCACGGTGGTGACCTGGGGATCGGCGACCGCCGCCCAGTTGATGTCGGCCGGCAGCGCGCCGTCTTCGCCGTGTCCCGTCAGGTATTGGACGCGCCGCGCAATTTTTCGCTCGGTCAGCGAGAGGCCGAGCGATGCGGACGCCCCTTGGGCGGCGCTGATGCCCGGCACGACGCTGACGGCGACGCCCGCTGCGCGGCAGGCCTCGATTTCCTCGCTGGCGCGCCCGAAGATCAGCGGGTCGCCGCCCTTCAGCCGCACGACGTTGCGACCTTGTTGGGCAAGCTTCACCATCAGGGTGTTGATGTCGTCCTGCTTGCACGAGGGACCATGCCCCTTCTTGCCGACGAGCATGCGTTTGGCCTCACGCCGCGCGAGTTCGAGAACCTCATGCGAGACGAGGTCGTCATAGAGGATGACATCGGCGGATTGCAGCGCGCGGACAGCCTTGATCGTCAGTAATTCCGCGTCGCCTGGCCCCGCACCGACCAGCGTGACCGAACCGGCGACGGGGTGGACGAGATCGGTTTCGAGCGCGGCGAGGAGATCGTCGCGGTCTCCCGGTTCCGGGGCGTGCCGCGCAGCCATCGCCCGCGCGGCGAAGCGTTCCCAGAATCGGCGGCGGGTGCGGAATTCCGGCTTGAGGGCCTGAACGACGCGTCGCCATTCGAGCGCAGCGCGCGCCCAGTCGCCGAGCACCCGCGGTAGAAGTGTCTCGATGCGGGCGCGAATGGCCTGCCCAAATACCGGCGCGGCGCCGTCGGTCGAGATTGAGACAATCAACGGCGAGCGGTTGACGATGGCGCCGAACTGGAAATCGCAAAGGGTGGGCCGGTCGATCACGTTGACAGGCACGCCCGACGCGCGAGCGGCCTCGGCGAACACACGGGCGTCCGTTTCGTTCTCGAATTCGCCGATCGCGAGCGCGCACCCGGCGATATCGGCCCGTTGCCACGGGCGACCTTCGATGTGGATCGATCCGAAATCGCCGGAAGCCCGATCCGCGAGAGCACGCTGCAACAGCCGGAAGGAAAGGATGCGTTCGTCGTCATCCACGAAGACGCGGACCCGTGCACCGGTTGCGGCCAGCAATTCAGCTTTCCAGAGCGCGCCTTCGCCCGAACCGGCGAGCAAGACATCCCGCCCCCGCAGCCGGTGAAAGACGGGAAGCGTCGCGAGCGCATCGATACGGGTCGGAGCGCGGCTCTCTGGCGAACGAGACTCCGTCATCGCAAACTCCCGTGCAGGACGGCAGTTGTCGCATCCTTTGGCGCATCAGCCGGTGGCGAGGCTAACCACAGGAGAGCCAGTGCCAGAAGAACAAGGCGGAACAGCCATTCGGCGATCCTTCGGGGGAAAACGCGATGCGTCATATGCCGCCTCCGTCAAGACCCAGCATTTCTTGTGACCGGCGCCGGGCGCGGGCCGCCCGCCAGAGGCGGTCATGGCCCGTCCGGCCGGCCGTGCGCAGGAGAAGGTCGGCTGATATGCCGACCAGCGCGAGACTGGCGGACCCGGTGATAAACCCGGCGAAAAGGCCGACGATCAGGGCCGAAGCGAGGCGCCATGAAATTTGAGTCGCACGGGCTTCAGGAGAATGAATATCCGCCGGCACAAGCATGCGCAGCAGGGTGGCGGAGATCGTGCCGGAAGCGGTGTTCGCGACAAGCGCCGGAGCCGGACGCGCGGCGCTTTCGATGACGCCGAGCGCCAATGCCTCGTTGGTAAGCGGATCGATCAGGAGGAGGCTGCCGAGCGGTTGGCACTCGCGATAGGGCGCTGCATGGATCTCCGTTTCCGTATCGATTGTTGCGACTCCAATCCCGTTGAGCGGGATCGCGTTCGCGGGAACTTCGACATAGTCCTCGATGTTGATACCGTGGTGGAGCGCGGAAACCCGCGCCCGGGTGAGACTGGC
>DAORNC010000021.1:0-3596 GCA_035440785.1 Rhabdaerophilum sp. | reverse complement strand
AAGCTTCAGGAGATAGCTCTTGCCGGGCTCGATGCCTGCTTCGGCAAGACCGAGCAGGCGCGCGGTGACGCGGCGGGCTGGTTTGAGACCAGAACCGGCAGCAACGACGACATCGCCGCGTGAGACATCGATTTCGCTCGCCAGTGTCACTGTCACGGCCTCGCCCGAGCCGGCTTCATGCGCCTCGCCCTGCGGTGTCAGAATACGTGCGATCCGGCTCTCCTGCCCGCGCGGCAGTACTGCGACGGGATCGCCGACACGAATGTTTCCGCCAGCGATGGTGCCGGCATAGCCGCGGAATTCCGCGTGGGGTCGATTGACCCATTGCACCGGCAGCCGGAATTTCTCGGCCGTGCGAGTTGCGGGTTCGATGGTCTCCAGAACGTCGAGCAGCGGCGGCCCGAAATACCACGGTGTCCGGGAGGAGCGGGTCGAGAGATTGTCGCCCTCACGCGCCGCGAGCGGAATAACACGCACCTCGGTGAAGCCCAGCATGGGCACCAGCGCACGGTAGTCGGCCTCGATCCGACGGAAGGCTTCCTCCGAGAAGTTCACGAGATCCATCTTGTTGACCGCGACGATCACCGAGCGCACGCCGAGCATAGAGACGATGTAGGAATGGCGCCGTGTCTGCGGCAGTAGACCCTTGCGCGCGTCGATCAGGATAATCGCGCAGTCGGCGGTCGAAGCGCCGGTCGCCATGTTGCGGGTATATTGCTCGTGCCCTGGCGTATCGGCGGCGATGAACGAGCGGCGCGGCGTCGAGAAATAGCGATAGGCGACATCGATGGTGATGCCCTGCTCACGCTCGGCCGAGAGGCCATCGACGAGGAGGGCATAATCCACCGCCTTGCTGGTGGTGCCGAATTTGGCGCTGTCGCGTTCAAGCGCCTCGGCCTGATCCTCGAAGATCGAGTTGGTCTCGAACAGGAGGCGGCCAAGCAGCGTCGATTTGCCGTCGTCCACCGAGCCGCAGGTGATGAACCGCAGCAGCGATTTGCTGGCCGGTGCCGCAAGCGCCGCGGCATTCGTTTCCGGGGTGACGGGATCGGTGAGGGCGAGCGCGGGGCGCATCAGAAGTAGCCTTCCTGTTTCTTCTTTTCCATGGAGCTGGCGCCATCATGATCAATGACGCGGCCCTGGCGTTCGGAAACGCGGCTTTCGCGCATTTCCATGAGGATCTCGGGCAGGGTGGCGGCTTCGCTCTCGACCGCACCGGTCAGCGGGTAGCAGCCGAGCGTGCGGAAGCGGACCGAGCGCATCTCCAGCCGCTCGCCGGGGAGCAGCATCAGGCGCTCGTCGTCGCGCATGATCAGCGCGCCGCCCCTGCGCACCACCGGGCGCGGCTTCGCGAAATAGAGCGGCACAACCGGGATGTTCTCGAGTGCGATGTAGTCCCACACGTCGTTCTCGGTCCAGTTCGAGAGCGGGAACACGCGGAAGCTCTCGCCCGCCGCCTTGCGGGTGTTGAAGAGGTTCCACGGTTCGGGGCGCTGCGATTTGGGGTCCCAGCGGTGATCAGCAGTTCGCAGCGAGAACACGCGCTCCTTGGCGCGGCTTTTCTCCTCGTCGCGCCGCGCGCCGCCGAAGGCCGCGTCGAACCCGTATTGGTCGAGCGCCTGCTTGAGCCCTTGCGTCTTCATTACGTCGGTATGCACCGCCGAGCCATGGCTGAGCGGCCCGATGCCCTGCGCCAGCCCCTCCGGGTTGATATGGACGATCAGCTCCAGCCCGAGGCGTTTGGCGGTCGCATCGCGGAACTCGATCATCTCGCGGAACTTCCAGCCGGTATCGACGTGGAGAAGTGGAAACGGCAGCTTGCCCGGCGCGAAGGCCTTGATCGCGAGGTGCAGCAGCACCGCCGAATCCTTGCCGATGGAATAGAGCAGCACCGGCTTGTCGCAGGTCGCGGCAACCTCGCGGATGATGAAGATCGCTTCCGCTTCGAGCTTCTGGAGATGGGTCATCGGTTTCATGCGCGCACTCCCGAGGCGCTCGTTGTCGTCTGGTGCAGGCCGCATTCGCGGGCCTTGTCGCTCTCCCACCACCAGCGCCCGGCGCGCTCGTCCTCGCCCGGCGTGATGGCGCGCGTGCAGGGTTGGCAGCCGATCGAGGGGAACCCCTGCGCATGGAGCGGGTTCACCGGCACGGCGTTCTCGCGCACGAAGGCATCAACCGCCTCGCGCGACCAGTCGATCAGCGGGTTGACCTTGAGAAGACCGAACCCGGCGTCAATCTCCGCCAGCGCGAAGCCGGCGCGGTTGAGCGATTGTCCCGCGCGCAGGCCCGTGACCCAGGCCGAGGCTCCGGCGAGCACGCGCTTCAGCGGCGCGATCTTGCGCACGCCGCAGCAGGCCTTGCGCGCATCCGGCGAGAGGTAGAAGCCGTTGATGCCCTGATCGGCGAGCAGCGCCTCGACATCGGCGCGCTCGGGGAACACGCCCTTGATGCGGCGGCCATAGCGCTCTTCTGTCTCGCCCCAGAGCGCGTAGGTCTCGGGGAAGAAGCGGCCCGTGTCCAAGGTTGCGACCTCGATATCGATATGGTTCTCGAAGATGAGATGCGTGAGCACCTGATCCTCGATGCCGAGCGAGGTCGTGAACACGATCCGGCCCTGCACCATTTCACGCAGATGCTTCAGCCGCGCCAAGGCATCGAGCGGCGCGAGATCTGTGTTGAGCGGCTCAACCATGGGTGCCTCCCGCCCTCGAGGCGCGGCGCTGGTCGAGAATGTTCAGCCCGCGCGCATAGCCACGCTGGTAGGTGGCGGAGAAAGCCCGCGCGGCGGTCTTCCAGTGGCTTTCCGGCTGGCGGGCGGCATGCGCCTCGGGGAGTTCGAGTTCATCGAACCCGCAGGCGAGCGCATAGGCGAACTGATCGGCGATCAGGGGTCCCACGGCGCGCAGCGTGCCGGTGTAGCCCAGATGCCGCAGCCGCCGCGCCAGCGTGAAGCCGCGCCCGTCGGCATAGGCGGGAAAGCCGATCGCGATCATCTCCGCGCCGAAAAACGGCACGAGGCTTTCGGGCGCGGTGGTGTTCGCGACCTCGATCGCGAGCGCCCCCGGCTCGGCGCCCTCGAAAGGCTGGAGCGGGCGGTTCGCGCCCGCCTCGCGCGAGAAGCTGTCGGGTGTGTAGGCGCCGGTCCGGTCAAGCAGCGGCATGGTGCGTCTCCTTGAGGAAGGCGGCCTTGAACGGCGTGACACCGAGGCGCCGCACGGCGTCGATGAAGCTCTCGCCGGGTAGGCGTTCAGCGCGATAGGTCTCGACGAGGCGTTCGATGGCGTCCGGCACCTCCTCGGCGGTGAGGCCCGGCCCGAGAATCTCGCCGATCGCCGCGTTTTCGGTGGCGTCGCCCCCGAGGGTGATCTGGTAGCTCTCCTCGCCGCGCTTCTCGAGGCCGAGAATGCCGATATGCCCAACATGGTGATGTCCGCAGGCGTTGATGCAGCCCGAAATCTTGATGTTGAGCGGGCCGATCTCGCGCTGCCGCGCAGGTTTAGCGAAGCACCTCGCAAGACTCTGGGCGATGGGGATCGAGCGAGCGGTTGCAAGCGCACAATAATCGAGGCCGGGGCAGGCAATGATATCGGTGATGA
>DAORNC010000020.1:26310-32381 GCA_035440785.1 Rhabdaerophilum sp. | reverse complement strand
CGGCTCCCCCGCGTGGCGACGGGCGGAGGCGTAAGCCTCGCCGGCAAGGCCGGGGATTCTTCGGTTTCCTGTTCTACTGGGGCTTCGTTCTCGGCCTCTGGGGTTTGGTCGCGGTGGGCTGCCTTGTCGGCTATCACGCGATGAAGCTGCCGCCGATCGACCAGCTCGCGGTGCCGAAGCGCCCGCCGAACATCGCCATCCTCGCCGCCGACGATTCGCTCATCGCCAATCGCGGCGAGACCGGGGGATCCTCCGTGCCGATCGGCGAATTGCCGAAATATGTCGGGCAGGCTTTCGTCGCCATTGAGGATCGGCGTTTTTACCAGCATTTCGGCATCGACCTGGCGGGTCTCGGCCGTGCGGTCATCCGCAATTTCACGCGTGGACGCATGGAGCAGGGCGGCTCGACCCTCACCCAGCAGCTCGCCAAGAACATCTTCCTGACGCAGGAGCGGACGCTCTCGCGCAAGATCCAGGAAGCGCTGCTCTCGCTCTGGCTCGAGCGGAACTACTCGAAGGCCCAGATCCTCGAACTCTACATGAACCGCGTCTATTTCGGCGCAGGGGCCTATGGGATCGAGGCCGCAAGCCAGAAGTACTTCGGCAAGTCCGCCCGGGCGCTCAGCCTCGGCGAGGCGGCGGTGCTGGCGGGCCTCGTGCAGTCGCCCTCGCGTCTCGCGCCGAACAAGAACCCCGAGGGCGCTGCCGAGCGTGCCGCGCTCGTCCTCCAGAAGATGGTCGCGGAAGGCTATGCCACGCCCGACGCGGTCAAATCGACCCGCACCAACACGGCGGAGGCGAAGAAGCGCTCGCGGCCCGGCGCCGGCAACTATGTAGCCGACTGGATCATGGACGTGCTCGACGATCATATCGGTGCGGTCGATGGCGATATCATCGTCAAGACGACGATCGACCCGAAACTGCAGCAGCTTGCAGAGCGCATTGTCTCGACCAGTTTCGAACCCAAGCGCCTGAAACTCGACGTGGAGCAGATGGCGTTGGTCACGCTCTCGCCGGATGGTGCCGTCCGGGCGATGGTCGGCGGACGCGATTATGCCCAGAGCCAGTTCAACCGCGCCGTGGCCGCCAAACGCCAGCCAGGCTCGTCGTTCAAGCCCTTCGTTTATCTTGCCGCGCTTGAGAAGGGGCTGACGCCGGATACCGTGCGCGAGGATGCTCCGATCAACATCCGCGGCTGGAAGCCCGAAAACTACACCCACGAGTATTTCGGCAACGTCACCCTGACGCAGGCGTTGTCGATGTCGCTGAATACGGTGGCGGTCAAGCTCAATGTCGAGGTCGGCCCGCGCGTTGTCGCCCGCACCGCGCAGCGGCTCGGCATCCATTCGCCGTTGAAAGCCAACGAATCCCTCGCGCTCGGCACATCCGAGGTCTCGCCGATGGAGATGGCGACGGCTTACGCCGCCTTCGCCAATGGCGGCACTGGCGTCATCCCGCACGCGATCATCGAGGTGAAACGCACGGATGGAACGCTTGTTTATCGCCGCAAGCCGCAGAATCTCGGTCAGGTCGCCGATCCGGCTGTCATCGGCCAACTCAACCGGATGATGCGCGAAACGCTCGTCAGCGGGACCGCAAAGCGGTCCGACATTCCTGGCTATCCCGCCGGCGGCAAGACGGGAACCACGCAGGAATACCGCGACGCCTGGTTTGTTGGCTACACGGCAAACCTCGTTACCAGCGTCTGGGTCGGCAATGACGACGGCGATCCGATGAAGAAGGTTTCCGGCTCTGGCCTTCCGGCCGAGATCTGGGCCGACTACATGCGTCAGGCGCAGAAGCACTACAAACCGCAGGAACTGCCGGGCCTCAACGGAGGTGGCATCGGCGGGCTGATAGCTGGTGTCGTCAACGGCTCAGGCGCCGCGCCCCGGCCACGCCAGCCGGTCGGCGCCGATAATCCGGGTTCCTGGGATGGGCCAAGCGCGAAGGACAAGAGCCTGCTCGGCCGTCTGTTCGGGGGCGGTTGAACCACGCAGGAGCGAGCGCGTCGTGTGTAGCGGGCGCGCCTGGATTCTAGGCGGATGCTTCCGGCCGACGGATCATCGGGTAGATCGCCAGCGCGCACAGCCCGAAAAGCGCGACGGTTGCGGCAAGTACCAGCGGCCCATGATCGATATGGGCGCCGACCAGTGCGCCGACGATCGAGGCAAAGCCGATCTGCATGATGCCGAGCAGCGACGAGGCCGCGCCGGCCCGGTCCGGGAACGGCATCATCGCCCCGGCCATGCTCTGCGGCAATGTGAAGCCGACGCCGCAGGAATAGAACATCATCGGCACGGTCATCGCCAGCGGCGTTGTTCTGAAGAGGAACACGAGCAGAAGCATCGCGATGCCGCCGGCGGCCTGAAGCAGGCTACCTGCGAGAATGAGCCGTCGCCCCTCGACCCGCATGGCAAGCCGTTGCGACAGGAACGTACCGGCGATGTATCCCAGCACCATCAGCACGAAGGTGATCGCGAACCCGAACGTCGTCTGGCCGAAGTGATGCTGGTAGATGAAGCTGGAGCCGGAAATGAAGGCAAAAAGCCCGGCGTAGGTCGCGGCCGCCAGAAGGCCGAACGGCAGGAAGCGCCAGTCGGTGATGAGATCGGAAAATCCGCCGAACACGGCTTTGAACCCGAACGGATCAGTCCGGCGCACGCGCAGCGTTTCCGGCAGCTTGGTCTGTGCCCAGAAGACGAGACCGCCCGCCAGCAGCGCGGTGCAGATAAAATTCGCGCGCCAGCCGAAGAATTCCTCCAGCCCCGCGCCCAGTACCGGTGCAATGGCGGGCACGATGCCCATGATCGAGCCCATCCGCGCGAGCTCCTGCCCCGCGCGCCGGCCCTCGTAGAGGTCGCGGACGATGGCACGCGCGATAACGATCGGCCCGGCGGCGCCCAGCCCCTGAATGGCGCGGCTCAGGATCAGGACATCGAGTGTCGGCGAAAGCGAGGAGATCGCATTGGCGACACCATAGAGCGCGAGGCCGAACAGCAGGACGCTCTTGCGCCCGCGCCGGTCGGAGAGCGGGCCGTAGAGCGGCAGGCCGATGGCATAGCCGAGGAGATAAGCGGAAAGCGTGAGCTGGGCATGGCCGCTCGACGCGGCGAAATGCTGGGCGATGGCCGGCAGCGAGGGAAGGTAGAGATCGGTCGAGAGCGGACCGAGCGAAGTCAGGACCCCAAGCAGGGCCGTGAGCGCGATGGTGCCGGGGCGGAGATGGGACAAAGGTGCTGCTTCAGGAAAGGGAGGACCGGCTCCAGCGCGATCGATCGGGCGTTCACCGCCCGATGAGATGCAACCCGGACCCGTTGCGGTTGAGCCAGGCTTCCGCCTCGCGAAACCGCGGGAAAAGTTGTGCGACATGACGCCAATAGCGCGTCGAGTGATTCATTTCCAGCCGGTGCGCGACCTCATGTGCGGCGAGATAGTCGAGCACGAAAGGCGGCGCGAAGATCAACCGCCAGGAAAAGGCGAGATCGCCGCGCGCCGAGCACGAGCCCCAGCGGCTGCGGGTATCCTTGATCGTGATCCGTCCGAGAGTGACGCCGGCCGCCGCCGCGTGCCGCCGGGCCGCCGCCGTAAGGTCGAGCGTCGCCTCGGTACGCAGGAAACGCTCGACCCGTCCGCCGACATGCGCCGGATCGCCGTGGACAATGATAACCGGGCCGTCGGGGCTCGCCTCGATCCGCGTTACCCCCCGGAATGTCGCGTGGTGGTGGATGAGATGCGGTTCGCCGCGCACGGGAATGATGCTGCCCGCTGCAAAGACGACCGGCGCGGGCCGGGCTGCGAGCCTGTTCTCGAGCCAGCCGGCGTGTTCGGAAAGGAAGCGCTCGGCGTGAGCCCGCCCGACCCCGCGCGGCAGCGTCAGGGTGGGCGCCCCCGTGATCCGGTCGAGCCGCAGGATCATCCGGCGTGCGTTCGGCCGGACCTGTAGCGCAACCTGAACCGGCACTCCGGCGCATTCCACCACGAGCTCATCGGGCAGGCCGCGCCGCCGTGCATCCGGCGCGATGCCACCCGATTTGGGAAGCAGGAAATCAAGCAGGCCGCGCCGCGCCAAGATGCCTCACCTCATGCCTGAACGGGCCCTGGAGCCCGAATCAAGGCTTCAGCATAGCCGGTTTCAGCGCACGGCGGCGAGCTTGCCCTTGATCGGGCGCACTGTGGCGGCCGAATGCGTCTCGGTGAACTCGACGATCTTCGGCGCGATGAATTTGCGGAATCGCGAGCCGTTGAACACGCCATAATGCCCCACCTCGGTTTGGAGATGGTAGAGTTGCTTGTCCTTCGGCAGATTGATGCAGAGATCGTGCATCGCCTTGGTCTGGCCGACACCGGAGATATCGTCCTTCTCGCCCTCGACCGTCATCAGCGCGCAGCGGCGGATCGCGCCGAGATCGACCGGCTGGTCGCGATGCATCATCGTGCCGTTGGGTAGGCTGTGCCGGACGAAGACGGTCTCGACCGTCTGGAGATAGAACTCGGCGGTCAGGTCCATCACCGCCATGTATTCGTCGTAGAATTCGCGATGCTTCTCGGCGTTGTCGCCGTCGCCTTCGACGAGATGGTTGAACATGTCCCAATGCGCCGAAAGGTGGCGGTCGAGGTTCATGGCCATGAAACCGGAAAGCTGGAGATAGCCGGGGTAAACCTCGCGCATCACGCCCGGATGCGGGAATGGAACGCGCGAGATGCAGTGTTCCTTGAACCACTGGATGCCGCGCCGCTCGGCGAGCTTGTTGACCTCGGTCGGGCTTTTGCGGGTATCGATCGGCCCGCCCATTAGGATCATCGAACGCGGGATTGAGGGGTCATTCTCGGCTTCGAGCCGGGCGATCGCGGCCGCGACAGGCACCGACGGCTGGCACACCGCCAGCACGTTCACATCCGGTCCGAGGAAGCGGATCATGTCCATGACGTAATCGACGTAGTCGTCGAGGTCGAAACGGCCCTCGCTTACCGGGACGAGCCGCGCATCGACCCAATCGGTAATGTAGACCTCGTGCGTCGGCAGGAACGCCTCGACCGTGCCGCGCAGAAGGGTCGCGAAATGACCCGACATCGGCGCGACGATCAGGAGGCGCGACTGCTTCGGCGCGCTTGAGGGCAGGTTGCGCTCGAAATGCACGAGATTGCAGAAGGTGTTCCGCCAGACCACCGTTTCGGTGACGCCGACGGACTTGCCGCCGACCTGGGTTACCGGAAGGTCGAAAGCCGGTTTGCCGTAACGGCGCGTCGTGCGCTCGAACAATTCGCAAGCGGCGGCGACGGAGCGCCCGTAGGCCGTATGCGACAGCGGATTGATCGGGTTGCGGTAGAAGAGGCGGACCGCATCGCTGGCCGCGCGGGCCGGGCCGAGGATCGCGTGAGCCGCTTCGTAGAAGAAATACCCGCTCTTGTTCATCGTCGGGAAGCCTCTTGTTTCAGACCGGCAATCGGAGACACGAAGTCGCAGGATCGCATCTTCGGGTTAACAGGCCAATGCAACTTTGGCATGTTGGGCCATTGTGTGGATAATGTATGCTGGGCGACCGCCGGAGGCAATGGATTTTTTGCACTGCAACATAATCTGTTGGTCGGAAGGTCGGAAGTTTGGGTGAAGATGCTAGGTCAGCCCTTCAGCATCCACTCGTGCGCCGGATCGTTGTGGAACTTCCACACCCGTTTCGGCCCGGCCATCACGTTGAGGTAATAGAGGTCGTAGCCATGCGCCGCGCCGACAGGGTGGTAGCCGCGCGGCACCAGCACGACATCGCGATCCTCGATTGTCATCGTCTCGTCGATCGCGCGGTCGTCGGTGTAGACGCGCTGGAAGCCGAAGCCCTGCGGCGGCGAGAATCGGTGGTAATAGGTCTCTTCCAACATGGATTCGGCGGGCAGCGCGTCGCGGTCATGCTTGTGCGGCGGGTAGCTCGACCAGTTGCCGGAGGGTGTGACGACCTCGACGACGAGCAAGCTCTCAGCCGGCTCGGTCTCGGGCAGGATATTGCGGACATGGCGCGTGTTGGTGCCGGTTCCGCGGGTGAGGAGCCCGACGTCTTGCGGCGCGATCACGCGTG
>DAORNC010000020.1:20633-26300 GCA_035440785.1 Rhabdaerophilum sp. | reverse complement strand
GGCGAGGATCAACTGCACCGCGCCGTCCATGTCGATCACGCGTGCCGGCAGCTCCGCTTTGCCTGGTTCTGTTTTTCCCGGTGCAGAACAGACGGCAAATTCGCAATTTCCGTCGGCGGCGATCGTCCACCCCATCTCGCCGGGGATGTAGAATGACCAGACATCGGCTTCGAACGGCGACGAACGCCCACCGATGAGGCCGAAATCTATGCCTCCTGCCGCCACGCGCGCGTGGCCGGAAAGCATGACGATGCAGTGCTCGCGATCCGAGCCTTGGCGGGCAACGGTTTGTCCTGACCGAAGCGTGTAGGTCTCGAACCCGACATGCTGCCAGCCGGCGGATTGCGGCGTCACATGGTGGGTGCGGCCTTCGGTATCCGGCTTTGGTGGGCGGAGACGGAATTTCGGCATTTTTCCCTCACATCTGGCCAGCGGCCTTCAGACTCGCGCGGAGATGGGTGACGCCCTTCTTCGCATAGGTCAGCGGGTGGGCTTTTTCCGGGTCCTGCTCCGCCTCGACGACGACCCATCCGGAATAGCCCGGCAGCGCGCGGAAAACGGCGGGATAATCGACCATCCCGTCGCCGGGGACGGTATAGATGCCAAGGTCTCGACCCTTGCCGAGCACGGCGTCGAGAAAGCTCCAGTCCTCACGGCGGGCCTCATCCATCACCGCCTTGCGCACGTCCTTGGCATGGACATGGCTGATGCGGGCGCGATAACGCGCCGCGAGAGCGGCAGGATCGGCTCCGCCCCAGGTCGCATGGCCGGTGTCGAGCAGCAGATGCACCGCCTCGCCGCTATGCGTCATCAGTGCGTCGATATCGGCCTCGTCCTCGACGATCGTGCCCATGTGGTGATGGTAGACGACGCGCACGCCTTCCTTCAACGTTGTCTCGGCGACGGCGGTCAGGCGGTCGCCCCAACGCTTCCAGGCTTCCTTCGCCATGCGTGGCCGCTGTGAAAGCGGAATCGAGCGATTGCCGTGGATGGCGTTCGAGGTTTCTGCGAAGACGAGCACGGTCGAGCCCATCGCCTTGAGGAGGTCGAGATGGGCGCGCAGGTGGCGCATTTCCTCCTCCGCGTCGCGCAGGAGCAGTTCCGCCGAATACCAACCGGAGATGCAGGCCATACCGAAGGGCGCGAGCGCGGCTCTGAGCGCCTTTGCCTCGCGCGGGAACTTGTGGCCGAGTTCCATGCCCTCGAACCCCGCTTCCCGCGCCTCGGCGAGACAGGTTTCGAGCGGCGTCGCTCCGCCGATGTCCTGGAGATCGTCGTTCGACCAGCCGATGGGGTTGGCGCCGATGCGGATCATTTTTCGGTCTTTCCTCAAGTCAGTTTCTGGGCCTTACGGGTCGTCTCGTAGCTCTTGCGCGCCGCCTTGACGCCCGCTTTGGACGAGACTTCGGCGACCGCGACATCCCACCAATGCCCGCCGACGCCCGAACCCTCGCGCGGATCGGTGTCAATGACGATGACGGACGTGGCTTTCGCCCGGCGCGCATTGCGCAGCGCCTTTTCCAGCGCGGCGATGCCGGAGACCTTGACCGCCTTCGCCCCGAGGCTGCGAGCATGAGCCGCGAAATCAATCGCCGGCAGGTTCACATGCCACGCGGTTGCCAGCAGGTTGTTGAAGCTCGGCGCTCCGGTCGCGCGCTGGAGCCGATCGATGCAGCCGAACCCCCCATTGTCGAGCACGACGAGGATGAGTTTCAACCCGAGCATCACCGAGGTCGCGATCTCGGAATTCATCATGAGGTAAGAGCCGTCGCCGACCATTACGATGACCTCGCGATCCGGCGCGGCCATTTTTGCCCCGAGCCCGCCGGCGATCTCGTAACCCATGGTCGAAAAGCCATATTCGAGGTGGTATCCGCCCGGCGCGCCGGCCTCCCAGAGCTTGTGGAGCTCGCCCGGCAATCCACCCGCCGCGCAGACGACGATATCGCCTTTCCGAGATTGGCGGCGGACGGCGCCGATCACCGCCGCATCATCCGGCGCTGCGGAATCGATTGGGGCGAGTGCGGCCGCCGCCTCACGATCCCATGCGGCGCGGGCTTGGCGGGCCTTCGCGCTCCAGCTGACCTCGGCGGACCAGCCGGAAAGCGCGGCCGCGAGATCCGCGAGCCCTTCACGCGCATCGCCCACCAGCGGCATGCCGCCGTGCTTTCCCGCATCGAAGGGCTGGACGTTAAGGCCAATGATCCGGGCAGCGGGGTTCTCGAACAGCGTCCGCGAGCCGGTCGTGAAATCCTGAAGCCGGGTGCCGACGGCGAGGATCACATCCGCCTCGCGCGCCAACCCGTTTGCCGCCGATGTGCCGGTGACGCCGACGGCGCCCATTGCCATGGCATGGCCTGTGGGCATCGTGCCCTTGCCAGCCTGCGTTTCGCCGACCGGAATGCCATAGCGAGCCGCAAAACGGGTTAGCGCCCGGTCTGCGTCCGAATAGAGTACTCCACCGCCCGCGACGATGAGTGGTTTTGTCGCCGCGCGCAGCAACGTCGCGGCCGTTGCGATTTCATCCCGCGCCGGACGCAGGCGTCGTGGAATCCGCAGGCGCGGCGTAAAGAAGGCTTCCGGGTAATCGTAGGCTTCCGCCTGTACGTCCTGGCAAAAGGCGAGGGTCACGGGGCCGCATTCGGCCGGGTCCGTCAGCACGTCGAGCGCGCGCGGCAGGCTCGCAAGCAGTTGTTCGGGCCGCGTGATGCGGTCGAAGAAGCGTGAGACTGGGCGAAAGCAGTCGTTGGCGCTCACGCTCGCGTCCGAGAAATCCTCGATCTGCTGAAGCACAGGGTCGGGCCGACGCGAGGCATAAACATCGCCGGGAATGAGCAGAACCGGCAGACGGTTGACATGCGCGAGCGCCGCGGCGGTGACCATGTTGGTCGCGCCGGGCCCGATCGAGGTGGTGCAGGCCATCATCCGACGTCTGCGATTCTGCTTGGCGAAGGCGATCGCGGCATGGGCCATCGCCTGCTCGTTGTGGGCGCGGAAGGTCGGCAGCGCTTCCCGGTAATCGGCCAGCGCCTCGCCCATCCCGGCGACGTTGCCGTGGCCGAAAATCGCCCATATGCCGGCGAACAGCGGATGCTCCGTGCCGTCGATGAGAGTGTTCTGCGCCGCGAGGTAGCGGACGAGTGCCTGTGCGGCGGTGAGGCGGATGGTTTTCATGCCGGTCCTCCGGAAAGGTTCTGCCAGGCCGCAACGAGTCGTCTGAAGCGTTCGGCCATCAGAGCGACAGCGCCGTTGTCGTCGATCCGACCCGCTAGCCATTCCCGCGCAGCATCGGCAAAAATCGTCCGGCCGATGGCGAAGCCCTTCACCGACCGGGCGCGCTGCGCCAACCGAAACGCTGCCGCCAGCTCTTCCTCCGGCGCATCGAGCCCGAGCAGCAGGATGCCCCGACAATAGGTGTCGCGGCGGGCGATCACCGCATCGATTGCGACCCACGCCGCTGCGGAGGGCTGGCTTTCGAGTTTCCACCAGTCAGGCCGGATGCCGAGATCGTAGAGACGCTCCATGACGCATGCGGTCGTGTTATCGCCAAGCGCGCCGTGCTTCGAAGCAATGATCTCGACGAGCAGCTCCCGCCCCACCTGCCGGCAGGCGAGCGCGACGCGTTTGAGAACTTTCTCCTGTTCGAGACGCTGGCTCTCCGGGTCGTCCGGATGGTAGAAGCAAAGGCATTTGGCGACGTGATCGACGGGCCATTCCGCCAGCATCGCACCGAGCGAGCCCTGCGTATCGCTTTCGAGCGCGAGCGGGCGCGAGCCAGGGAGTTCCAGCGGCCGCGCGATCCAGAAACCGTGATCCCGCGCTCGAAACAGCGCCTCGCGGCCATAGCCACCATCGAGCAACATGCCGAAATTCGGCTGCCCTTCAGCAATGCGCGCGGCAGCTTTCACGGCGAGCGCCTTGAAGGCCGGAATGCGGTTGCGCGGCGCCCCGACCGCATCCGCGATTTCCTCCATCTGCGCGCGATGGTCGATGGCAAGCGCGAACAGCGGCGTCGCGATGTCGCGGCGGGTGGTTGCCCAATGGACATGATTGATCGCGTCGTCGAAACGCAGGGCACGATGGGTCGAACCGTTCTTCAGAAAGAACTGCAGCTCGGCGAAGGTCGGGCTTTCAGGCGAGCAAAGGAGGCGCGAGACGGCGAAGGCGCCGCAGGCGTTCGCCCAAGCGCAGGCGGTTTCGATCGGCTCCCCCGCGCGCCCGCCGCGCCGGAAGCCCGAGAGGAAGGCATCGCCAGCCCCGAGCACGTTGTAGACCTCGACCGGAAAGCCTGGCCCGCGGATGCCGTCGTCGAGCCTGTCGGGGATCGCGCCGGGAAAGACGACGCAACCCATCGGTCCGCGCTTGCAGACGATGGTTGCCGTGCTGAGGGCCCGGATCGCGCGGATGGCGGTAAGCGTATCCTCCGAGCCGCCGGCGACATGTAATTCCTCCTCAGTGCCGACGATAAGGTCGCAGTCCGGCAGGATAGGCTGAAGATGCTCCGTCACCCGATCGGAGCGGATGTAGCGCGACTCCCCGGCAGCGTGGCCGGCAAGGCCCCAGAGGTTGGGCCGGTAGTCAATGTCGAACACGATCCTGCGGCCGTGTTTCTTCGCGAAGCGGATTGCCTTCTTCTGCGCGCCCGCGGGACCAGGCAACGCGAAATGCGTGCCGGTGACGACGACGGCCCGCGCGGAGGCGATGAAACCCTCGTCGATATCGTCCTCGTCGAGCGCGGCATCGGCGCAATCGGTGCGGTAGAAAATGAGCGGAAAACTTGCCTCGTCGCGCACGCCGAGGATCACGAGCGCGGTGAGCCGCCTCGGATCCACCTTGACGCCGGCGGTCTCGACGCCCTCGCGCGCGAGCTGTTCAAGGATGAAGCGTCCCATCTGCTCGTCGCCGACGCGGCTGATGAGCGCGGAACGCAACCCGAGCCGCGCGGTGCCGATGGCGATGTTGGCCGGACAACCGCCGACCGCCTTGACGAAGGTGCCCATGTCTTCGAGCCGGCCGCCGATCTGCTGGCCGTAAAGATCGACGGAGGATCGGCCGATCGTGATGAGGTCGAGGTGGGGCTCAGGCATCGGCGCGGATCTTTTCTGCGGTCGCGACCGCAAGCGTCATGGCGAGGGCGAAGGTCGCCGCCATCGAACGAAACTCACCGAAATCGGCCTCGGAAACCTCCAGCCAGCGGCGACATTGCATTGCCAGCGGGCTCAGGGGGCCATCCGTCAGCGCAATCACGGGCACGCCGTTCCGATGCGCCTGCGCGGCGATGTCGATCGTCTGCGGTGTGTAAGGCGCGCAGCTTACCGCGATCATCGCATCGGATGTCGTCGCGATGGCGGCCTGCTCGCCGCCGAGGCCGCCGATATTGTCGACGAGGATCGAGCGAATGCCGAGCTTGCCGAAGGCATAGGCGAGATAGGAAACCACCGGGAACATGCGCCGCGAGCCGACGAGAAAGATCGTCTCCGCACGGGCGAGAAGTTCGGTGGCAGCCTCGATTTCCTCGGGTTGGATGCGGCTCTGCACGGCATCGAGCGAGGCCTGGCTCGCACGCACGAAGCCATCGAGCAGGGATCGCGCCATCCCGTCCTCCGCCGGGCGCCCGGTGCGGAGCGCGGCGAGACGCGCGCGATGGTCGGAGTTCTGTTGCCGCAG
>DAORNC010000020.1:11786-20623 GCA_035440785.1 Rhabdaerophilum sp. | reverse complement strand
CCCGGAAAACCTGCTGAAGATCGCTGAAGCCGGCATAATCCAGCGCCTGCGCGAAACGCACCAGCGTCGAGGGCTGTACACCAGCGCTTTCCGCGATTTGCGCCGTCGTCTGGAAAGCCATGTCATCGGGGTGCGCGAGCATGTGCTCGGCGACCTGCCGCAGCCGCTTGGGCAAGCTCGGGCCTCTGGTCTGCAGGAGTGAGACGAGACTTCCGAAATCTCCGGGCGGACTGGCGGGTTGCGTCATGAGATACCTTCTCGCGCCCCGGAGACCACGTCAGGGATGGATCACTTGACGGACGCGAGCGGATTATGGAATGTTTGTTCCATCAGTCAAGAAAAACGAAACAAACAAACTGAAATGACGCGGGAGGAGTTCTGCTTGGCGACCGATCCGTTCCATAGCGACCTCGGCGATAAGGTTGCCGTCGTTACCGGGGCAACGCAAGGTCTCGGCGAAGCGATCGCGCGGGAATTTGTCCGGCGCGGCGTTTCGGGCCTGCTGCTCACCGGTCGGAACGTTGTGCGCGGCGAGGCGGTGGCGGTCTCCCTGCGCAACCTGAGCTGCGATGTGCGCTTTCAGGCGGCCGACCTTGCCGATCTCGATGCCGTCCGCGCTGTCATCCCGACAGCGGAAACTGCTTTTGGCAGGGTCGATATTCTCGTCAACGCTGCCGGCGATACCGATCGCGGCACGATCTGCGATACGACGCCGGAACTCTATGAGCGGCTGATGGCGGTCAATCTCCGCGCGCCGTTCTTTCTTATTCAGGATGCCGTGAACCTGATGAAGCGGAAGGGAATCGCGGGCTCGATCGTCAACATCCAATCGATGTCCGCGCACGGCGGCCAACCGTTCTTGACGCCCTACTCCGTTTCCAAGGGTGCGTTGGCGATGCTCACACGCAATGTCGCCTTTGCGTTGCTGCAGGAACGCATCCGCGTCAACGGGCTCAACATCGGCTGGATGGCGACGCCGGGCGAGGATGCGATCATGCGCCGCCACCACGGCGCGGATGACGGATGGCTTGACGAGGCCGTGAAAGGCCAACCCTTCGGGCGCCTCATCGATCCGCGCGAGGTTGCCAAGGCTGTCGCCTATCTCGCTTCAGACGAATCCGGCCTGATGACCGGCAGTAACATCGATTTCGACCAGACCATTCTCGGAGCGCACAACTGATGATCATTCCGGCGACGCCTTTTGCCCGCGGAGCGCGGCACCCATGATGCGGATCGGACTTCTCGGCGCTGGACGGATCGGGCGCATTCACGGGCAGAATGTCGCGGCGCGCGCCGACGCGACGCTGGTGGCGCTTGCCGACGCCTTGGCGGAAGCCGCCGCTTCGCTCGCCGGAGCGATCGGCGCTAAGGTCGCGACGGCGGAGACCATTCTCGCCGACAAGGCGATTGATGCCGTTCTGATCTGCACGCCGACGGACACCCACGCCGATCTGATCGAGCGGGCGGTTTCTGCCGGCAAGGCGGTATTCTGTGAAAAGCCTGTCGATCTCGATGCGGCGCGTATCCGCCGCTGCCTGGATGTCGTCGACAAGGCCGGCAAGCCGCTGATGATCGGTTTCAACCGTCGGTTCGATCCGAATTTCGCCGCCCTGCGCCGCCGGCTTCACGCCGGGGAGATCGGGGCGATCGAGATCGTGAGCGTGATCTCGCGCGATCCCTCGCCCCCGCCTGCGGAATACGTCAGCCGATCCGGCGGGCTGTTCCGTGACATGATGATCCATGATTTCGACATGGCGCGTTTCCTGCTGGGCGAGGATCCGGTCGAGGTCTATGCGGTCGGCTCGTCCCTTGTCGATCCGGCGATCGGCCGCGCGGGCGATGTCGATACCGCCGCCGTGCTGATGCGGACACGTTCTGGCCGGATCGCGCAGATCTCGAATTCGCGTCGCGCCACCTATGGCTACGATCAGCGCATCGAGGTGCACGGCGCGGGCGGGATGCTGCGCGCCGGCAATATCCACGAGACCAGCGTCGAGGCTGCGACCGGAAACGGCTTCCGTGCCGATCCGGTCCAGAATTTCTTTCTCGAGCGCTATGCGGCTGCCTATCGCGCCGAACTCGACGCTTTCATCGAGTCAGTGAAGGGTGGAAAGGCCCCCTCGCCCTCGGGGCTCGATGGTCTCAAGGCGCAGATTCTCGCCGACGCCGCCACGGAGTCGCGTCTTTCCGGCAAGCCTGTCGCGGTCGATCTGGAGTAAATCATGACACCGACCGAACTCGACCTTCGTCAATACGCCATGCAGGGCCTCGTCGCCGAGGTTTCGGTGATGGCGCTCGATTATTTCCACCGCAAGGAGAGCCTCGGCGTCTCGATGAAGGGCGCGCAGGACTGGCTCACGGTTGCCGATGGCGCCGTCGAAGCGACCCTGCGCGAGAAAATCAGCATTCTCTTCCCGCAGGATGCGATCGTCGGCGAGGAAGGCGGCGGCGCCGCCTCGGACGTGACCTGGATCATCGATCCGATCGATGGAACCGCGAATTTCGCGCGCGGCGAGCGCAACTGGTGCATTTCCGTTGGTCTCGTGGTGAAGGGCGTGCCGGAAATCGGCATCATTTCCGCGCCGTCGCTGGAAGAGGTCTATGTCGGGCGGCGCGGGAAGGGTGCCACGCTCAACGGCGCGCCGATCGGTGTTTCCGGCGGAACCGATGTCAAACGCGCGTATTTCGAGATGGGCTGGTCCACCCGCATCCCGCTCGACGCTTATCTCGCGATGGTGCGAAAGGCCTTTGAGGCCGGCGCCTCGGTGAAGCGGTCGGCGTCCGGCGCGCTAGGACTCTGCCATGTGGCGAACGGCCGCACCGACGGCTATGCCGAGCTCCATATCAACGCGTGGGATGTTGCGGCCGGCATGGTCATCGCCGGCGAGGCCGGGGCGGTGATGAACGACTTCTTTGCCGGCGAGGGGATGCGCAAGGGCAATCCGATCCTGTGCTGCACGCCGGATCTCGCGGACGAGCTCGAGACCATCACCGGGATCGTTAGCCGGCGATAATGCCGGTTGATCTTTTGGGGAAAGACGGCAGACTAGCGCCAACAACAAGAAATATTGGGAGGACATCATGACATTCATTGCCCGCCGCAAGGCCCTTCTCGCCGCTCTCGCCGGTACGGCCCTTTTCGGCGTCCTTTCCGCCAAGGCCGAAGGCACGCTGGTGCTCTACTGCTCGGTGCAGGAGGAATGGTGCCGTCCGATGGCGAACGAGTTCGAGAAGGCGACCGGCATCAAGGTCGCCATGACGCGCAAGAGCTCCGGCGAGACCTACGCGCAGATCAAGGCCGAGGCCTCGAATCCGCGTGGTGACGTGTGGTGGGGTGGCACGGGCGACCCGCATCTTCAGGCCGCCGAGGAGGGCTTGACCGAGGCTTACGAAAGCCCGAAGAAGGCAGAACTCCACGATTGGGCCGTCAAGCAGTGGGCGCAGTCCAAGGGCCGCACGGTGGGCATCTACGCCGGTGCGCTCGGCTTCGGCTTCAACACCAAGCAGATCGGCGCGCGCGGCGTGCCGGAGCCGAAATGCTGGTCCGATCTCATCAATCCGAAGCTTAAGGACGAGGTGCAGGTCGCGGATCCGAACTCCTCCGGCACCTCGTACACCATGCTGGCGACGCTGGTGCAGCTGATGGGCGAGGACAAGGCTTTCGAATATCTCAAGGCCCTGCACAAGAACATCAACCAGTACACCAAGTCCGGCGCGGCACCGGCCAAGGCCACCAGCCTTGGCGAGACGACGGTGGGCATCACTTTCATGCACGACATGGTGACGATGGTGGTGAATGGCGGGCCGGTGAAGGTTGTGGCCCCCTGTGAAGGCACCGGCTACGAGATCGGCTCGATGTCGATCATCAAGGGCGCCCGCAACATGGAGAACGCCAAGAAGTTCTACGACTGGGCGCTCACGCCCGAGGCGCAGAAGCTGGCCGAGGCGGCGAAATCCTATCAGGTTCCGTCGAACAAGAACGTCGTCCCGCCGCCGCAGTCGCCGAAGCTCGCCGACATTAAGCTGATCGACTACGACTTCGCGAAGTATGGCTCGTCGGCCGAACGCAAGCGGCTCCTGAGCAAGTGGGACAACGAGGTCAAGAAGCTGCCGAAGTAAGCGCTGACGGCAATCTCGTCCGATGCGGCCCGCAACGCGCCTCGTCTATCTCTTCGCCTGGCTCGGTTTCGCTCTCCTCCCCTGGTATCTCACGGAGGGGATGAGCCTGACCGGGTTTGATTGGCTTGCCGGCTATCCGCTCGGCAAGGCAGGGAGCGGTCTCGCCCTCGGCCTCGCCGGCGAGGCGCGCTGGTTGCTGCCGGGCGGCGCGATGCTTCTCGTCGCGGGTCTCGCCTGGCCAAGACAGAACGAACAGCGCGTCGCCTCGATTCTCATCTGGGCCGGAGCGACGGGCTTCGCGCTTTTTTTTCTCCAGGGCTTTGCCATCGGTCTCAAGGGGCAGGGCATTCCCTGGCTCGCCAACCTGTTCGGGAGCGCCGGCGCGACGCAGCGCGGCATGGGGCCGGGTGCCTTGGTCTCGATCGTATGCCTGCTGCTGCTGATGTGCCACGGCCTCGCCTATCGAGGCTTCTGCCGGGGTGACGTGTTCACAACCTCCACGATCGGCCTATTGGTGCTGCTGATCGGGCTTTTCATATTCTTCCCGGTGGTAACGATCCTGAAGGGCGCGATCGTCGATTCCGCGGGACGGCCCGATTTCGGCGCCTTTGCCGAGCGCTTCCTCGATTCCTCGATCTGGGGAATCGGGTGCCTCACGGCAGATGTGAGTTGCGGCGTGGCGTGGAACACGTTGATCCTCGCAGTGCTCTGCGGGCTCATCACCACGCTTTTCGGTCTCGCTTCGGCGCTGCTGATCCTGCGCACGGGAATGCCCGGCAAGACGCTGATGAAGGCGCTCACGGTGTTACCGATCATCACGCCGCCGTTCGTGATTGGCCTCGCGCTGATCCTGCTGTTCGGGCGCACCGGCATGGTCTCGAATCTGCTTTACGAGTGGTTCGACATTCCCCGTTCACGCTGGATCTACGGCCTGCCGGGCGTACTGCTCGCGCAGGTGCTCGCCTTCGCCCCCATCGCCTTCCTGGTGCTGATCGGTGTCGTGCAGGGCATCTCGCCGAGCCTGGAGGAAGCCTCGCAGACTCTCGGCGCTCACCGCTGGGAGACGTTTTCCACGATCACTTGGCCGCTTTTGCGCCCCGGCATCGCCAATGCATTCCTGCTCGGCTTCGTCGAGAGCATGGCGGATTTCGGCAACCCCCTGGTGTTGGGCGGGAATTTCGAGGTGCTTTCGACCAAGATATTCTTCGCCGTTGTCGGTGCCGCGCACAACGAAGGGCAGGCTGCGGTGCTCGCGCTGGTTCTGCTTGCTTTCACGCTCGGCGCATTCTGGCTCCAGCACAGCTGGCTCGGCAAGAAGTCCTACACGACCGTGACGGGCAAGGGCGACGCCGGCCTCGCGACTCCGCTGCCGCGCCGCGTCAGCTGGATTTCCGCAATGCTTGTGGTGCCCTGGGTGGTGCTGACGATCGTGATCTACGTCATCATCGTCATCGGCGGCTTCGTCAAGTCGATGGGCCGCGATTACACCCCGACGCTGGAGCATTTTCTCACCGGTTTCCGCATCGATTTTTCGCGCGGCCTCCATTTCGAGGGTGCGGCCTGGGATTCCTTCTTCACCACCGTGAAGCTCGCGGCAGTCTCGGCACCGATCACGGCACTGATCGGCCTTCTCGCGGCCTATCTCCTCAAGCGCCAGACCTTCCACGGCCGTGGCGCGCTGGAATTCTCGACCATGCTCTCCTTTGCCATTCCCGGCACGGTGCTGGGCGTCGCCTATATTCTCGCTTTCAACGTGCCGCCTATCGAGATGACGGGCACTGGCATCATCCTGGTCATCGCCTTCGTGTTCCGCAACATGCCGGTCGGCGTGCGTTCGGGTATCGCGGGCCTCTCGCAGATCGACAAGAGTCTCGATGAAGCCTCGGCGACGCTGAGCGCGCGCTCGTTCACGACGCTCTGGCGTGTGGTGCTGCCGCTGTTGCGCCCGGCGCTGGTCGCGGCGCTCGTCTATTCTTTCGTCCGGGCGATGACGGCGGTCAGCGCGGTGATCTTCCTCGTTTCGGCGGAATACAACCTCGCGACCGCCTACATCGTCGGACGTGTCGAGGCGGGTGAATTCGGCCTCGCCATCGCCTATTCATCGGTGCTGATCGTCGTGATGGCGCTCGGCATCATGCTCATCCAGCTCGGCGTCGGTGAGCGCAAACTCGGGCGTCGCAACGCCGAGGCGAAGGCAGCGCCGGTCGCGGTCGGTGGCGGATAAGGACGGAAGAACATGCAGAAGGCAGGCCCGGCTTCGGTCGAATTCCGCAACGTGACGAAACGCTACGGCGCGGTCACCGCCGTGAACGACATCACCTTCACCATCGAGGCGGGCACGCTGGTGACGCTGCTCGGCCCCTCCGGCTGTGGCAAGACGACGACCCTGCGCATGATCGCCGGGCTGGAAATGGCAAGCGAGGGACAGATCCTCATCGGCGGCAAGGACGTGACCCGGCTATCGGCCGCTGATCGCGATGTCTCGATGGTGTTCCAGTCCTATGCCCTCTTTCCGCACATGAGCGTTCTTGAGAACGTCGCTTACGGCCCGACAGTGAAGGGTCTGCCGAAGGCGCAGGCACATGAGATGGCGCGGGAGAAACTCGCCGTTGTCGGCATGAAGGGCTACGAGGAACGCTTTCCCTCGGAACTCTCCGGCGGTCAGCAGCAGCGTGTCGCCGTAGCCCGGGCACTGGTCTTGGAGCCGCAGGTGCTGCTTTTCGACGAGCCCCTCTCGAACCTCGATGCCAAGCTCCGCCGGCGGATGCGCGAGGAGATCCGGGATCTTCAGCGCAAGCTCAACCTCACTGTCGCCTATGTGACGCACGATCAGGAGGAGGCGCTCGCCGTTTCCGACAAGATCATCGTCATGTCGAATGCCGTGATCGCGCAGGAGGGGGAGCCGCGCGCGCTATACGAGGAGCCGGCGAACACCTTCGTCGCGGATTTCATCGGCGATGCCAATTTGGTCGAGACGGAGATCCTCTCCGTTGCGAACGGGCGAGCGGAAGTGAAGCTGGGCCCTGTGCGTCTCGATCTTCCGGCGCGCGGGCTCATGCCTGGCAAGGCGCAGATGGCGATCCGACCGGAATCGCTGTCCTTCGTTGAGGCAGGCGGCGCGAACCTCCTCCCCGGCACCATCAGCAAATGCGCCTATCTTGGCAACCATCTCGATCTCGAGATCGAGACGGAGGTCGGCGAATTCTACGTCACCCGATACGGAACGCGCGAGATCATGCCGGAAGGTGAGAAGGTCTGGCTCGCCTTCGCGAATTTCGGTGTCACGCTGGTTCCGGGCAGATAGTCCCGCGTGCTGTCCCGAACCCGGCAGGTTCGCAACACCGACCGGGCCGTCCCGTCGGAGCTGTGTTCGAAGCGAACAGGCGCGAGACAGAAAGAATGGCGCACCCGGCAGGATTCGAACCTGCGACCTTTGGATTCGGAATCCAACACTCTATCCAGCTGAGCTACGGGTGCTTCGCCACTCCGTTTAGCGGATCGCCGCAGGCGCTGCAACGAGGCTTCTCGCTTCTTGCTGAAAACATTGTCTTCAGCCCGATTGCCAGACGAGACCGGCTGACCTAAAGCCGGGCGCAGGAGCAAGCCTGCCATGATCGTCGACCTCAGCCAGACCATCTCGAATTCCATGCCGGCTTTTAGCCTGAGGGGGCCTGATGGTGTTCTCCGGCCCTTCCGCGCCGAAATCCGCTCGTTTCTGACGCATGAGCAATCGCGGCCCAACTACGATGGTTTGGCCGAATTCGAGATCACGGAAATCCGACTCCAGACTTCACTCGGCACCTATCTCGACGCGCCGCGCCATCGGTTCCGCGAAGGCCGGGACATCGCCGCGCTTGCGCTCGACAGCCTCATTCTCGATGGTGTCGTCGTTGATGCGACCTGCGCGACACCGGAAAAACCCTTTGGCCTCGCGGATCTGCCGGCCGGGCTCGAACTTCGTGGAAAAGCGGTGCTCTTCCATTTCGGTTGGGATCGGTTCTGGGGCGCGGACGACTATTTCCGCTATCCGTTTCTAGACCGGGATGTCCTGCGCCACATTGTGGAAGCCGGCGCGGGGCTCGTCGGGGTCGATACCATCAATCTTGATTCGGGTGCGGACAAGGAGCGTCCGGCGCATACTTGGCTGCTCGGAGCCGGCACCCACATCGTTGAAAACCTGACGGGACTTGGCGGGCTGGTTGGGAAGACTTTCCGGTTCTTTGCCATTCCGGCCAAGGTGGAAGGCGCGGCCGCCTTTCCCGTACGGGCGTTTGCCGATGTTGCCGATTGACCGGGCTCACAGCCCCTCGAACAGAAGGCTCGAAATGTAGCGCTCGGCGAAGGAGGGGACGATGAACACGATGTTCTTGCCCGCGTTCTCGGGCCGGCGGGCGAGGTCGAGTGCCGCCGCCGTCGCGGCGCCGGAGGAAATGCCGCCGGGGACGCCTTCGACGCGCGCGAGTTTGCGCGCAGTCTCGATAGCGGTGGCGCTGTCCACCTTGATGATTTCGTCGATCACCTGACGGTCCAGGATATCGGGCACGAAGCCGGCACCGATGCCCTGGATTTTATGTGGACCCGGCTCTCCGCCGGAAAGGACCGGGCTCTCGACCGGCTCGACCGCAACGACCCTGACGTCCTGCTTCCTCTCCTTGAGCACTTGCCCGACGCCGGTGATCGTACCGCCGGTGCCAACGCCGGCGACGAAGATATCGACT
>DAORNC010000020.1:11280-11631 GCA_035440785.1 Rhabdaerophilum sp. | reverse complement strand
AGCACGAGTTCGGCGCCGAGATAGGCGAGCATCTTGCGCCGCTCGATCGACATGGTCTCCGGCATGGTGAGAATCAACCGGTAACCCTTTGCCGCTGCGACGAAGGCGAGCGCAATGCCCGTGTTGCCCGAGGTCGGCTCGACCAGCACGGTCTTGCCCGGCGAGATCGCGCCGGCCTTCTCTGCCGCCTCGATCATCGCGACCCCGATGCGATCCTTGACCGACGAGATCGGGTTGAAGAACTCGAGCTTGGCGAGGAGGTTCGCCTTCACCCCTTCCGCCCGCGCCAGCCGGTCGAGGCGGACGAGCGGCGTATCACCGATGGTCTCGGTGATCGAACCGTAGACCCGG
>DAORNC010000020.1:5712-11249 GCA_035440785.1 Rhabdaerophilum sp. | reverse complement strand
GGCGGACATCGGCTGCTCCTGAGAAAATTCTTCTCCGGAAGGTAGCCGCCCGCATTTAGAGAAACAAGTTCTCCAAGTTTACGAAAATTTTCAGGAATTCAGAAAAGTATTCCGAAATGAAATCAAAATTTGGATTATGTTCCCGTCGAGCCGAACCCGCCCGTGCCGCGCTCCGTTGCGTCGGCTTCGGCGACTTCAGCGAGGACGGCCTGCACGACGGGTGCGATCACGCATTGGGCGACGCGCATCCCACGCGTGATCTCGAACGGGACTTTGCCGAGGTTGGCGAGGATCACCTTCACCTCGCCTCGGTAATCGGCGTCGATCGTGCCGGGCGAATTGAGCACGGTCACGCCGTTCTTGAGCGCCAGCCCCGAGCGCGGGCGCACCTGCGCCTCGAAGCCCGGCTGGAGAACGAAGACGAAGCCGGTCGGAATCAGCGTTCGCGCGCCGGCGGGAAGCACCTGCATCTCGCCCTCCGGGATGGCCGCGGCGAGGTCAAACCCGGCGGCGTCGGCGCTCTGATAGGCCGGCAATGGCAGGCCTTCGGCATGTGGAAGGCGCAGGAGCCCCAGTTTCGGGTGTTTCATGATCGCTTGCCCGTCATGTGATCGAAAAGGGCCGCAAAGCGTGCGATAAGTGCTGTCGCGATCTCGTTCTTGCTCATTTCCGGCAACGTTTCCGTGCTGTCTGGGCCGATAAGGTGGACGCGGTTGCGGTCACTCCCCATCACGCCGCCAGCGATACCGCTGTCTTGCGAGACATCGTTGGCAACGATGATGTCGCAGCCCTTGCGCGCCTTTTTGGCGACAGCGTGGTCGACGACCTTCTCGGTTTCGGCCGCGAAGCCGATGACAAGACGCGGGCGCAAGGCCGGATGCCGCGAGACGCGGGCGAGGATATCCGGGTTTTCGGTGAGTTCGAGCGGCGGGATCGCCCGGCCGTCCTTCTTCAATTTCTGCCCGGCCTCGGCCTTGGTGCGCCAGTCCGCGACGGCGGCGGCGAAGATCGCTATGTCGGCTGGCAGCGCGCTTTCGACAGCCTCGTCCATCTCGCGGGCGGTCTCGACGCGCACGAGGGTCACACCAGGCGGCGGAGGCAGCGTCACGGGGCCGGAAACCAGCGTCACGCGTGCGCCGGCATCGCGGGCGGCTTCCGCGAGTGCATAGCCCTGCTTGCCGGAGGAGCGGTTGGCGATATACCGGACGGGGTCGATGGGTTCATGCGTCGGCCCGGCGGTGATGAGCACGTGCCTTCCTGCGAGCGCCAGCCCATGCGGGCCGGAAAGCTCGGGAATCGGCGCCGGGGCCGGCATCGGAATACCCTTGCCGCCCAGCATTCCGCCGATGACGGCGAGAATCTCGACGGGTTCGGCCATTCGACCGGGGCCGAATTCGCCGCAGGCCATATCGCCCTCGTTGGGGCCGACGATGACGGTGCCATCCTTGCGCAGGGTGGAAAGATTGCGCTGGGTCGCCGGGTGGAGCCACATGCGAACGTTCATCGCCGGGGCCATGAGCACGCGCTTGTCGGTCGCAAGCAGCGTGGTCGAGGCGAGATCGTTCGCTAGCCCTTGCGCGGCTTTCGCCATGAGATCCGCGGTCGCCGGTGCGACGACCACGAGATCCGCCGAACGTGAAAGCTCGATATGTCCCATCTCGGTTTCGTCGGTCAGCGAGAAAAGATCGTCATAGACCTTCTCACCCGATAGGCTAGCGAGCGTCAGAGGGGTGACGAATTCCCGGGCGGCCTTCGTGAGGATCACCCGCACCCCGCCGCCGGATTTGACGATCAGGCGGACGAGTTCAGCGCTCTTGTAGGCGGCAATGCCTCCGCCGACGATGAGAAGGATCGATCGTCCCTGAAGCATGTCGCCTCTCCCTACCAAGTCCGGATCAGCAGGATCACATGGACGAGCGCGATGATCCATACACCAAGCACCATCGCGCGGTTCGCGCGCGGTTTAGGCGTCCCGGCTTCGCTCTCCATGCGAGCGAGCGTTGTTTTCGCCCGCTCGACGAGATCGGGCACCTGCCCGACGGCGTGAAGGAGCGAGGCGAGCTCGCGGCCCGCGCCCTCGATCTTGCCAACCGGGCCAAGGTGGCGCTCGATCCATTCTCGGATGACGGGTTCGGCGACCTTCCACATATCGAAATTCGGATCGAGCGACCGCGAGACGCCCTCGACGACGACCATGGTCTTCTGGAGCAGCACCAGCTCGGTGCGTGTCGCCATGTCGAAAAGGCCGGTGATCTCGAAGAGAAGACCAAGCAGTTCGGCCATTGAGATATCCGCCGCGCTCTTGCCATGGATCCGCTCGCCGACCGCACGCAGCGCCTGGGCGAAATCCTCAACTGCGTGCTTCGGCGGCACGTATCCCGCCTCGAAGTGCACTTCGGCGATGCGGCGATAATCGCGCGTGATGAAGCCGTAGAGGATTTCCGCGAGGAACCGTCGCTCCTTGAAGCCGAGCCGGCCCATGATACCCAAATCGACCGCGACCAGCGTGCCGTCGGGTTTCACGAACAGGTTCCCCGGATGCATGTCCGCGTGGAAAAACCCATCGCGCAGCGCGTGGCGCAGGAAGCTCTGCATCGCGACCCGCGCCAGCGCCACGCGGTCGATGCCCGCCGTGTCGAGCGCGGCGAGATCATTGACCTTGATGCCGTCGATCCATTCGAGGGTGAGGCAGGTCCGCGTCGTTAGCGACCAATCGACGGTCGGCACGCGGAATTCCGGATCGTCCTTGACGTTATCCGCCATTTCCGAGAGTGCGGCGGCTTCGAAACGAAGATCCATTTCGAGCAGAACCGTGCGCTCCAGCGTCTCGATCACCTCGACCGGCTTGAGACGCCGCGACGAGGGGATGAAGCGTTCGACAAGCTGGGCGACATATTTCTGCGCGGCGATGTCGCGGCGGAATATCCGCTCGATGCCGGGGCGCAGTACCTTGACCGCGACCTTCCCGCCATCTCCAATGGCCAGTGTCGCCTGATGCACCTGAGCGATCGAGGCTGCTGCGACCGGCGGGCCGAATTCGGCGAAGACGGAACCGAGCGATGCGCCCAGCGCAGCGGAAACCGCCTTCTCTGCTTGATCCTGCGCGAAAGGCGGCATCCGGTCCTGCAATTGCGAAAGGTCGCGCGCGATCTCGAAGCCGACGATATCCGGCCGGGTCGCGAAGAACTGGCCGGTCTTTACATAGGACGGCCCGAGCCGGGTCGTCGCGCGGGCGATGCGCGCGCCGCGGTCGCCCGCGTCACGGCGGGCAAAAATGCGCGCAAACCAGAAGGTGGGGCGCAGCGGGCCGGGCACCCGCTCAGGCGGAACCAGCGCAAATACGCCTTCGCGCATCAGCACATAGCCGACGCGCGCGAGGTGGAGGGAATGGCGAAGCCCGGCGAGCACGTCGGCCTCAGAGCTTCCAGCCGGAGTGGATATTGGCGATGCCGCCAGTCAGCGAGCGATGTGTCACCTGCTCGAACCCGGCCTCGCGGATCATCTGGCTGAAGGCATCGGGACGGGGGAACTGGCGGATCGATTCAACGAGGTAGCGGTAGGGTTCGCCGTCACCCGTGATCAACTGTCCCAACGGCGGGATCACGTTGAACGAATAGGCGTCGTAGACTCGGTCGAGCACCGGCATCTCGACCGGCGCGAATTCGAGGCAGAGGAAACGTCCACCGCGCTTGAGCACGCGATAGGCCTCCTTCAGCGCCATAGGAATGCGCGGCACATTGCGGATGCCGAAGGCGATCGTGTAGGCGTCGTAGGCCCGGTCCGGGAGGGACAGCGCCTCGGCGTTGCACTCGATGAAGGAGATGTGCCCGCCGTAGCCCTTTTTCTCGGCCCGGTCGGCGCCGACGCCGAGCATCGAGCCGTTGATGTCGAGCACGTCGACATGGGTTTGCGGTCCGCCGGCATCGAGAATGCGAAAGGCGACGTCGCCCGTGCCACCGGCGACATCGAGATGGCGGAACGGCCGGTTCTTAGGCGGGCGCAGCATTGCGACAAGCGTATCCTTCCACAGGCGGTGCAGGCCCGCGCTCATCAGGTCGTTCATCAGGTCATAGCGCGAGGCGACCTTGTGAAATACGTCATCCACCCGGCCCTGCTTCTCACCGAGCGGGATGCTCTCGAACCCGAAATGCGTGGTTTCCGCCATTGCCGCCGCCTGCTGTCAAATCTCGCCTTTTCAATAGCGGAGCTTTTGCGCCCGCGCTATGCGTCGCGTCAATGGCGGTAAATGGCGGGCAGAAGCCCGACGGAGAAAACGATGCCGGAATTGCCCGAAGTCGAAACGGTTCGACGGGGTCTCGCGCCGCATCTCGAGGCGCGGCGGATCGAGAGCGTACGGCTCAACCGGCCCGATCTGCGCTTTCCTTTCCCGCCGCGTTTCGCCGAACGGCTCACGGGCCGCGCGATCCTGCCGCTCGGCCGCCGTGCGAAATACCTGCTCGTTCCACTCGATAGCGGCGAGACGTTGGTGATTCACCTCGGCATGAGCGGCCGTGTGCTCATCGAGGCGCACGAGAGGCGCAACCTGCTCGGCGAATACCACCACGAGACCGGGCGCCTGCCGCAGCACGATCACGTCGAGTTCGCGCTGGAGGGTGGAAAGAGAGTCATCTTCAACGACCCCCGCCGCTTCGGTTTCATGCTGCTGGAGGCGAGCGAAACCTTGGAAGCGCATCCAACCTTCGCCGAGCTCGGTGTCGAACCGCTCGGCAATACGTTCTCCGCCGCTCATCTCCTCCAGCGCTTCGCTGGGCGGCGCACGCCGCTCAAGGCGGCGCTGCTGGACCAGCGCCATGTTGCGGGACTCGGAAATATCTATGTCTGCGAAGCACTGCATCGTGCCGGAATCTCCCCGGAACGCGCCGCCGCGACGTTGGCAGCCGTCGAGGCAGAACGGCTCGCTGCCGAAATCCGCGCGGTGCTCGAAGAAGCCATCGCCGCGGGTGGCTCGACCCTGCGCGACTATCGTCACGAGGATGGTTCGCTCGGTTATTTCCAGCACACTTTCCGTGTCTATGACCGCGAGGGCGAGCCCTGCCCGACCCCCGGGTGCGGCGGCACGATTTTCCGACGCGTGCAGGGGGGGCGCTCGACATTTTTCTGTGAAGAGTGCCAGCGATAGCCTTTCGCGTCCGCCACCTGACAGACGGGCTAGGTGGCCCCGCGCGAGATTTCCCGCTTTCCAGAAGCGAAACGCTGCGATAATCGCGAGCTTGCCAAGAGGGAGAGACGTCATGAGCGCATACGAAACCATCCTCACCGAGATTCACGGCCGTGTGGCGCTGATCCGTTTCAATCGGCCGCAGGCGCTCAATGCCATCAATCTCAAGGTGACGGCGGAGGTCACGGCGGCGTTGCAGGGCTTCGATGCCGATCCCGCGATCGGCGCCATCGTCATTACCGGTTCGGAGAAGGCTTTCGCGGCCGGCGCAGATATCAAGGAAATGCAGGACCTCGGGTATCCCGAAAGCCTTCTCAGGGATTTCGGCGGTGGCTGGGATGTCATCCCGCGCATCCGC
>DAORNC010000020.1:761-5580 GCA_035440785.1 Rhabdaerophilum sp. | reverse complement strand
GGGCTGGGGCGGCTCGCAGCGTCTGACGCGCGCGGTCGGCAAGGCGAAATCGATGGACATGTGCCTCACCGGCCGGATGATGGACGTGCAGGAGGCGGAGCGCTCCGGTCTCGTCTCGCGCATCGTTCCGGTCGAGAAACTGGTCGAGGAGGCGCTGGCGGCGGCGGCGACCATCGCCGAGTTTTCGCCTGAATCCGTGCTGCTCAACAAGGAGAGCGTCAACCGCGCTTTCGAGGTGACGCTGGCGGAGGGTATTCGTTTCGAGCGTCGTGTGTTCCAGGGTCTCTTCGCAAGCCCTGGGCAGAAGGAAGGCATGGCCGCGTTCGTCGAGAAGCGCAAGCCGAATTTCCACGGTTGAAACCGGCGCGTGGCGAGCAGATATTTCCATGCCTGAATTTCAGCTTGCCCTCGATCTCGTGGCGCTTCTGGTGCTGGCGGCCTTTGCTGCCGGCTTCGTCGATGCCATCGCAGGCGGCGGCGGGCTTATCACTGTGCCCGCGTTGCTGTTGGCCGGCGTGCCGCCGGTCTCCGCTATCGCTACGAACAAGCTTCAGGGCACCTTCGGTGTCGCCTCCTCGAGCTTTGCCTTCTGGCGTGCCGGGCGGATCGAACGCCAATACCTCATTCCGTTTTTTCTCGCGGCATTCGCGGGCGGTGTTGCCGGGGCCGCAGTCGCGCATCTCGTGCCGGATCCGGTTTTGCGCGTGGCCATACCGGTGGCACTGGTCGCGATCGCGATTTTTGTCCTGCTCTCGCCGAAGCTGGGGGACGCGGATGCCAAGCCACGCATGGGGATCACGGCCTTCGCCCTGACTTTCGGGCTCGGCAACGGCGCCTATGACGGTGCCTTCGGGCCCGGCGCCGGTACCTTCTATCTTCTCGGTCTCATTCTTTTGTGCGGTTTCGCGATGATGCGCGCGGTCGCGCACACGCGCCTGATGAATTTCGGCTCCAATCTCGGTTCGCTCCTCTTCTTTCTCTATGCCGGGCATGTGCTCATCCCGCTTGGCCTCGCAATGGGGTTCGCCTCGGCTTGCGGTGCCTATCTCGGCGCCCGCACGACGATGCGGTTTGGCGCAGGCTTGATCCGGCCCTTGGTCGTGATCGTCTCGCTGGCGATGGCCTTCCGGCTGCTGATAGACCCGTCGAACCCGCTCGGCGCCTGGCTGCGGGGTCTCTAGCGCGCGGCGTCGCGCTTTCTCGTAGCCGCCTGGCGGATTCATGTTGACCCCGCGCAAATTCGATGGCATGGGGACCGCTCTCGCGCCGGGTTTCGGCGCGTTTTGGTTTTTCATCGCATCAGCGGCAGGCGCCTTCGTCCGGCGGCCGGTGCGTTCCACGGATAACGGGTCGGAGTCCCACAGTCGATGGCGAACACGAAATCTGCCAAGAAGGCCGCGCGTCAGGCGCTGCGTCGCACCGAGGTCAACAAGTCGCGCCGCTCGCGCATGCGGACGTCGGTGCGCTCGGTCGAGGACGCGATCGCCAAGGGTGATCAGGCTGCCGCTCTGGCGGCGATGAAGCAGGCTGAACCGGAATTGGTGCGGGCCGCGCAGAAGGGTGTCGTGCACAAGAACACCGCCGCCCGGAAGGTCTCGCGCCTCATTCGGCGCATCAAGGCACTTTCCGCCTGAGCACGCTAAATCTTGGATTGCAAAAGGCGCCCCAGGGGCGCCTTTTTTGTTGTCTGGCAGGATTTTTGCGTGCCTGTTGCTGTTAACCCTCACGCCCGTTCTGTCTTCGTGCGGCGCTAGTTTCCGCTTGACTCCTGCAAAGGTGCCGGATCCGCAACAATAGGGGCCAGACTGGGCGCGCGATCACAGAAAACATCGCAGAAACAAAAGGATATGGGGTAAGAGCCAGAGAGTCGCGAATTTGCCGGTTCTATCGGACGCCGGTTCAAAAAAAGATTCAAAAATATTACGCAATCGAAACGAATCCGCACGACACCAGTCGGCAAATCGATTTGAGCGAGCGAATCAACCACTTAAATTTTGAGAGCCGGAGAATGCTTCTGCGGCGCACAAAGCGAATCGGATCAAGTCCTTCGGCGCCTCGAAAATGGAGTGTTGCACAGGCAATTTCACCCCGTTAAGACTTCTTTAAGACATCGCTGCGGCGGGCTTTTCCACCAGCGGTCGACCAAATCACAAAGCAAGGGGGGCGATGTGATTTACCATAACGTTCAGACGGAAGAACCGCCTTTGTAAAAAGGGCGGTAGTGCTGGGGTTTATCCGAGTGGGGCCTTGAGGCTCTTCTTCGTAAATTCAGACGAGTTCTTCGAAAATCCATAAGGAAACGATGCTTGCGGCACACTCTGTGCCGACGAGCATTGTTTGCTCCGAAGACATGACCATTTGACTTTGACGGACAATCCGATGCTCAAGACGACCGAAACTCTCGCGACGGAAGCGACACTGGATATCGCGACGAACACTGACTTCGGTCCGGATGTTCGTCCGATCGAGGTGACGTGGGAGCGCGTCCAGCGGCGTTTGCGTGCTGAACTTGGCGAGGATGTCTATGCGAGCTGGTTCAAGTGCCTCGAACTCGCGGATCACGCGTTGCCGGTCGTTACCCTGTCGGTGCCGACGAAATTCCTGCGCAACTGGATTCAGCAAAGGTTCGTCGAGCGCATCGCTGCTCACTTCCGCAACGAGAATCCGGCGGTCGAGCGTGTTGTGATTGTGATGCGATCCGCCGCGACCCGTGGCCAGCTGCGGGTGGAGGGCCCCTGCGCGAGCGATGCCGCTGTGCGCAAACTCGCCGCTGCGCCGACCGTAGCCGAAAAGGGCGAGGCGGCGGAAATCGCGAGCCGGTCGCCGACCAAACCGATCGAGGGCGCGAACGCGGACGGCGAGTCCCAGATGGGCTCGCCGCTCGACAAGCGGCTGGTGCTTTCCGCCTTTCAGGTTGGTCGGTCGAATATCATGGCCCATGCCGCCGCGATGCAGATCGTGCAGGCGCGCGCGAACGAGATGCCGGTTTTCAACCCGCTCTATGTCCATGCCAGCGTCGGCCTCGGCAAGACGCACCTGTTGCAGGGTGCGGCACAGGCGATCGAGGCGTCTGGTCGCCGCGTGCTCTATTTGACGGCCGAGAAGTTCATGTATGGCTTCGTCGCTTCGCTGAAGGCGCAAACGGCGATTGCCTTCAAGGAAAACCTGCGCGGGATCGACGTGCTCGTCATCGACGACGCACAGTTCCTGCATGGCCCGAAGAGCCAGCAGGAATTCTGCCACACGCTGAACGCGCTGATCGACAGCGGTAAGCAGGTCGTCGTTGCCGCGGATCGGGCGCCGTCTGATCTCGAGGCGATCGAGGAGCGCGTGCAATCGCGCCTCGCGGGCGGGCTGGTGGTGGAGATCGGCGCGCTCGACGATGCCTTGCGCGTGAAGATTCTCGAGAGCCGCATCCAGATCGCCAAGGCGCATTTGCCGTCTTTCGATGTGCCGCCGGAGGTGGTGGCCCATGTCGCGCGTGTCATCACGACCAACGGCCGCGATCTCGAAGGCGCGGTCAACCGCCTCCTCGCCCATGCGACGCTCACGGGCGGTGCGCTTGACATCGCGGCGGCCGACGAGGCGATCCGTGATCTCGTCCGCCACCGTGAACCGCGAAGGGTGAAAATCGAGGACATCCAGCGCCTCGTTGCCAACCATTACAATGTCAGCCGGGCGGATATTCTGTCCTCGCGCCGCACGGCGACCGTCGTCCGTCCGCGCCAGATCGCGATGTATCTGGCGAAATCGCTCACGCTGCGTTCGCTGCCGGAAATCGGCCGGCGGTTCGGGGGCCGCGACCACACGACCGTGCTGCATGCCGTGCGCAAGATCGAGGGTATGGTCACGACCGACACGGAACTCGCCGGCGAGATCGACCATCTCAAGCGGATGCTCCAGGAGTGACGCCTCCTGGTCTGGCTCCGGGGCCTGCGGTGGGCTGGAATCCTGTGATTCTCCGCCTCAACCCAGCCCGCTCGGGCGCGCCTCCCCTTGAGTTTTCCGCACCGACACGCCACTGTCTCCGGCCAAGCTGCAGAGCTTGGCAGATTGCATGATGGTGCCGTCTCCCTGCGAGGCGGTTTTTGTTCGGTAACGGGACGGACGAACGATGAAGGTTACGGTTGAGCAGGCCGCGCTGCTGAAGGCTCTCGGGCACGTGCACCGGGTCGTGGAACGCCGCAACACCATTCCGGTTCTCGCCAACGTCCTCCTGCGCGCCGAGGGCAGCCAGCTCGCGCTGAAGGCGACCGATCTCGATATCGACATCGTCGAGGTCGTCGCGGCCGAAGTGCTTCAGGCCGGCACGACAACCGTGCCCGCGCATGTGCTCTATGATATCGTCCGGAAGCTGGCGGACGGCGCGCAGGTGAGCCTTGAGCAGGATGGCAACGCGGGGCAGGTCGTGCTGCGCTCGGGCCGTTCGCGCTTTTCGCTCCAGACCCTGCCGGAGAGCGATTTCCCGGATCTCGCGCCGGGCGAGATGAGCCACCGCTTCTCGGTGCAGGCCGGTCATCTCCGCAATCTCATCGACAAGACGCAGTTCGCGATCTCAACCGAGGAGACGCGTTATTACCTCAACGGCATCTATCTCCACACCACCGAGATGAACGGAGAGAACGTTTTACGCGCCGTAGCAACCGACGGGCACCGCCTCGCGCTCTGCGACACGCCCGCGCCGGCGGGTGCATCCGGCATGCCCGGCGTCATAGTGCCGCGCAAGACCGTTGCCGAACTCCAGAAGCTGCTGACCGACAGCGAGTCGCAGGTCGAGATCGAGCTTTCGACCGTCAAGATCCGCGCGACCGTGGGTTCC
>DAORNC010000020.1:0-626 GCA_035440785.1 Rhabdaerophilum sp. | reverse complement strand
CGGGTATCGACCATCTCGTCCGAACGTGGCCGTGCGGTGAAATTCTCGCTGGGCGATAGCAAGTTGACGCTCTCCGTGCATAACCCGGATGCCGGGCAGGCGATCGAGGAACTGGCGGTCGACTACGAGGCCTCGCCGCTCGAGATCGGTTTCAACGCGCGTTATCTCCTCGATATCATCGGCCAGCTCGAAGGCGACACGGCTCTGCTCAAGCTCGCCGATTCCGGTTCACCGACACTCATCCAGGATCGCGAAGGCGCAGCCAGCCTCTACGTGCTGATGCCGATGCGCGTCTGACCATGCCGGTTGCCGAGGTGCAGCCGCGCATCACCCGGCTGCGGCTCAGCGATTTCCGCTCCTATCCGTCGCTCGACATCGGGCCGGATGCGCCGCTCGTCGCGTTGTGCGGCCCCAACGGCGCGGGCAAGACCAACATCCTCGAAGCGATCTCACTGTTCACGCCAGGGCGGGGCCTGCGCCGCGCCGCCTCAGCCATGATTGCCTGCCGCGACGGCGCGGGTGGCTATGCGGTGCTCGCCGATCTCATGGTCGCGACCGGGCCATTGCTGTTGGCGACCGCGCTGCCGCCGAACCCGATCCAGCGCATCACAGCGGCCGAGGCCTAT
>DAORNC010000019.1:16925-33070 GCA_035440785.1 Rhabdaerophilum sp. | reverse complement strand
CCTGCCGCCGCGATTGAAGCCCGAGTGGAAGCACATGCGGACCTATCACGATCAGTTGCCTTATGAAGACGGCGATCCGCCTTCGTCCAACCAGGGCTTTCACTGCGGCGCGCTGCTGGCCGAGCCGCTCTCGGCCGAAAAGGCCGAAACCTGGGGGTTGATCTGGAAATGTATCGACGACGAGGCGCTGCTCGCTGAAGCCAAGGCGCTCACCGCGCATCTCGCGACGCAGCCCACCGGTGCGCTCGCGGCGATCAAGGCGGCGATCCACAAGGCTGCGACCGGTACGCTCGATGTTCAACTCGATCACGAACGCGATGAGCAGCGCCGCCTAGGTTTTTCGGACGACTATGCCGAGGGCGTCGCCGCCTTCATGGAAAAGCGTACACCGAATTTCGCGGGAAGAGGCTGACATGAGCGGGATGGACAAGGACGAGATCGCCCGCCGCAGCGCGGAGGCGATGTGGACCGAAGACAATGCCACGCAGGCGCTCGGTATCGAGCGCGTTTCGGTTGGCCCCGGCCGGGCGGTCATGACGATGACGATTCGCGAGAGCATGACCAACGGACATGGCATGTGCCACGGCGGCTATATCTTCCTTCTGGCCGACAGCGCCTTCGCCTTCGCCTGCAACAGTCACGGCCCGCGGAATGTTGCGCAGCATTGCCAGGTAACCTATCTCGCGCCGGGCAAACTCGGCACCCGCCTGACGGCCGAGGCCGTCGAGCGCCAGCGCGGCGAGCGTTCCGGTATCACCGATGTGACCGTGCGCGACGAGGCCGGCAATATCATTGCAGAATTCCGGGGTCATTCGCGCACCATCCCCGGCTCGCTTGTCTGATTTGTTCTTTTTTCGCATCCGTTTCTTCCGTCAGCCGGGAATCGGAGGCGGACAGATGCTTCAGGGAGGCTGACATGCTCGATCTCACCCCGTCGCGTTCTTCGCTCGATCCGATCGAGATCGCCAGCCGCGATGAAATCACCGCGCTGCAACTGAAGCGGCTGCAGAAAACCCTGCGCCACGCCTATGACAACGTGCCGCATTACCGGAACGCGTTCGAGGCTGCCGGCGTCCACCCGGACGATTGCCGCAGCCTCGCGGATCTTGCGAAGTTTCCTTTTACGGCAAAGGCGGACCTTCGCGATCAATATCCCTTCGGCATGTTTGCGGTTCCGCGCGAGCGGCTAGCGCGCATCCATGCTTCTTCCGGCACGACCGGCAAACCCACGGTTGTCGGCTATTCGAAGGCCGATATCGACATGTGGGCCGAGGTGATGGCGCGCTCGATCCGTGCATCCGGTGGCCGCGCGGGAATGACCTGCCACATCGCCTATGGCTACGGGCTCTTCACCGGCGGTCTTGGCGCGCATTACGGCGCCGAGCGTCTCGGCTGCACCGTGATCCCCATCTCCGGCGGTATGACCGAGCGGCAGGTGAGCCTGATCGAGGATTTCCGGCCCGACATCATCATGGTGACGCCGAGCTATTGCCTCGCGATCCTCGATGAATTCAACAAACGCGGGCTCGATCCGCGCTCAACCTCGCTCAAGGTTGGCATTTTTGGTGCCGAGCCCTGGACCAACGCCATGCGCCTTGAGATTGAGGCCGCGTTCGACATGCACGCGGTCGATATCTACGGGCTGTCGGAGGTCATCGGGCCGGGCGTTGCCAACGAATGCGTCGAGACCAAGGACGGGCTCCACATCTGGGAGGATCACTTCTACCCCGAGATCATTGACCCTGAGACCGGGGCCGTGCTGTCGGACGGCGAAAAGGGCGAACTCGTCTTCACCTCGCTGACAAAGGAGGCGATGCCCATCATCCGCTATCGCACACGCGATCTCACCCGGCTGCTGCCCGGCACCGCGCGCTCGATGCGGCGGATGGAGAAGGTTACGGGCCGTTCGGACGACATGATGATCATCCGTGGTGTCAACGTCTTTCCGACGCAGATCGAGGAGATGCTGCTCTCGCTCGACGCGCTCTCGGCGCACTACCAGATCGTGCTCACGCGCGAGGGGCGCATGGACGAGATGGAGATCAAGGTCGAGGCCCGCCCCGGCGCGGGAGGCGCGGCCAATGCCGCCGCGAAGACCCTGGCCAAGAGCATCAAGGATCGGATCGGCGTGACAGCCTGGGTCAGCGTCCTGCCGCCGGAGGGCATCGAGCGGTCGCAAGGCAAGGCGAGGCGCATCGTCGATCTCCGGCCGAAGGGCTGACGATGGCGCGGCCGAGGGCAGCGGACTACGAGAACAAGCGCGGCTCGATCCTCAGTGAGGCGGCGAAGCTCTTTGCCGTCGCCGGCTATGACCGCACGTCGATGAACGAGATCGCGCAGGCGCTCGGTGTCTCCAAGGCGTTGTTCTACCATTATTATCCCTCGAAGGACGCGCTTCTCTACGCGATCATCCGCGATCACCTCGTCCATCTTGTCGAGATGGCGGAAAAGGCTGACGATCCTGACCGGCAGCCCGAAGCCCGGCTCGCCGCCGTGATCGATGCGATCTTTGCCTGCTATCGCGGCGCGGATGCCGAACACAAGGTGCAGATCAACCACCTCTCGCAACTGCCGGAAACGCAACAGGACGAACTCAAGGCGCTCGAACGTCGGCTGGTGACATGCTTGTCCGGCGTCGTCCGCGCCGTTCGGCCGGATATTCCGCGGGCAAGCCTGCGACCGGTCACGATGTCGCTGTTCGGCATCCTCAACTGGAAATACATGTGGTTCCGCGAGGGTGGGGCGATGAGCGAAGCGGAATACTCCGCACTTGTCACCCGCATGGCCATATCGGCGATCCGGGTTGCTTGATTCCTTGCTGGATTAGATCTGGTCGAAGTCCACAGCCAGCTTGCCCGTCGTCGGGCGCGACTGGCAGCCAAGCACGAACCCCGCTTCGGTCTCCCAGTTTTCGAGCGAATAGTTCACGGCCATATCGACCGCGCCGTCAGTCACGCGGCAACGGCAGGTGCAGCACATGCCGCCCTTGCAGGAGTAGGGTAGGTCGAGCCCCGCGCGTGCGGCAGCGTCGATGAGGTTCTCATCCCCCTCCAACATGTCGAAAGTGTTGGTGCGCCCGTCGAGCGTGACGGTGACCTGAGCCAGGATGGCATCCGCAGCCTTGCCTTCCGGCGGCCGGAAAGCCTTGCGCGGCGCGGCGGGCGTGAAGAGTTCGGTGTGGATGGCGTCCGCCGGAACGCCGAGGCCGGCGAGTGCCGCCTTGGCCTCGCCGACCATGCCTTCCGGGCCGCAGATGAAGGCTTCGTCGATGCGCGTTACGTCGATGACGCCTTCCGCCAGCGCTTTCAGCCGCTCGCCGGTGATGCGGCCGTTGAGAAGCGGGGAATCGAGCGCTTCACGCGAGAGTACATGCAGCACGGAAAGACGGCCGAGATAGCGATTCTTCAGATCCTCGATCTCTTCGGCGAACATCACCGAGGCGGTGGTGCGGTTGCCGTAAATCAACGTGACGGCGACATTCTTCTCGCGGGCGAGCAGCGCCTTGACGATCGAGAGGATCGGCGTGATGCCGGAGCCGGCGGCAATGCAGAGCACTTCGCGCAGGCCAGCCTTCTTCGGCGTAAAGCGGCCTTCGGGCGGCATTGCCTCAATGGCATCGCCCGGTTTCAGGTTCTCGTTGGCGAAGGTCGAGAAGGCGCCGCCCGCAACCTTCTTCACCCCGACGCGCAGCACGCCTTCATCAGGCGCGGCGCAGATCGAATAGGAGCGGCGAATTTCCTCTCCGTCGATCATCGTGCGAAGGGTGAGATATTGCCCCGGCTTGAAGGCGAAGGTTTCGCGCAAGCCGTCGGGAAGATCGAACAGGATCGACACGCTGTCCGGCGTCTCGCGGCGGATTTCGGTTACCTTGAGGGGATGGAAGCGGGTCATCGGGGTCTCGTCTCTCTTTTTCGTATCCGCTTTTTTCTGCCAATCGATGCCTGGCTGGCAGACGGATGCGCTAGATGCATTTGAAGGCGTCGAAAGGCTCAAGGCAGGCTTCGCAGCGCCAGAGCGACTTGCAAGCCGTGGAGCCGAATTCACTGACTTTCGCCGTCTTGCCCGAGCCGCAACGCGGGCAGGCAGGTTTCGTATCCTCGCCGAAGAGCGCGCGTCGTGTCGCGCGTTCCGGCGGCGCGATACCATAAGCTCGGAGTTTCTCGCGCCCACCCTCGGTCATCCAATCAGTCGTCCAGGCGGGCGAGAGTGTGGTGCGGATGCGCGCCTCCGCGAAGCCGGCGGCAAGCAGGGCGGCCTCGAGATCGAGCGCCATCGCCGCCATTGCCGGGCAACCGGAATAGGTCGGGGTGATCGTGACCTCGATGCGACCGGCCTCATCCTGCCGGATATCGCGGATGACGCCGAGATCGTCGAGCGTGAGCACCGGAATTTCCGGGTCCGTCACCGCGCCGACTGCCGCGCGGGCGCGGGCGAGATCAAGCGGGAGGGCGGGCGCGGCTGTCATCGCTTACCAGACGGCGCCGGGATGGGCGCGGTGCAGCACCTGCATCTCCGCCAGCATTGGGCCGAGATGCTCCGTGTGCCGCCCGGTCTTGCCGCCGAGGTGATGTGCGGTGAACACGGGCCGGCGCAAGGTCGCCTCGCCGAGCACCCGATCCAGCATTGCCTCGAACCGGGGCCGGATCGCGGCCGGATCGGGCGCGATGCCAGCGGCGATCATCGCCTTTTCCACGGCGTCGGTCTCGAAGAACTCACCGACGAAAATCGCGAGATCGTCGAGCGCGGCCTGTGCCCGCGCATGGCTCTCCTTCGTGCCGTCTCCCAGCCGGACCAGCCATTCGCCGGCATGGCGAACATGGTAGGCCAGTTCCTTCTCGGCCTTGGCGGCGATGGCGGCCAGCGTTGCATCCTTCGAGCGCATCAGCGCTTCCATGTAAGGTTGCATGAAGGCCGTATAGAGGAACTGGCGCGCCATCGTGGCCGCGAAATCGCCGTTCGGCTGTTCGGTGATCAGCAGGTTGAGATAGGCGTGTTCGTCGCGCAGGTAGGCGAGGGCGTCTTCGTCTTGCCCCTTACCCTCGGCGGCACCCGCGTAATCGTAAAGGAGACGCGCCTGGCCGATGAGATCGAGCGCGAGGTTGGACATCGCGATGTCTTCCTCGATCGTTGGGCCGTAGCTGCTCCATTGCGAAAGGCGATGGCCGAGCACGAGTGCGGTGTCGGCGAGGCGAAGTGTGTAGGTGACGAGATTGTTGTCCGCCATCACATGTTCCCCACTTCTTCCGGCACTTCGTAGAAGGTGGGGTGGCGGTAGATCTTCGAGGCGGTCGGCTCGAACATCATGTCCTTGTCGGTCGGGTCCGAGGCGGCGATCAGATCGGAGCGGACCACCCAGATCGAAACGCCTTCGCCGCGGCGGGTGTAGACGTCGCGTGCCATCTGCAACGCCATCGCGTCGTCGTGGGCGTGTAGGGAGCCGGCGTGCTTGTGGGCAAGGCCCGCCTTCGCGCGGATGAAGACCTCGTAGAGAGGGGTTGTCGTTTCGGCCATCGGGCGTTTCCTTATTCGGCGGCGAGCTTGGCGGCGGCTTGACGCGCCGCGCGTTTTTCGGCGTGGACACGGGCAGCCTCGCGCACCCATGCGCCATCGGCTTCGACCTGGCGGCGGTGACGCATGCGCTGGCGGTTGCAGGGGCCATCGCCCGAAAGCACGCGCTTGAATTCGTCCCAGTCGATCGGCCCGGTTTCCCAATGGCCGGTTGTTTCGTTGAGCTTGAGATCGGGGTCGGGGAAAGTCAGGCCGAGAAAATGGCCCTGCGGCACGGTCGCATCAATGAATTTCTGGCGAAGGGCGTCATTCGAAAAGCGCTTGATCTTCCAGCGCATCGATTCCTGCGAGTGTTCGGAAACCGCGTCAGGCGGGCCGAACATCATCAGGCACGGCCACCACCAGCGGTTAAGCGCATCCTGCGCCATTTCCTTCTGCGCTGGCGTGCCTTTCGCAAGCGTCAGCATAATTTCGTAGCCCTGCCGCTGGTGGAAGCTCTCCTCCTTGCAGATGCGAATCATCGCGCGGGCATAAGGCCCGTAGGAACAACGGCAGAGCGCAATCTGGTTCATGATCGCCGCGCCATCGACCAGCCAGCCGATTGCACCCATATCGGCCCAGTCCAGAGTTGGATAATTGAAGATCGAGGAATACTTGGCCTTTCCGGAAAGGAGCTGCTCGTACATCTCCTCGCGCGCGATGCCGAGCGGAATAGAGGTAAAGTCCGTGACCGCCCTCGTCCTGAATCTTGGCGAGCAGGACGGCCTTGCGTCGCAGTGAGGGCGCGCGCGTCACCCAGTTCCCTTCCGGCTGCATGCCGATGATCTCGGAGTGGGCGTGCTGGGAAATCTGGCGGATGAGCGTGCGGCGATACCCCTCCGGCATCCAATCCTTCGGTTCGATCTTTTCCTCGGCCGCGCAACGGGCTTCGAAGCGGGCAAGATGTTCCGGATCTTCCACCGCGGAAGGTGCCTTGTCCTTCTGGTCCAAAGCCTGCGCATACATCGGCGTCTCTCCCTTCGGGCCTCTGCCCAATTGACAGCATTCTGAAACAAAATTGACTTGTGTCAACAAAAAATGTTGCGCATTAACTCGCAAGCAATCGTTTGCGGGAATGCGATCAGACGCCGAGACCGTGGTCCTTCAGCCAGACGGCTGAGTATTCCGCCAGAGTATCGAGGCCGGTATCGAATAGGCTGCGTGCTTCCGCGCCCGGCCAGTCCGCTGCAAGATTCTCCTCCGAAAGCAGTGGATCGCGCAGAATCAGCCGCCGGAAATGGTGAACCAGCAGAACCCGCCGGGCGACTGCCGTTGCAGGGTCGAGCACGAGATTTTCCCGTTGCAGGTCGGCGAATTCGCCGAGAAACCAGCGATAACTCTGGGCCAGTGCATCGAGCTGCCAGGCCTCGCGGGCCGCTTCCGCGACGGACCGTGAAGCCGATGCCAGTGCCGGAATCACGCCTTCCGGGAGGGTAATCGCCTGCTTTGTCTCGCGTTCCGGCAGGATTGCGGCGCCAGGCGTGACGAAGCGGAACCCGGAATGGACGAGTTGCTCGCGCGCTGCTGCGCGATCCGGCGCTCGATCGATGAGCGCGAGCGAGAAGCGTCCCGTGTGGCGTGGAAGGTCGCGGCCATAGATGATCGATGCGGCCTTGCGGAAGTCGGCCCGGCTGGCGGGGCTTAACCTATAGAAGGTGTTTCGTCCGGTCTTGTCGCGCATCAAGGTTCCGTTTGCGACAAGGCGCGAGAAATTCGTGCGCGCGGCAGCGGCGTCGACTCCGAGCAAGGCCAGTAATTCGAGCACCGGGGCGATCCAGACCGGCTCCGGCTCGGCGATCGTGCCGCGATCCATCACGATATCGCCAAAGATCGTCACGATCAGCGACCAGACCCGGAAGGGTGGCGTCGGAGCTTCGGTTTGTGGCACGGGCACGAGGTTCCAGCGGGCGGCGTATTGTTGCCGGAAGCCCGGTTGATGCAAGGGGCTTGACCGGTTTCTCACCGCATTCGTGATTGCTCACAGTCCAGGCCGCGACTAAATTCCCGTTCCGGTCGATCAGGGCGTTTCTCACCTCAACCGAAACCGGAGTGCCCGTGGGAGAGGATATCCGCGACATGCGAGGCAAGGAGCCCTCTCCGGGCGCGGCACCTCCGCAATGGCGGAGCCTTGCGATCACGGGAGCGATCACGCTCCTGCTCGCGGCATGTGGCCTGATCGCCTATTCCGTCCATGCGGCCCGTCAACGCGACAGGCAGGAAGCGATCGTCGTTCCCCCTGCGCCAGCGCCCATGCCAGCGAGCGAGACGTCCTCCGACAATGCGGAGCCGGCGCGCCTGACCCCCTATTCGGGGCGCGATTTCGGCATGCGATCCGGCTTTCGGCCGAGCGTTGTCGTTACGGGTCCGTTCGAGCCGATACAGGCGCATGTTTTCACTACGGAGACGCGGGCTTTTGTGCTCGATGGGATCGAGGGGCCGCCGGCTACTGCCATCTGCCTCGGCGACGAGAAACGGCTCTGGGCGTGCGGTCTGCAATCGCGCGCGGCGCTGATCGGTCTGATCCGGGACAGGGAACCTTTGTGTCAGCTCGTATCCGGCAAGCCGGCGAACAAGCCGCGCGATCCTGGGACGGGCTTGTGGAACTGCACGGTCGATGGTGCCGACCTCGCGTTACGGCTCGTCGATGGCGGCTGGGCTCGCCCCACCAGTCGCAACGACAGTGCGATCCTTGCCGCGCTCGGGCGTGCGAAAGAAGCACGGCGTGGCCTGTGGGAGGGTGCATGGGACATCGTACGCGTACCGCCTGTCGCCCCCTAGGAGTGCGAGAATGACAGCGGTCGTTTCGATAGGAATCGTGGTTCTTGACGAGGTTTTCTCGATACCGGAACCGCTCCGACCCGGCGAGAAACATCGCGCAGCCGCGCTGCAATCGGTCATCGGGGGCAATGCCGCGAATGCCTCGCTGGCGATCGCCCGCCTTGGGGGCCTCGCTCGCCTGATCGCCCGGTTCGGCGATGATGAAACCGGGCGCCTGTTGCGCACCCGGCTTAAGGGGGAGGGCCTTGATCTCTCCGGCTCGGCCGCAATTCCTGACACACGGACATCGCGATCGGCCATCGTTATCGAGCCAGACGGCAGCCGGACGATCGTCAACCACTTTGATCCTGCGATGCCCGAACAGCCCGATTGGTTGCCGCGCAACCTGCCTGAGGATGCCGCTGCCGTGCTCGGCGACACGCGGTGGGAGCATGGCGCGACACATCTCTTCCGGCTTGCCCGCGCGCGGGGTATTCCGGCGGTGTTCGACGGTGACCGGAAGCCGACGGACGAAAGCCTGATCTCGCTGGCGACGCATCCCGTCTTTTCCGCGCAGGGCTTGCGCGAATGGAGCGGCGAAGACGATCTTGCCGCCGGCCTGCATCGTCTTGCCGCGAAGGGATCTGGCTTCGCTGCCGTCACCGATGGTGCGAACGGCGTCTATTTCGTTGCCGGCGAGGCAAGCGGCCATGTCCCGGCGTTTCCGGTCCGCGTGGTCGATACCCTTGGCGCGGGTGATGTCTGGCATGGGGCCTTTGCCTTCGCGCTGGGGGAGGGGCAGGATGCCATATCTGCCATGTGGTTCGCGAACGCGGCGGCGGCCATCAAATGTTCGCGTGCGGGCGGCGCGAGCGGTGCGCCGGTCCGGGCCGAGGTCGAAACGCTTCTGGCGACGAGGGGTTCCGGGTAGGATAGGTGTATTGTTCGAGATCATTCGGCAATGCGCGCAGCGAGCCTAGGGTGGAAAATCCTTCCCGCAGGTCGAAACGATTGACGATGGCAGACAGGACCGGCCACGATGGGTTGACAGGCGAGCCGGTTTTCCGTGCGCGCGGCCTGACGAAGACCTATGGCACGGGTGAAGCGGCGGTCCATGCCTTGCGGGATGTCGATCTCGATATCCTCGCTGGCGAGTTCATTGTGCTGCTCGGCCCTTCCGGTTCGGGCAAATCGACGCTGCTCAACATTCTCGGCGGGCTCGATGCACCAACATCGGGGGACGCGCGCTACCGTGACCATCAGTTGACCGGCGCAGGCGAGCCGGAACTGACGCTCTACCGGCGAGAGCATGTCGGCTTCGTGTTCCAGTTCTACAACCTGATTCCCAGCCTCACCGTGCGAGAGAACGTGCAGCTCGTCGCCGAGATCGCGCCCAAGCCGATGAAGCCGGAAGAGGCGGTGGAGCTTGTCGGACTCTCGCACCGGCTCGATCATTTTCCTGCCCAGCTTTCCGGGGGGGAACAGCAACGCGTCGCGGTGGCGCGCGCCATCGTCAAGTTGCCGGATATCCTGCTGTGCGACGAGCCGACCGGCGCGCTCGACTATGACACGGGTCGGGTGGTGCTGGCGGCGATCCAGAAGGTCAACGCGGAGCTCGGCACCACCACGATCGTCATTACCCACAACTCGGCGATCTCCGGCATGGCGCATCGTGTCTTGCGGATGCGAGACGGAAAGATCATCGAGACAGAGACCAACGCCCGCCGGCTCGATGCGAAGGAGCTGGTCTGGTGAACATGCTCGACCGGAAGCTGTTCCGCGATTTCTGGAAGCTGCGCGCTCAGGCGCTCGCCATCATGTTGCTGGTCGGCTCCGGTGTCGCGCTGTTCGTGATGAGCGCCTCGAACTACCTGACGCTGGTCTCGATGCAGGCACTGCATTATGAAACCGAACGCTTCGGCGACGTGTTCGCGCAGGTAAAGCGCGCGCCACTGCCTCTGGCGCAGCGCATTGCGGCGCTGGACGGAGTCGCCGCGATCGAGGCGCGGATCGGACAGAACGTCCGCGTCAACCGCGACGATTCCCGCTTTCCCGTCGCCGGGCGGATCGTGTCGATACCGGCCCACGACCAGCCGCAGATCAACCGGCTGCGCCTGATGAGCGGGCGCTGGATCGACCCCGCCCGGCCGAACGAGGTTATCGTCAACACGAGCTACGCGGAGGCGCGCGCGGTGCAGCTCGGCGAACGCATCGAGGTGTTCCTCAACGGACGGCGGCAGGTCTTCACGATCGTCGGCACCGCGATGGCGCCGGAATTTGTCTTCGCCTCGCGGAGCGGCGTGCCGCTGCCGGACAACAAGAACTACGTCATCATCTGGGCAGGGACAGAAGCGGTCGCGGCGGCGTTCGACATGAAAGGCGCGTTCAACGATCTTGTGATCCGCCTTGCGCCGGACGCTTCGGAAGCTCTGCTCATCCCCGAGATCGACCGCATCATCGAGCCCTATGGTGGGCTCGGTGCTTACGGCCGCGACATTCACCCTTCGCACCGGTTCGTCGAGGACGAAATCGCCGAACAACGCGTGACCTCGATCATCGCGCCGCTGTTTTTTCTCGGGATCGCGAGCTTCCTGCTCAATGTCGCCCTGACACGCCTCATCGGCGCCCAGCGCGAGCAGATCGCCACGCTCAAGGCGCTCGGCTATCCGGACCTGCCGATCTTCTGGCACTATCTCAAGCTCGCGATGCTCGTTACCGCGTTCGGCATCCTCATCGGCGCGATTTTCGGTGGCTGGCTCGGACGTGTGATGGTCGATCTCTATCGCCCGTTTTTCCGGTTCCCGGACTGGAATTACACCTTCCGCCCGTGGCTGCCGCTCCTTGCCGGCGCGCTGGCCTTCGCTGCTGCGATCCTCGGCGTGTTCAACGCCGTGCGGCGCGTGGTGATGCAGCCGGCGGCTGTCGCGATGAAGCCGGAAATTCCGATCGCGCAGGGTGGATCGTTTCTCGAGCGGCTGATGTCGCGGATCGTGACCTCGCCGCGCCGGTTGATGGCGCTCCGGGCGCTGGCCGGGCGGCCGCTCCGTTCGATGATGACGGTTTTCGGGCTCTCGCTCTCGGTGCCGATCGTCGCGTTGGGGGTCTTCTGGTGGGATGCAATTGGCACCATGATCGATATGAATTTTGGCCGGATCAATCGCAGTCAGGCGGATATCATTCTCAATCATGCGGTTTCCGCGCGCGCTGTCCGGGAGATCGAGGCGCTGCCGGGTGTGCGTTTTGCCGAAGGGCAACGGATCGTTCCGGTCCGGTTCCGTGCTGGGCATCGCACCCATCGCGGCTCGGTGCAGGGGCTCGAACCGGGAAGCGAGTTGCTGGTGCCGCGTGACGCGGATCTCAACCGGATCTCCCTTCCGGCTGATGGTGTGGTGCTCTCCCGGCGGCTCGCCCAGCGGCTCGGTCTTTCGGTGGGAGAATCGCTGCGTATGGAAATTCTCGAAGGCGCGCGCCCCTCGCGGGATGTGGCCGTCACCGCTCTGGTGGACGATATCCTCGGGCTGACAGCCTATATGGAGATCGTGGCGCTCAACCGGCTCCTGCGGGAGGGCGCGACCGTCAACGCACTGCTGCTCTCAGTTGATGGCCAGTTCTCGGAGATGCTCTGGAAAAGGCTCAGGGATTTTCCCGCCATCGAGGCCTTCACCCCGCGCGAGACCATGTTTACCGCCTTCAACGAGACGATCGCCGGGATGATCCTCGTCAGCGCCGCTTTTCTTGCCGGGTTCGGCGTGCTGATCGCGGTCGGTCTTGTCTATAACGCTGCCCGCATTGCGCTTCAGGAGCACGCCTGGGAACTCGCGGGGCTGCGCATTCTCGGCCTGACGCGTTCAGAGGTCTCACGCATCCTTTTTGCCGAGCTCGCGATCATGGCGGCCATTGCCCTGCCGCTCGGCATGGTATTGTCGCGCTGGCTGATCGTCTTTCTCCTCACTCTGCGGCAGAACGACAGCTTCCAGATGCCGGTGGTGGTGACGCCGTTCACGCTCGGCGCTTCCGTGCTGATCGTGCTCGGCGCGATTGTTCTCAGCGCGGCGAGCATCCGGCGGCAGGTCGACGCGATCGACCTAACCAGCGTCCTGAAGACGAGGGACTAGACCATGACGGCAGGGCGAATTCTCACCCTTGTAGCGCTGATCGGCAGCGTGGCGGGTTTTCTTTACTGGGCTTTCGCGCCGCGTGCGGTGCAGGTGGAAGCGGCGACCGTCAACGCCGGGCGGTTCGTCGCGCTCGTCGAGGAAGACGGCAAGGCCCGCGTCCGCGAGCGCTATACGGTTTCTTCGCCGCTGCCCGGCCGCCTGATCCGCGTCACCCTTCGCCCCGGCGATGAAGTGAAGGAGGGCGAGATCGTCGCACGGCTGCGCTCCGGATTGCCGGCGCTGCTCGACGCTCCGGCCCGCAAGGGGCTGGAGGAACAGGTCGGGGCGGCGGAGGCCTCTCTTGAGGAGGCATCGCTTGCGCTTGAACGCGCGAAGGTTCTGCTCGACAAGGCCCGCTCCGATCTCGACCGTACGCGGCGCCTGTCGACGACCGGCGCGGCGAGTGCCGCCCAACTCGATCGCGACATCTACGCCCACGAGGCCGCGCAGCGAGATGTCGGTGTCGCCGAGCGGCGGCGCGACGCGGCGAGCCATGCGCTCGGGCAGGCCCGTGCCGCCCTTGCGCGAGGCGGAGAGACGGAAGGCGATGCGATCGTCATCCGCTCCCCGGTGGCGGGGCGGGTATTGCGGGTGTTGCAGGAGAGCGAGGCGATGGTGGCCGCCAGCACGGCGATCCTCGAAATCGGTGAACCGTCCGATCTCGAAATCGCGGTCGATCTCCTGACGACCGAGGCCGTTCGGGTCAGGCCAGGCGCGGAAGTAACCGTCACCGGCTGGGGCGGAGGAAAACCCTTGCGCGGCCGTGTCCGACGGGTCGAGCCTTCCGCATTCTCCAAGACCTCTGCGCTTGGTGTCGAGGAGCAGCGCGTCTGGGTCGTGATCGACATCGCCTCACCGCGCGAGGAATGGGGCGGGTTGTCAGATGGCTTCCGGGTTGAGGTTGCGATCGTCGTCGACGATCTCGCGCAGGCGCTGGTGGTGCCGATCGGCGCGCTGTTCCGGCAGGGCGGAGACATGCACGTCTTCCGGATCGAAGGGGGAAAGGCCCGGCTGGTCAAGGTCGAACTGGGCCTCCGCTCGGGCAAGGCCGCGACGGTCATCTCAGGTCTTGTTGCCGGAGACCGGGTGATCCTCTATCCGCCCTCCTCTGTGAAGAATGGAGTGGCTGTCAGCGAACGGTGATGGATCGAAGCCGCATGATTTGGTGCCTCACACAGCCAAACGCGAACCGTTCTGGCATCAGTTTTCCCTGATAACCGGAAAAAACCGAGGAAATGCAGGGGCCACGACATCTCATGCAATATTACATGGTGAATAATCCACCAATTAAGCGAAACAGAACGACAGTTTGTGCAATCGGATCTGGGTGGCACCGCCGTTCTTTTCGCCTTCCCCCGGTGCATGCCCCGGAGATCGTCAAGAAACGCGATCATCGTTTGAACGGTCGGTTGAGCTCAGCCTGAGCTCGTGGTTCTCACGTTCGAGCGCCTTCAGCTTCCAGGCAACATCGGCGGAAATGCTGGCACGTTTGCCGGTGTCGACCTCGGTCTTCCCATCCCAGCCAAGCAGTGTGCGCGCCGAGCAGCCGATCTTGGCGGAAATCGGCTGGCGGGCTGTCCAGCGCAAGGGGCAATCGCCCTCGTGATCCGGGACCAATGTGACGGCGAGCTTGTGCACCCGGGAGGAGAATCTGGTCGTTGTTTTGCTCGTCCTGGCTCCAACTTATTTGGAAGCTGGAGCCATGGGCAAATCGGAGACAGTTCACACCATGCAGGTTGCTTTGCTGTTTCCTCGTGCTACCGACAGTCCCCCGTTGACGAGCAAGCTGGCTCGCTGCGCTGTCGTCTCACTTTGCGGCGCTCACGTAGGACTGCCAACGCTTCAGAAACTCGTCGCGTTTGGCGGCTGCTTCGATCTCGTCGATGTCGAAAATCTTGACACTCCCGATGTCAGGCAGATCGGCGTGTTTCGAGACGTCGATATCCGAACGACTGGGCCTGCGGAACGCGTTCTCCAGCAGCGCGGTCTGGACCGCTTTCGAAAGCAGCAGATCATAGGCCGCCTTGGCGGCAGCGCCAGCGGGCGCACCCTTGACCAACGCCTGATACTCGGGAGTGGCGAAGGTGCCTTCCGCCGGATAGAGCAGCGAAATCTCGCGCTGTCCTCCGGCGACATAGGCATAGGCGTTGGACTCGAAGGTCAGGCCCACTGCGTATTCACCCTGAGCTACGCTGCGCAGCACGGTCGAAGCCGCGCTGGAAACAACGAGATTGGCCCCCAGCGCCTTCAAGGCCTCCGGTCCGAGCAGCTTGTCGATGCCCCAGAGGATTGTATATGCGGTCGAGCTGTTGGTCGGGTCGGCGATGATAATCCTGCCCTTGAAGGCCGGGGCCAGGAGGTCTTTCCAGCTCTTGGGGACGCTCGTCCCGGCAAGCCGGTTCTTGTTGATCATCGCCACGACGAGGTGGATGTTGGACGCGGTCCAAAGATTCTGCGGATGGCGCAGGGTGGCGGGAATGCTTGCCGCTTCCAACGAGGTATAGGGCTCGAACAACTGGGAGAAAGCGCCGAGTGTGTTAGCGCTGGAACTCCAGAAGAGGTCGCCCTGCGGTTTGGCCGCTTCCGCTTCGAGCCGGCGGAGGAGCTGGCCCGACCCCCCGGTGATGGTGCTGATCTTCAGGTTGGGCAGTTTGTCCTTGGCGACGCCGAGGATCGCATCGACAGACTGGGCGTTATTGGAGGTATAGAGCACCACGTTTCCGGCTGCACCTTGGGCCAGCGTCGGATTGAGAGCTGAGGTTGCCACGAGGCCGGCGAGCCCGCCGAGTATCGTGCGGCGATTGATGTGACTGGTCATGTGCTTTCCCTTCATCGTGTTTCTCTTGTTTTGACTTCTCGGTTTGCAGGGCGTCGGATCAACTCCTCGACGAGAACAGATCGACATTGAAGACCCGCGTCGCGACAACGATCGGGACGAGGATGACGGCAATGAGCACCAGCCCATAGGCAGATGCCGACGCCATCAGGTTGGAGTCGATCAACTTGAAGATCTGGATCGGCATGGTCTCGCGACCGCCGGAATAGACGATGATCGACGCCGAGAGCTCGGCCACCGTCGTCGTCCAGGTGAGAATGGCGGCGGCGGCGATGGCCGGCACCATGAGTGGCAGCACCACCTTGAAGAAGGTCGCGACCGGCGGCACCCCGAGGCTGATGGAGGCCTCTTCGATCGAGTTGGGGATGTTGTAGAGCGTTGATGAGGCGTTGCGGATGCCGAAGGGCAACCGGCGCACGACATAGGCCAGGACGATGATGCTCGCTGTGCCGGTCAGCGACAGAAATCCGGTGTTGAAGGACATCAGCAGGCCGATGCCGATGATGGTGCCTGACAAGGCAAGAGGTAGCGCTGTCAGGTAATCCAGCGCCGGGGTCAGGACGTCGCGCTTCTTGACGATCAAGTAGCTGACGATGGCGCTGAAGACGATGCCGATCACCGTAGCCGAAGCGGAGTACATCAGCGTGTTCAGTACCGGATCGGGCGCGATGCGGACGAGGCGCTCGACATGAGCAGTCGTCCATTCGCCCCAGCGCATCACCGGACCGCGCGACATCGTGAAGGCCCCGATGACGATCGAGCCGAGCGGCAGCAACGAGATGACGACGAGCAGGCTGGCGAGGAGACCGGTGGCGAAACCAGCCGGGCCGCGCAACCTCAGAGGGCGG
>DAORNC010000019.1:7953-16907 GCA_035440785.1 Rhabdaerophilum sp. | reverse complement strand
ACCTCGTGCCGTCCGCGGGCGACGATCCAACGCTGCACGAACAGCACGATCATGACCAAGGCGATCGAGACGGTGGCGAGCGTCGACTGCATCACCGGATCGGATCCACCTTCCGCCACGGCTGCCTGATAGGTCAGGACCGAGAGCAGCGGTACCCGATTGCCGAGGATCGTCGCGGTGGCGAAATTGCCGACAATGAGGGTGAACACGAGCAGCGCACTCGCAAGCACCGAGGGCAGGACGACCGGCAGCATGACGTTCAGCCGCGACCGGGTAGGGGAGGTGCCGAGGCTTTGGGCTGCCTCCTCGAGCTGGACGTCGAAGCCGCGGATGGCAGCTAACGTGCCGATATATATGTATGTGTAATATGTGAACGTCATCACAGTGATCAGGCCGGGCCAGCCGTAGAAACTCGGCATCTCGATACCGTGCGCGCCGAGCCAGCGGGTCACGAAGCCGTTGTTGCCGAGCATCATCAACCAGGTCTGCGCTGCAATCACCTCCGGGATGACCAGAGTCACGAGCGGCAGCACGGCGACGATGCCCTTGCCAGGGAAATCGAAGCGCGCCGCGAAATAGGCGAGCGGCACGCCAATTGCCGTGGTCGTCACCGTCACGACGAGGCCGAGCACGATGGTGTTGAGGATGGCGGTGATGTATTTCGGATCGCCTGCCAACACGGCCCAGCCGGATCGGTTACCTGCCCCGCCGAAGCTGCCGGTCAGGACATTGAGCAGCGGATAGAGCAGGAAGACGGCCATGATCGCGAGCGCGAGCGCCGAGAGCCAGAGCCAGACGGAGCGGGCTGAGGCGATCATGGCGCGAGTACCAGGGTCTTGGCGGGATCGAACTCAAGCCCGACGCGGGTGCCAGGCTCGAAACGATCGTGGGCGCCGTTCTGGAGATCGACCGCGAGTATGCGGCCGCTTGCCAGCATGACCTTGTAGCTCGTCTTGCCGCCGAGATACTGCCTATGGATGATCGAAGCAGGGATCGTGCCATCGGCATCCGTGTTGACCAGAGTGATATCCTCCGGCCGCGAAACGAGCAATGCACGACCGGGGCCAAGTGCGGCAGGGGCACGAGCGGCGATTCTGACACCGTCGAGGGCGGCGGCTCCAATCTCACCGGCGCGATGAGCGCCGATCTCGACCTCGACGAGATTGGCGGCACCGACGAAGTCGGCTACGTAGCCGGTCGCCGGTTCGCGATAGATCTCGAAGGGCGAGCCAACCTGTTCGAGCCGCCCCTGATTCATCACGCCGATGCGATCGGACATGGCGAGCGCCTCCTCGCGGTCGTGGGTAACGAAGACGGTGGTGATCCGGGCTTCACGCTGCAGATCGACGATGGTTTCGCGAACCTGAGCGCGAAGCTTCGCGTCGAGATTGGAGAGTGGTTCGTCCATCAACAGCACCCGGGGCTGGATGACGAGCGCACGCGCAAGGGCGACACGCTGGCGCTGGCCACCCGACAGTGCGGCGGGATGGCGGGACCCGAGATGGCCAAGACCGACACGCTCCAGAGCCGCGCCGACCTTCGTCCGGATCTCACTCCCGGGCTGTCCGCGAGCGCGCAGGCCGTAAGCGACGTTGTCGAAAACCGTCTTGTCCGGAAAGAGCGCATAGTCCTGAAAGACCATGCCGATATCCCGCCGATGGGGCGGCAACCGTGTAACCTCCGCGCCGCCGAAGCGCAGATGGCCGCGTTCGACCGACACGAAGCCGGCGATTGTGCGCAGAAGGGTAGTCTTGCCACAACCGCTCGGGCCCAGGAGAGTGAAGAACGTGCCGGGCTCGATCGTCAGCCCCAACCCGTCGATCACGCGCGTGCCGCCATAGGCAACGGCCAGATCCTCGATCACGATACCCATCACGTCCCTCTGTGATGCTGGCCGCCGCGGCACGACACCGCTTCGGCGCGGGTGTTGGTCAATTGTTCAGCGCCCTTTCGACGAGAAGCAGCGCTTCGCGATGCCGGGCCGGATCGCCCGCCACCAGAATCTGCCGTCCCGTCTCTCGTGTGATCGGTGCGCCGTGCCAATCTGTGATTACTCCGCCTGCCCCTTCGATGATCGGGCGGAAGGGGGCGAAGTCCCACAGCTTCAGGTGCGTGTCGAGCGCCACGTCAATGCGCCCGGAAGCCAGGCGGCCGTAGCTCATGCAGGCGCCGCCCCAGATGCGCCACGCCGTGGCAGCGCGCATCGCATCGAGTGCCGGACGCTCTTTGTCACCAAAGAAATCGGGATTGCTCGCTGACATAATGGCATCGCCGAGCCCGCTGCACGACCGGGCGCGGCAGGGTGCGCCGTTATAGAGCGTCGGGGCGCCCTTGACGCCGAACCAGCGCTCGCCGGTGATCGGATGGTCGATGATGCCGATGATCGGTTCGCCCGCCTGCATCAGTGAGATCAGAGTACCGTAAGTCGGCATCCCGGCGATGAAGGCCGCGGTGCCATCGATCGGATCAACGACCCAGACATGCTCGGCGTCGGCGTTCTGCGACCCTTCCTCCTCGCCGATTACTCCGTGGTTTGGATAGGCGTCCGCCAGCATCTCGCGCATGCGTCGCTCGATTCGGGCATCCAGCGCCGTCACGAAGCTCTTGTCGGCCTTGACCTCGACGTTGGGCCTGACGGCCGTCGCCTCGCGCAGGATAGCGCCGCTCTCATCAGCCAGCTTGAGCGCAAAACTCGACCAACTCGCCCGTTCGCCCCCGGCCCGCATGACGCCCTCCCTGACATGGGATCATCATTTAGCATTTGTGTTATTTTGTGGCAATGTGGATTTTTGAGTTATTTGCATCAAAGCGTTTCCTGCTCATAGGGTGCGGCGAGCCAGGCAGAAAAGGGCGAAGGGATGTTGCAGGAAGAGCGAAAGCAGCGGATTCGCGCACTGCTGGACACGTTCGCGAGCGTCTCGGTCGAGAAGCTTGCGCAGGATTTCGGCGTCTCGACCGAAACCATCCGTCGCGATCTGGTGGCGATGGAGCGGCAAGGCGGCCTGCGCCGCGTCCATGGCGGAGCGGTTAGCCTGCCCAGCGAGCAGGATGCCTCCTACGAGACGCGTTCGACCGTCCGGTTGGAAGAGAAGCGGGCGATCGCACGCGCCGCCGCGAGCCTGGTTCGCAGCGGCCAGACCCTGTTCCTTGACGGCGGAACGACAACGGCTGCGCTGGCGGAGGAACTCAAGACCCTGTCGGGGCTGCACATCCTGACCAATTCCCTGCAGGTCGCCACGATCATCGCCTCGACGCGACACCTCACCGACAGTCGCGTCTTCCTGCTTGGCGGTTTCATTGTCCACGATCTGCCGGAAACCGGCGGCCAGTCGACCATCAATGACATCCATCGGTTCAGGGCTGACTTGGCTTTTCTATCTCCCTTCGGCATTGATATTGAGGGCGCGGCAACGAATTTCTTCGAACATACGGCCGAGATTGCCAGGGCGATGGTCCGTAATTCAACCAGCGTCATATTGATCGCCGACCATTCGAAAATCGGGGTAACCAGCCGCGTGCGCTTCTGTGAACTCGATCAGATTTCCACCCTCGTGACAGACAAGAAGGCGAGAGCCTTGCCCGCGCTCGTATCTTTGTCGAGGGTCATCGGCAGCGTAATGATTGCACAAGCCTAATGGCGATCGGTTTTCTTCAAAAAAGCAGCCGTGGACGCGGACAGGTCAAAATTCAGCGGTTGAAGCGGTCGATTTTCCCATGTCGTGAGAACAGCTTTTCGGGGTGATTATCGCTAAGTCACGGGCGCTTCGGGGTCGCATATTCAATATAAATCATTGATATAATTATGGAAATATAATTGGTGCCCCTGGCCGGAATCGAACCAGCACTCCTTGCGGAAACCGATTTTGAGTCGGTCGCGTCTACCAGTTCCGCCACAGGGGCATCGGGGAGCCCGATGAAGCCTTTCGCCTAACACGGCGGTTTGCCGCCGGTCAACGGCGAGCCTTCTTCTTGAAGGACGGATTGCCATTGCGAGGTCATGGACAATCGCCGGCCGGAGGGCTAATCCGACAGCCATGTTCAAAGCGCTCTACAATTGGACGATTTCACTTTCGCGTTCGCCGCGCGCACCAAAGGCGCTGGGCGCTGTGTCCTTCGCGGAAAGCTCGTTCTTCCCCATTCCGCCGGACGTGATGCTGATCCCGATGGCGATGGCCAAGCCTGAAAAGGCGTGGCGCTATGCGCTGATCTGCACGGTCACCTCGGTCCTCGGCGGGCTTCTCGGGTATGCGATCGGCGCGCTGCTCTACGATACGCTCGGTTCTTGGTTGATCCAGCTCTACGGCTACGGCGACAAGATGGAGGCGTTCCGCGAGCTTTACCAGAAGCACGGGCACTGGATTATTCTCATCAAGGGGTTCACGCCGATTCCCTTCAAGCTGATCACCATCGCAAGCGGGCTCGCGGGCTACGATATCGTGCTGTTCGTGCTGCTCTCGACGCTGACGCGCGGGGCGCGGTTCTTCGTCGTAGCGGGCATCATGAACCGGTTTGGCGTGCCCCTGCGGCGCTTTATCGAGGACAACCTCACTTTGGTCGGAATCGTCACACTTGTTGCGATCCTTGGCGGGTTCGCCGCAGCGAAGTTCCTGATTTGAGGCGACATGACGCGAATTCTTTCCAGCGCTGCCGGGCTGTTCGCCCTTGCGACGGCCCTTGCGGCGGCGACCATTGCCGGCGCGTGGTTCTCCGAACTGGGGCTCGGTTTTGTACCCTGCAAGCTCTGCCTCATCGAGCGCTGGCCCTATTATCTCGCACTTCCCATCGTGGTGACGGCCATCGTCCGGATGCGCCAACCCGAGGCGCGCATGGCCGTGATCGCGGCGGCGGGGTTCCTCGGGTTGCTATTCCTCGTCTCGGCGGGGCTCGGCGCCTATCATGCAGGCGTGGAGTGGAAGTTCTGGGCAGGTCCGGCTGATTGCGGCGGGCGGGTGAACGCCGGCGCGGTGAGCATCGAGGATTTCCGGAAATCGCTGAACACGGCGCGGGTCGTGCTCTGCGACGAAGCGCCGATGCGCATTCTTGGCCTTTCTTTCGCGGGATGGAACGCGGTGATCTCGCTGGTGATCGCGGGGCTCTACCTTGCCTCGGCGCGGGCGTTTGCCTCCCGCTGAGGGCTCACGGCTCGAGTTCGGAATCCCAGTAAAGATAGTCGAACCAGCTCTGGTGCAGATAGTTCGGCGGGAACAGCCGGCCGTTGCGATGCAGGTCCTGCACGCTTGGGGCATAGGGCGGCTGGAAAGGCAGCATCTCGATTTCGTGCGGCATCCGGTCGGCCTTGCGCAGGTTGCAGGGCGAGCAGGCGGCGACAACGTTCTCCCAGGTGGTGAGTCCGCCCTTCGAGCGTGGGATGACGTGATCGAAGGTCAGCTCCTCATGCGCGCCGCAATACTGGCAGGTGAAGCGATCGCGCAGGAAGACGTTGAACCGCGTGAAGGCGGGCGTGCGCGCGGGCTTCACGTAAGTTTTCAGCGAGACGACGCTCGGCAGCCGCATTGAGAAAGAGGGTGAGGAGACCGCGCGGTCGTATTCGGCGATGATGTTCACCCGATCCATGAACACGGCGCGCACGGCATCCTGCCATGACCAGAGCGAGAGCGGATAATAGGAGAGGGGGCGATAATCGGCGTTGAGGACGAGGGCAGGGCACGCTTCCGGCGATGCCATATGCGTCGGCCCGGCGACGAATTTCGGGGGGCTCACAAGTCTTTCAGGGCTGAATTGCAGTGTCACGCAGACCCCCGATCGAACGCTCTGATGATGCTACGCTGGTCCTGACGCTATGAAGGCACTTTCTCTTTTCATTGGCAGCAGAGACGCGAATCGAACCCGCGCGCTGCGATGCGATAAGTGTAGGCTTGATATGACGCGCGTGTGAAGGGGGCTAATCCTCTCGCGGTGCGGTTCGGCGGATCTGGAAGCCCGTCTTCGATTGTTCGAAGCCCACTGCCATATAGAAGGACAGGGTTGAGGGTTTTTTCGAACCTGTCATGAGCATCACCTTGTAGCAATCGGCCTCCCACACGCGTTCCATTGCCGCTTGCAGCACCAGCTTGCCGAATCCCCGGTTCCGGAAATCGGCACGGGTCACGACGTTTTCGATCAACGCGTAGGGCTTCCCGCCGCGCGTCAAATTCGGAATGATGACCAGTATGCAACTCGCGGCGAGGTCTTGCCCGCATTTACCCAGCAGGATCGCGCTGCCGGGGTAGCGGAGGAACTGCTCGAAAAGACCGGTGCAGATCCTCGGGGCAGGGTGTGTCGGCGGCGATGAGGTGCCGGTAGAGGACGATCAGGGCGGGAAGGTCGGCTTCGGTTGCCGCCCGGATGCGCAATGGCTCGTCCATCGCGCTTCCCCTCACCGCGTCGGCACGGGCTTCTCGCCGCGATAATCGTAGAACCCGCGCTTGGTCTTGCGGCCGAGCCAGCCGGCCTCGACATATTTCACCAGCAGCGGGCAGGGGCGGTATTTCGAATCCGCCAGCCCGTCGTGCAGCACCTGCATGATCGAAAGGCAGGTATCGAGGCCGATGAAGTCAGCCAGTTGCAGCGGCCCCATTGGGTGGTTGGCGCCGAGCCGCATCGCGGTGTCGATGGCCTCGACCGAACCCACGCCCTCGTAAAGCGTATAGATCGCCTCGTTGATCATCGGCAGGAGAATGCGGTTGACGATGAAGGCCGGGAAATCCTCGCTCATCGTCACAGTTTTGCCGAGCGCCTGGATGAAATCCTGGCTCTTGCGGAATGTCTCGTCGTCGGTCGCGATGCCGCGGATGATCTCCACGAGCTGCATCACCGGCACCGGGTTCATGAAATGGATGCCGATGAAGTGCTCCGGCCGCCCGGTCGAGGCACCGAGGCGCGTGATCGAGATCGACGAGGTGTTCGAGGCGATGATGGCATCAGGCTTCAGGTTGCGCGTCAACTGTAGGAAGATCTTGCGCTTGATCTCCTCGTTCTCGACTGCGGCCTCGATCACGAGGTCGCAATCGGCGAGGGCGTCCATATCGGCGCTGCCCAGTATTCGGTCGAGCGCGGACTTGCGGATATCGTCGGCGATCGTGCCCTTCTGGACCTGCCGCGAGAGGTTGCCGTTGATGGTGGCGAGGCCCGACTGAACGCGTTCCTCGCTGATATCATTGAGAACAACGTCGAATCCAGCCACGGCGGAAACATGGGCGATGCCGCTTCCCATCTGCCCCGCGCCGATCACTCCAACCTTGCGAATGCCGCTGCCCATCGTCTTCTCTTTTTCCTGAACCCCGGAACCAGAGGCTAGGCCATTCGGGCCTCCCGGCTCAAGCGCCGGAAGGCGATATTCTTACAAAATGTGAACGACGCTCACAGCGCCTTTGTCATTTCGGGCACGGCGTCGAAGAGATCGGCGACGAGGCCGTAATCCGCGACCTGGAAGATCGGGGCGTCGGCATCCTTGTTGATCGCGACGATGACCTTCGAATCCTTCATGCCCGCCAGATGCTGGATCGCGCCGGAGATGCCGCAGGCGATGTAGAGCGCCGGGGCGACGACCTTGCCGGTCTGGCCCACTTGCAGATCGTTCGGGGCATAGCCCGCATCGACCGCCGCACGCGAAGCGCCCACCGCCGCGCCGAGCTTGTCGGCGAGCGGCTCGATGACCTCGCGGAACTTCTCCGATGAGCCGAGCGCGCGACCGCCGGAGACGATGATCTTCGCCGAGGCGAGTTCCGGACGATCCGACTTCGAGACTTCCTCGGAGACAAATTTCGAGGTGCCGGTGGAGGCTGGGGCCGCGACGCTCTCGACCGGGGCAGAACCGCCCGCGCCCGCAGCCGCGAAGCTCGCAGGCTGGATCGAGAGGAGCTTCTTGCTGTCCCTGGACTTCACGGTCTGGATCGCGTTGCCGGCATAGATCGGGCGCTCGAAGGTATCGGCACCGAGCACCTTGGTTACGGCCGAGATCACCTGCACGTCGAGGAGCGCAGCGGCGCGCGGCAGGATATTCTTGCCGTTGGCGGTCGCGGGGGCGACGATCGCGTCGTAGCCGCCGGCGAGGCTTACCAGCAGGTCGGCGACCGGCTCGGCGAGGCCGTTGGTGAGGCCCGCGTCATCCGCCAGCAACACCTTCTTCACGCCGTCGAGCTTGGCCGCGGCATCGGCCGCAGCCTTCGCGCCCGCGCCAGCGACGAGCACATGGATGTCACCGCCCATCGCGGTGGCAGCCGAAACGGCCTTGGCGGTGGCTTCGTTGAGGGCGGTGTTGGTGTGTTCCGCGAGAACCAGAATGGCCATATCAGAGCACTCCCGCTTCGTTCTTGAGTTTCGAGATGAGTTCCTCGACCGAGGCGACCTTGACGCCGGCCTTCCGGGTCGCGGGCTCGGCGGTCTTGAGAACCTCGAGGCGCGGGCTGACATCGACCCCGAGCGCTTCCGGCGTGGTCTCGTCAAGCGGCTTCTTCTTTGCCTTCATGATGTTCGGCAGCGAGGCGTAGCGCGGCTCGTTGAGGCGAAGGTCGGTCGTGACGATGGCCGGCAGCTTGAGTGATACGGTCTGCAATCCGCCATCGACCTCGCGCGTGACATCGACCGAGCCGTCGCCGACCACAACCTTCGAGGCGAAGGTACCTTGACCCCAGCCGAGCAACGCCGCCAGCATCTGGCCTGTGGCGTTCATGTCGTCGTCGATGGCCTGCTTGCCGAGAATGACGAGACCCGGTGCTTCGTTGCCGATCACCGTCTTGAGCAGCTTCGCCACGGCGAGTGGCTCGACGGTCGCCTCGGTTTTCACGAGGATACCGCGGTCCGCGCCCATCGCGAGGCCGGTGCGGATCGTCTCCTGCGCCTGCTGCGGTCCGATCGAGACCACAACCACTTCTGTGGCCTTGCCCGCTTCCTTGAGCCGAAGCGCCTCCTCGACGGCGATCTCGTCGAACGGGTTCATCGACATCTTCACATTG
>DAORNC010000019.1:4144-7919 GCA_035440785.1 Rhabdaerophilum sp. | reverse complement strand
CACGTTGTAGTCGACAACCCGCTTCACGGGCACGAGGATTTTCATGGTCGCCGTTCCTGCTCGTTCCTACGTTCCGAAACCCAGTGGCAGAGTTGTTCCGCCATATTGTTCACTTATAAACTAAATACCGCATTGCGGCAAATATCGCATCTCAACCTAGCATCGGACTAGCGCCTGTTTCGATTGATTTTTGTCATTCGGCTGACCAATGCGCCACTTTTTTCCAGCGAAACCGACGCTCTTTCGGTCAGCGCGTTGCGCCGGGTACCCAAAGCACATCGTTAACGCCGTTGCCGTTGGCGATCCGGGAGAGAACGAAAAGCAGGTCCGAGAGACGGTTGATGTACTTGAGCGCTGCCGGACTGACGGTTTCACCGTCCTGCGCTGCGAGTTCGCACATTCGCCGTTCGGCGCGGCGGCTGACTGTTCGGCCCAGATGAAGATAGGCCGCTGCCGGCGTGCCGCCCGGCAGGGTGAAGGACTTGAGCGGTTTCAGCCTTGCGTTCATCGCGTCGATTTCGCTTTCGAGCCGGGTGACCTGACTTTCGGTCATCCGCAAGGGTTCCCAACTGAGCGGTTTGTCGGTCTCGGGCGTGCAGAGATCGGCACCGAGATCGAAGAGATCATTCTGGATGCGCCCGAGAATGGCGTCCATCTCCGCATCGTCCTTCGTATGCAGGCGGGCGAGGCCGATAGCCGAATTGGCTTCGTCGACCGTGCCGAAGGCCTCGACGCGGAGGTTGAACTTGGCGACACGTTCTCCGGTGCCGAGGCCCGTTGTGCCCTTGTCGCCGGTGCGGGTGTAGATTCGATTGAGCTTGACCATGCGGCGGATACTGGCGAGCCGCTTGGCGATTGCAAGCGGGGATTTGCATGTCTCGCACTGGCCCCGCAATTTTCGCGAACCGGCAGTCGCGCTAGAAGCGGTAGCCGACTTGCATGCCGAGATTGGTGAGCCCGCGGTTGTGGTTGCAAAGCCCCCCGTTCGAGAGGTGCTCGACCGTGGCGATCAGGCTCCAGTTGTGATCGAGACGGAACCCGATCCCGGCCGATTCTCGGAAATGGACGGCACAGCCCATCGCGTTGCGCCGGACACCGGGGACGGGATCGAAGCGGCCGGTGTGAAAGGCGCCGGCAAGTCCGACTTCAATGAACAGACGATCGGTGAGGTCGAGGCTCCACGCAAGGCCGGCATGGACATGGCTCGTCAACCCGTGCGCGTTGACGGCAGCGCCGAAGAAGGGTTTTGGCACGAGAAAAGCCGGGACTCCCGCTTGAAAGGCCGGACGGGAGAAATAAGCCTGAAACGAGAAATCGACCGAGCCGCGCTCCGGGCTCCAGGGATCGTGCAGCAGCACGCCGACACGCATTTCATCGAGAATGCGTTGCGATTCGTTGCGCGGGGTAGGTTTATCGGCAGCCGATGCCGCCGAAGCCCACAAAAGCGCGGAGAGGACTGAAAGGGCGCGTTTCACGGCGAGAATCCGGTTTCACCGCACCCTCGCCGAAATTCGTTAACGTTAATGAAAAGCGAACTGGCTGTCGCTCAGTCGCCGCGATACCAGATCACCGCCATGATGAGGATGACGGCGAGGAACTGGAGTATAACACGCCAGCGCATCAACTGCTGCGAGCGATTGGGATTCCCGCCCTTGAGCATGTTGAACAATCCGGCCAGCAAAACCAGCGACACAGCGCCTACCGCGACGCCGACAACGGCATTCATTGCGAAGCCTCCTCGGGCAGGGAAAACAGTATGGACCCGAAATAGGGGATCGAGGCAGGCGGGAAAAGCCCCGACTTCCAAAAACCTTCGTCTCAGCGCTGGCGAAGCAGCCGCTCGAGATAGTCGAGTTCCTCCTTCGGACGCTCGAACTCGCCGAGGCGCCGCCGCAACTCGCGCAGCACGCGCTCGGTGCGCTCGCTGACGGTGCCCCGAACATTCCCGTTCTTTTCCGGGTCATATTTGGAACTGTCTTCAAAGTCCCGGTTCTTGCCGCCGTTGCGCCGCCCGAGCGGATCGAATTTGCTGTCCGCGCGCCCGCGTTGGCCGGGACCGGGCTCTCCCTGACCTTCGCCTTCACCCTCGCCGGGCTCATCGCCTTGTCCGAGCATCTGCTGAAGCTGTTGGGCGAGTCCCTGCGCCGCACGCCCCATTCCGTCGAGTGCGCGCTGCTGGCCCTGCGTCGCCTCTCCGTTCTGGCCCTGTCCGAGCTTACCCTCGGCGTCTTCCATACCATTCTCGGCCTCGCCGAAGCCTTCACCTTCCTCGATGCCGCGCTGGCGCAAGCGTTCGCGCAACTGGTTCAGGCGGTTACGCAGCGCTTGCTGCTGATCCTGCAGGCCTTGCTCGCCCTGCTGCCCCTGCTGGCCTCTCTGGCGTTGTCCTCGCTGGCCGCGCTGGCCCTGAGATCCCTGCTGTCCCTCGCGGAAGGTGCGATCGCGCAAGTCGCGCTGTTCACGCTGGAGGCGGTCGATCTCTTCGAGCTGCTGACCAAGTTCGCGCATCTTCGGATCGACATCGCGGCGGCGGGCGCTGCGGAGGTTCTCCAGCATCTGTTTGAGCTGGTTGAGCAACTGCTGGGCCTCGGCCGTCTTGCCAGACCGGGCGAGTTCCTCAATCTTCTTGAGCATTTCCTGTAGGTCGCGCTGTGTCATCATGCGCTCGGGCGAGACGGGCGAGCGATCCTGCGAATTCCGGTCCTGATCGCGCAGGGCTCGTTCGGCGAACTCCCGGAGGAACTCGTCCATCGCCCGGCGCAGTTCTTCGGCGAGACGCTTGATTTCCTCCGGCGAGGCTTCGCGCTCGATCGCGTCGCGCAGCCGGGCCTCCGCCTCGCGCAGCCGCTTCTCGGCATCCGTCATATCGCCATTTTCGAGGAACAGCGCCAGTTCGTGAATCTCCTCGGTGATCGCCTTCAGTTTCTCGCGGTCCCGCGCGGTGCGCAGGCCGGAGCGGATCATGTCGAGCGCAAGAAAGTCGCTGACCTTGGGTGTGTAGCGCTCCGGCTCGAACAGGAGGGCGTCGAACGCGAGGCGCGGCACGGCGAGATCGCCGGGCGAAAAGACGATGTGGCGTCGCTGCTCGACGAGCGCACGGGCGAGCGGCTGCGTGAAAGGGCGCTGGGGCAGGGAGACCGTCAATCCCTCGCTCAGCGCATTCTGACCAATGTCATCCTCGATTTGAATTCGAACGCGCACCTCCTCGCCGGCCCAGGGATGATCCTCGGTCGGGACGACGATTTCGCCGTTGCCGAGCCGAAGCGGCAAAGTGATCGCGGGCGGGGGATAAAGCGGAGGTCCGGCATCGACTGCCGTCCGCGCCACCCGTTCGATAACGACTTCCCCTTTGGCAATGCCGTAATCGTCAGCGAGCGTATAGCCGAGCTTGACGCCGCCCGGCTGCTGCCGATCCGGCGAGGCGGCAACAACCGACAACTCGTTGAGCGTGACTGACGGCGGGCGATCCGGAATCACGGCCAGCCGGAAAGATCCCACATCGCGCCCGGCGAGGGCTATGGCGATGGTCGCGTCCGAGCGAACGACACGTTTTTCGATCGAGACCCCTGCCTTCGCGGGCGATTTGCCCTCCGCTTCGGGCTGGGGGGCTGCTGCCAGACCGGTGCCGTGCTTGATGTCGAGTAATGCCAACTGCCCGGACTTGCCCTCGCTCGAAAGGCTTGTCGCCCGGATCGTCAGGATCGAACCGACTGGAACCTTGATGATCTCATCCGCGCCGACATTACCGGCGCCGGAAAGGAAGATCGGCGGGCGT
>DAORNC010000019.1:0-4105 GCA_035440785.1 Rhabdaerophilum sp. | reverse complement strand
CGGTGTTGGCGGAATGCGTGGTGTCGTCCAGTCGAACGCCATTTCGATGCGAGCCCGGCGTTCGTCGCCGGCAATGAAAGCGGCCGCGACCAGCGCGACCAGCGCGGCTGCGCGCAGGGCAAAACGATCACGGTTGCGCAACGCGGCATCTGCCGGAAGCGTGGTAAGCGCCTTTGCGGCAAGCTCGGCCCTGCGCTGGTGGGCGATCCAGAGCGCGGCGGTGACGGCATCCGATGTCTCGGCTGCCTTGTCGCCAAGGGTAGCGAGCGGGCGGTGAAATTCCGGGCGCGACCGATCAAGGCGCCGGTCGATCGCTTCCGCCGAAGGCCAACGGAGACCCAACGCCGGCCGAAGAACCGCGAGAAACACCAACGTGAGCGCCAGCATCACGCCGGCGCGCGCCATCGGCTCGATCTCGGTAAAAAGTCCGAGCCAGCCCAAGATGAAGAAAAGGGCGATGACACCTGCGGCGGGGAGGAGAGTGGGCAGGGCGGCTTCGAGGAACAGCGCCAGCGCCGTGCTCAGACGCCGGAACCGGAATTCGGGCAGGATCGTGCGACCGGAAGCCAATCCGTCCGGGGGTAATGCGTCCGAGGCCTCGCGTTTCCAAGGGGTCATCGTCCCTTGCATCCTTTCAAGCCCGGCATGATCGGGCCCCCCGGTCCGATGCCATCACGATGGAAAGGTAGCACGGCGTATAGGAAGCGCCAGTGGCTTCTCGCATTCGTGAAGTTCAGCGCTTTCGCAATTCACAGCCAGGATGGCGCGCGGTCGAGCCCGATCAGTTCATCATAGGTCTGGCGTGGGCGCGTCACGGGGTATTCCGCGCCCTTCACCAGCACTTCCGGTACGAGGCGACGCTGGTTGTAGGTGGAGGACATCGAGGCACCATAAGCGCCCGCCGTCTTCAGGACGATGAGATCGCCCGGCTGCATCTTCGGCAGCAGCCGGCCTGTGGTGAAAGTATCGCCTGTTTCGCAGATCGGCCCGACGACATCGTAACGCACCAGCTCCTGATCGGGCGCGACCTGCCGGACCGGCCAGATCTCGTGCCAGGCCTCATACATGGCCGGGCGGACAAGATCGTTCATCCCGGCATCGACGACAAGGAAGGAGCGGTCGGCGCGGGTGTTGATGTAAAGCACGCGCGTCATCAGAATGCCGGCGTTGCCGGCGATCACGCGGCCCGGCTCGAAGCCGAGTTCGATGTCGAGCCCCGCCGCGATCTCACGAACCATGTCGCCGTAAGCGTTCAGCGTATCCGTTCCGTGCCGGTAAGGATAGCTCATCTCGTAGGGGATGCCGACGCCACCGCCGAGGTCGAGTCGCTCGACCGCATGGCCCTGCCGGCGCAAACTTTCGACGACGCCGCGCATCTTGAGGAACGCGGCGCGATAGGCCGAGAATTCCGTGACCTGCGACCCGATATGCGCCGCGAGACCCTTCACCGAAACGCCGGGCATATTCGCTGCCTTGGCGTAAAGCCGTTCCGCTTCCGAGAACGAAACACCGAACTTGTTCGCCGCATCGCCGGTGGTGATCTTGGCATGGCCGCCCGCGCCGATCTCCGGGTTGACGCGCAACACGATTGCCTGCCGCCTGCCGTGCGCCGCAGCGATCCGCGAGAGTGTCTCCAGCTCGCCCTCGCTCTCGACGTTGATCTGGTAGATGCCGGCATCGACCGCAAAGGCGAGCTCGTCCCCTGTCTTGCCGACGCCGGAAAACACGATCTTCGAGGCTGGGATGCCGGCGGCCAGCGCCTTGCGGATTTCACCCTCGGAAACCGTATCTGCGCCCGCGCCGAGCTTCGCGAGCGTCATCAGCACGCCGAGATTGCCGTTGGCCTTGACGGCATAGAAGACATGATCCTGATGCGGCTTCACCGCTTCGCAGAATACCCTGTAATGCCGTTCCAGCGTCGCGCTCGAATAGACGTAGACGGGGGTGCCGATCGTCTCGGCAATCGTCGGCAAGGGCACATCTTCCGCGTGCAGCACGCCGTTCTGGTAATCGAAATGGTGCATGGGAGCCTCGAAAGGGCGGGCCGAACCAGTCAGCCGGAAGTCGGATCAGCCAAGAATCGGATCAGCCAAGAATCCAGTCAATGGCGAGGTCGCGTTTGGGCGCCTTGATCGGCGTGCGTTTGGCTCCGCCGAGCTTAGTCTGTCCGGCCTTCTCCTGTGGCGCGCCGTTTTCGGCCGGCGGTGGCTCAAGGTGGCCACGCTTGCCGCAGGCCGCAAGGCCGAAGGCCAGAACCGTGACGACAAGCGCGAGGCGGGCAATGCGGGGCATAGGGTGTTCCGGCTTCCAGAAGTTCGCGGCAGAAATTCGAGGACGGATTGCTAGCACAAAACGCAGGTCAGGCGCGAGGGCGCATTTCGCGCTTCAATTGCGCAAGCCAGCGGCGGGCCTGCTTGCGCACATTGTCCGGAGCGGTGCCGCCGTAGCTTTTGCGGCTTTTCACTGAATTGGCGACGCCCAGGACGGAGAAAATCTCCTCGGTGATGCGAGGTTCGACGCCCTGCATCTCGGCGAGGGTTAGCTTTTCAATATCCGCATTCCTGGCGGAAGCCAGCGCGACGATGCGCCCGGTGACGTGGTGCGCCTCGCGGAATGGCATCTTCAGTGCGCGGACGAGCCAGTCGGCAAGGTCGGTCGCGGTGGCATAACCGGAGCCGGCGGCCTTCTTCATCCGTTTTGCTTCCGGTTCCATGTCGCGAACCATACCGGCAGTCGCGGCGATGCAGAGCGCGAGTGCGTCGAGCGCATCGAAGGTCGGCTCCTTGTCTTCCTGCATGTCCTTCGCGTAGGCGAGGGCGAGGCCCTTCATCACGGTCAGGATGCCGATGAGCCCGCCGAAAATGCGCCCGGTCTTGGCGCGGACGAGTTCCGCCGCATCCGGGTTGCGCTTCTGCGGCATGATCGAGGAGCCGGTGGTGAACTTGTCCGTCAGCTTGATGAAGGCGAACTGCGGCGTCGTCCAGATCACGATCTCCTCGGCGAAGCGGCTGAGGTGCATCGCGAGAATGGAGGCAGCTGAAAGCGTTTCGATCACGAAATCGCGGTCCGAGACCGAATCGAGGCTGTTCGCTGTCGGGCGGTCGAAGCCGAGTGCTTTTGCCGTTGCGAAACGGTCGATCGGAAAGGAGGTGCCGGCAAGAGCCGCAGCACCGAGCGGGCACTCGTTGAGCCGGACACGAGCATCGCGGAAGCGGCTGCGATCCCGCCCGAGCATTTCGACATAGGCCATCAGATGATGGCCGAAGGTCACCGGCTGGGCCGATTGCAGGTGCGTGAAGCCGGGCATCACCGTGCCGGCGTATGCGAGCGCCTTCTCGCACAGTGCCTGTTGGAGGTCGGCCAGCGCGGCTTCGATGGCGTCGACCGTGTCGCGCATCCACAGGCGGAAATCGGTCGCGACCTGATCGTTGCGGGAGCGCGCGGTGTGCAACCGGCCCGCCGCGGTGCCGACGATCTCGGCAAGCCGCGCCTCGACATTCATGTGAATGTCTTCGAGCGATGTCTTGAATGTGAAGGTCCCGGCCTCGATTTCAGCCTTGACCTTCGAGAGCCCCTGCCTGATGGCTTCGGCGGATTGAGGATCGATGATGCCTTGCGCGGCGATCATTTCGGCATGGGCGATCGAGCCGCGGATATCCTGCATGGCAAGGCGCTTGTCGAAATCGATCGACGCGTTGATTTCCTGCATGATGGCCGCCGGACCTTCGGCGAAGCGGCCGCCCCACATTTCGTTAGCCAAGGGATGCTCCTGAACATGTCGATGCCGAACGAAGCGGAACCGAAGAAGACGCGATCCTTCGTCGGGATCGGACCCATCCTCGCCGCATCCGTTCTCGTTCTCGCTTCGCTATATGCCTTTGGCGGCTTCGGCAACCTTTTCGGCGGCAAGACGGGCGGCGCAAGCGGGCAATGCAAGGCCGCGAGCGCGAAGCTCGCCACCCTCAAGCAGCTCGCGAAAGGGGAGATAGCGGCGCTTCAGATCCCGGAAGCCTCGAAGCCGGTCGTTCGGCTTCAGTTCGAGAACGCCAAGGGGGAGGCCATTTCCCTCGACGCCTTCAGGGGCCGAGCGATTCTCCTGAACCTC
>DAORNC010000018.1:25788-33264 GCA_035440785.1 Rhabdaerophilum sp. | reverse complement strand
CAACGAGATCGGCCCGATCGCGACGCCGGACAAGATCCAGTTCGCCCCGGGTCTGCCGAAAACCCGCTCTGGCAAGATCATGCGCCGCATCCTGCGCAAGATCGCCGAAGACGATTTCGGCGCGCTGGGCGACACCTCGACGCTGGCCGACCCGTCGGTCGTCGACGATCTGATCGCCAACCGCCAGAACAAGCGGGCCTGATAGCCGCCCGTTGGATCGATCAGCGATAAAGGTCTGCCCGGCTGGGCGGCACATTGAGCGCGAGGCGATCCCCCTCGCGCCTTTTCTTTGAGGCGAGCGTCTGGAACAGGCTGAGCGAGCCGCGCCCGAACGCAAGCGAAACGCCGGCGAGATAAGCAAGCCAGATGCGGGTGCGTTCCGGCCCGATCATAGCCTCGGCCTCCACCCGCCGTGCGTGAAGCCGTTCGCACCAAAGCCGGCAGGTGCGGGAATAATGCTCACGCCAGCCTTCGATGTCGTGAACCTCGAAGCCATGCGCCTCCAGCATCGTCGTGGAATGGCCGATATGATCGACCTCGCCGCCGGGGAAGATGTACGAGGTCATCGCCTTGTATTCCGGCCGCATGCGGTGGAAGGCCTTGTCGCTCCTGCGTCCGCGCCGGGTGATGGCATGGTGGAGATAGAGGCCACCCGGCTTCAACAGGCGGTTTACGGCCGAGAAATAGGTTTCATGCGCCTTGAAACCGACGTGCTCGTACATGCCGATCGAGGCGATCTTGTCGAATTGGCCTTCCATTTCCTCGTAGGGCTTCAGTTCGAGCGTGACGAGGTGGCTGACGCCGGCTTCCTCCACCCGCCGGCGGCCTTCCTCGATCTGTGCCGGCGAGAGCGTGACGCCGTGACCTTTCACGCCATAGTGCTTCGCTGCGTGAATCAACAGCGCACCCCAACCGCAGCCGATGTCGAGCAGGGTCTCGCCCGGCTGGAGGCGCAGCTTGCGGCAGATCATCTCGATCTTCTCGGCCTGCGCGCGGTCGATGTCGTCGTGCCATTCGGAGAAATACGCGCAGGTGTAGACCATGTGCGCATCGAGAAAGAGTTGGTAGAAATCGTTCGAGAGATCGTAGTGGAACGGAATGTCAGCGGCATTCTCCTTCGCCGCCGACCGCGCGAGAGGCCGGCCCTGCCCGTCGAAGCCGGTGCCGGCCTGCATCCCCTTGCCGAAAGCAATCGGCAGCGCAGCCCTGAGAAGACGCGTTAGCCCCAACCGCCTCAGGATGGCCTTGGGCTTCTCCGACGGCCGGAGCGCGGCGAGGTCGATGAAGGTTCCGCCGGAAAGATCGACTGCGCCGCTGGCGTAGCCCTTCAGGAGGGTGCCGAGCCGCGGCCGGCGGAGCAGGCTTGGCAGGAACCCCGCATTCCTCAGATGCAGCTTGAGCGTGGGGTGGCGCTGCGCCGGGCCGAGCAGGGTCGTGCTACCGTCCCAGAACTCGACCGGAATGCCGAGCGGGAACGCTTCCCCGAGAAGCCGAACCAGTTCCCGGCCGGCGCGCAATATCTTGTCAGTCATCTCCAATCGCTCTCCGGTTGGCTGAGAATCCAATCCCGGACGGACGCCGCGTCCACGCGAAATGCCGGGGCCGACCCCTAGGTTGAGCATGACTTTGGCTGCGCGCAAAGAAAAAGCCGCCAGTTGCCCGGCGGCTTCAGTCAACTGACCAGTGGAATGAGGCTGGTCAGAACTTGTAGGTGACACCCGCGCCGATGATCCACGGGTCGAGATGCATCTTGGCCTTGACGGCAGTGCCCGCCAGGACGCCATTCGCGTTGGTGCGGAGATAGAGCTTCTTCACATCGAAGTTGATGCCCCAATTCTTGTTGAGCATGTAGTCGAAACCGACTTGCAGCGCGAGGCCGGCCGCGTGGTTGATCCTGAACTGGTTCAGCGTGCCGTGCTGCTCGCCGTAGAACAGCGTGTAGTTCACGCCGGCACCGATGTAGGGCTTGAAGGCGCCGAAATTCGTGAAGTGATACTGGAGCGTCAGCGTGGGCGGCAGCAGCCAAGCCTTACCGAGCGTACCGAGGCCGGCGATCGCGCCCTTGCCCTTCGCGGTGTGCGGCGTCGTGCCGAGGATAAGTTCAGCCGCGATATTCGGTGTGAAGAAATAGGTGATGTCGAGTTCCGGAACGATCGAGTCCGTCACGTCGACCTTCGCGCCCGCGATGCCGGCGCCGCCGAGCAGCACGCGGTTCGAACCGCCGGGAATAACGCCGATGCCGCGAACGCGGATCATCCAGGGATTGAACGCGGTCATTATCGGAAGGCTGGGTTTGACGACCTTTTCGCCGAGATCGGCTGCCGCCGCGCCGTTGGTCACCGCCGTGGCGCTGATGCCAGCCATGAGCCCGGCAATGGCGAGATTACGAAAGAAACGCTTGGTCATCTTGAGCCCCCAATGAGTGGAGCGGCGACCCGTCCGGGCCAGCGCGCTGCCGGACCCTGCGCCGCGTTCCGGGGACGGGATTTGACTTAAATCAAGCAAAACGGTGCGGAAAATCCGGTGTTGCACCTTCAACACAGGATTCCTGCCAAGATGACATAATCCCGTAAAAACAGGAGCTTAACTGCCCCTTAACGCTACTGTCAAAAAGACACAGACATGAAAGGAGCGGGAAATCTTTCGCGCGCGTAGTCGAGATCGGTGAGGTTTGGCGAGGGCGCGGCATGACGATTTCGAGACGTGGGTTTCTTTCCCTCGCAGCCTTCGGACTGCCGTTCGGTATGGTGCGGGAAAGCGCGGCCCGAGAGATGGTTTCGCTGCCGCAAGGCTATCCGCCCGGGGATGTCGTGGTCTCGACCAGTCAACGCATGCTCTACTTCGTGCAGGGTGACGGCACGGCGATCCGCTACCGCGTCGCGGTTGGCATGCCGGGTCGGCAGTGGTTCGGCACGCGTCTGATCGACGGCAAGCACATGCAGCCCGCCTGGGCGCCACCCGCCGAGGTCAAGCGCGCCAAGCCGTCGATCCCGGATTACATTCCCGGCGGGTCGCCCGCCAATCCGATGGGCGCCGCCGCACTGACGATCTCGCCCGGTGAATACGCGATCCACGGCACCGCGCCCTCAATGCGTTCCTCGATCGGCCGCTATGCTTCGTTTGGCTGCATACGCATGCTCGATGAGGATATCCTCGATCTCTACCCGCGCGTGCGCGTCGGCGCTCGGGTTCATGTGGTGCGGTGAGTCAGGCGCGCCCGCTGTAGTGGATGCTGGAAACGATCCAGATAAGTGCAGGCGCGCGGCAAGGCATCATGCAGGAACTGTCGCGGTTCCCGCAGCCACAGGCCGGCATAGGTTTTTGACCTCGCTTCCGAAATCAGGACATCCTTGGGAATTTCCACCAATTCAGCCTTCCATGTCGGCCAGATTTGACGAGCCCGTCTCCCAAAATGGTCCAGCAAGGCACTTATTGAGGTGTAGCCGTGATAGTCGAAGGCGCAATCGCCAAGATCGACAAACACGTGGTTGGTTGGCGAGCCGTCGAGCGGCTTGATCCAGAATGCTCTGCCACCAGCCTCAGGAAACCGATCAAGAAAAGCATAGGCGAGGATATGGCAGGCCCCCGCGGCGAAAAAGACCCGGTCAGGCAATCCCCATCTTGCGATCTGATCGTGTTTTGATCCCGGAGTCCTGCGGATATAGACCATCTATTCCTTCCTTCCGTCCGGAGCTAGAAATCCGTCGCGATGCCCTTCACTTCCCAATCCTCGTAGCGCACGGGGTCCTTGCCGCCACGCCCTTTGATCTCACGGACACGGGCAAGCTCGGCTTCTCGGGCTTCCTGCGTGGCACGACGTTCGGCAGCCTCGGCGAGCGCGCGCCGGGCGGCATCGGACAGCTTTTTTGCAGGCGAAGCGGGGGGAGGTTTGTCGTTCATACGACAAGGATAGCGCAGCAGCGTACGCCATGCCATAGAGCGGCATGACGTTCAGCGAAGCCGACATCCGCGCCCGCATCCTTCATCGTGACGCCGACATGCTCGTGCTCGACAAACCCTCGGGCATCGCGGTCCACAAGGGGCCAAAGGGCGGCGAGACGCTCGATGCCTTCTTTCCCGCGTTGCAGTTCGAGGCGGCGGAACCGCCCCAACTCGCGCATCGGCTCGACCGAGAGACGAGCGGCTGCCTTGTGCTCGGGCGCAACCGGGCAGCACTGAAGCGCCTCGGGGTGATGTTCGCGGACGGGCGCATCCGCAAGATCTATGTCGCGCTCTGTTGCGGCGTGCCGGCCGAGGTGAACGGGCGTATCGAGTTGCCGCTAGCCCGACGCAGTCACGACAAGCGCTCGTGGTGGATGAAGGTCGATCCTGCCGGCGATCCCTCCTTCACGCGCTATCGTGTTCTCGCCTCACGTGGCGGGCTGTCCTTTCTCGCGCTCCAGCCGGAGACGGGGCGCACGCATCAGCTTCGCGTGCACTGCGCGGCGATGGGCTGGCCGATCGCGGGCGACAGGATCTACGGCGGCGACCGCGCGATGGCCGCGAGCCGCAACCTTCAGCTTCACGCGGCGCGCATTCGCGTTCCGGGAAAGAGTGGGGTAGCGGTGGAGGTGACGGCGCCGCTTCCTTCCGCTATGAGCGACTTCCTCGGCCATCTCGGCCTTAAGGCGTTCGGACCGGAGCAGCTTCCGGCTGATCTCGCCCCCTGACCCCTCGAAGGAATAGTTTTGCCGCCGAAATCCGCCGGACATCGCAAGCCTGCCGCCGTCCCCGGGCTTGCCGCCCGGGCACTGGCCGCGCGCGCCCTTCGCCGCGCGGTTAGCGAGCGGCGCTCGCTCGATGAAGCACTGCATCTCTCGCAGGACAGGAATGACGCGCTCGAATCGGCGGATTTCGGGCTCGCCCGCGCTATCGCCACCGTCACCTTCCGGCGGATGGGGACGATCCGCCATGCGCTGGCCGCCCGCCTCACCGGCGAGGGCATGCCGGAGGCGGGGATCTTCCGCGAAGCCATCTGGAGCGGTGCTGCGCAGATTCTGTTCATGGATGTTCCGGACCATGCCGCCGTCGATCTCGCGGTGGAGCTCGTGAAGTCGGATCGGCTCGCGTTGCATTACGCGCGGCTTGCCAATGCACTGTTGCGCGGTATCGCCCGCGACCGGGCGACGATCCTCGAAGCGGCCGATCCGTTCGCGCACGATCTGCCCTCCTGGATGCGCGAACGATGGGTCGCAGCCTATGGCGAGCATGCCGCGCGGGAAACCGCAGCGATGTTTGTCAACCCGCCGCATGTCGACTTGACGCCCTTCCGCGATCCGGCGGAGCTGGCAGCGGCGATCGGTGGAACGGTGCTGCCGACCGGCTCGGTCCGCCTCAAGGACCAGACGGCAATTCCCGCGCTGCCGGGCTACGGGGAGGGCACCTTTCAGGTGCAAGATGCTGCGAGCGCGCTCCCGGCGCGGCTCATCCGCGCCAAGGCCGGCGAGCGCATCCTCGATCTCTGCGCGGCGCCCGGCGGCAAGACGGCGCAACTCGCCGCGACGGGCGCGGCGGTCATGTCCGTCGAGCGTAGCGCGCAAAGGGCCGAGCGGCTGAAGGCTAATCTCGCCCGGCTCGGCTTTTCGTCCGAACTCGTCATTGCTGACGGCGCGAGCTACGAGGCAAGCCCGTTCGACGCCGTTCTGCTCGACGCGCCCTGTTCCGCAACCGGAACCATCCGTCGCCACCCCGAAATCGCCTGGACGAAAACCTTCGAGGATATCCTCGGACTGGCGCGCTCCCAACGGCGTCTTCTTGACCATGCCGCAACCCTCGTCCGGCCCGGCGGAAGGCTCGTCTATGCCACTTGTTCGCTCGAATCCGAGGAAGGCGAAGATCAGATCCGCGGCTGGCTCGCCGGGCAATCCGGATTCGTCGTTGAACCCGTCATGGCGGACGAATTGGGCATCGACGCCGGCGCCATCACTCCGGATGGTTTCCTGCGCGTGTTGCCGTTTCATCTCAAGGCCTGGGGCGGGGTCGATGGCTTTTTTGCTGCGCGGTTGAAACGTGTGGCCGGATAGACCAATAGTTCCGGATGGACGCCCGCAGCAGTGAGCCCGCCTTTGCCTGACCGAGATCAACCCGGCAATAAAACCGGCCCGCTCGCGCGTTTGCGTGCAGCCCTGCTGGCACGCCGGGTGCGGCGGGCGCAGGGCCGGCTTGGCCGGTTCCGGCAGGTGGCCTCGCGGTTTCTCTACGTTCCGCCGCACCTCTATCTTGCCGACCCGTCGATCGCCGGCGATTTCCTCGCCGGGCAGATCGTGCTCGGCGGGCGCAGCCTGTTGACGGCGGGCCGCTCTCCCCTCGATGTCGCCCTGCCGGGGAAAGCTTTCAGTCTTGCGTTTCACGGGTTCGACTGGCTGCGCCATTTCGAGGCGAACGGCGCGGCGCATGTCCGGGCCGGCGCCCGCGATCTCGTCGTGCGGTGGATGGCGCGGCGCGAGGCGGGGCAGGTGCCGGACGCCGAGCGACCAGAGGCGGTTGCCCGCCGTATCGTCAACTGGGTTACCCATTCCGCGCTCTTGACGGAAAGTGCCGATCTCGCCTTTTATCAGCGCCTTCTTGCCCATCTGGGCCGGGATGCCGCAATGATGCGCGTGATCGCGCGGCAGACCGGCATCGGCATGGTCCGCCTCGAAGCCGCGATTGCCTATCTGTTCCAGGCGCTGGCGCTGGATCACCGGCGCGGCGTTCTGGTCGAGGCGGAGGGACTGCTGCTCGTCGCGCTCGGCGAATGCATCGCCGAGGACGGAACGCCGCGCGACCGAAGCGCAGGGCGCGCTGTCGAATTGGCCGCGGTGCTCATCCCCGTGCTCGCGCTCTACCGGGCGCGTCAGCGCGTCGTTCCCGATCTGCTCTCACCCGCGCTGCTGCGCCTGATCTCCTTCATCCGCATGATGCAGCATCCGGATGGCGGGCTCGCGCTTTTCAACGGTTCCGGGTTCGTGACGCGCGATCTCGTCGCGCAGGTCCTGCAATTCGGCATGGGCCAGAGCGTGCGGATCCAGCGGGCTCCGGATGCCGGGCTCGAACGGATCGAAGACGAGCACGGCATCGTGATCGCCGATAGCGGCATCCTACCCAGGCCGGGGTTCGGGAGCGAGGCCGGGGCGGGGGCGCTGGCGTTCGAGTTTTCGACAAAATCCGACCGCCTTATCGTCAATTGCGGCGTTCCGCATGCCGCGGAAGGGGAGATGGTGTCGAGCTATCGGCAGGCTGTCGCGCATTCGACGCTGCTCGTCGACGACGAACCGCTCGTCTATCTTGCGCGATCGCGCAACCTCTTGTTCGGGGATGTTCGGGAACCGGCCTCCCATGGGCCCGCCGTCGCGGCGCGCCATGAATCCGATCCCCGAGGCACTACGCTCGTGCTTGGACACGACGGTTTTCTCGCCTCGAAGGGCATCCGCGTCCAACGGCGGTTGACCCTGCTTGCCAACGGCGGCGGCCTTGCCGGGCTAGACCGTTTCGAGG
>DAORNC010000018.1:14744-25756 GCA_035440785.1 Rhabdaerophilum sp. | reverse complement strand
CCTTCCATCTTCATCCGCGGGTGATGCCGTTGCCGCTTTCCCGGCGCGATGCGATCGTCCTGCGGCTTCAACATCAGGTTCCCGGCCGGGACATGTGGCTGTTCGAGGCACCCGGCGTGCCGTTGCAGATCGAGACGAGCCGCTGCTACGAGCAGGATTTCGCGTCGCCCGAGACCGAGGTCATCGTCGTCGAGGTCGTGATCGCGGGAACTGCCGAAATCGCCTGGCGCCTTGTTCCGTATCGCGGCTAGCCGGCGAAAACTGTGCGAGCGTCACGATTTTGTTGCATTGCGGCATGGTGTGACCGGAACCGCTGTGGTATCGGCGCAGCGAAATCCGAAACCTCGCCCGGAGCGTCTTCATGCCCGCCAATACCCGTCCGATCCAACGCGCGCTGCTGTCGGTTTTCGACAAGACTGGGCTTGTGGACCTTGCGAAGGCGCTTCGCGCGCGTGGCGTCGAGCTGATTTCCACCGGCGGCTCCCGCGCCGCGCTGGAGAAGGCGGGCGTGCCGGTCAAGGATATTTCCGAAGTCACCGGTTTTCCGGAGATGATGGATGGTCGCGTGAAGACCTTGCATCCCAAGGTGCACGGCGGCCTGCTGGCGATGCGCGGCAACCCGGAGCACGAGGCTGCGCTGCTCGCCCATGATATTGCTCCGATCGACCTTCTCGTCGGCAATCTCTATCCGTTCCGCGAGACCCTGGCGCGCGGCGCCTCCTACGACGAGATCGTCGAGAACATCGATATCGGCGGCCCGGCGATGCTGCGCTCCTCGGCCAAAAACCATGATGGCGTCTGTGTCGTCGTCGATCCGCGCGATTACGGCGCGCTGCTCTCTGAGCTCGACGCCAACAACGGCGAAACCACCCGTGCCTTTCGCCGGGCACTCGCCGCCAAGGCTTTCGGCCATACCGCAGCTTACGATCGTGCGATCTCGGAGTGGTTCGCCGGGGTGACGAAAGATGGCCCGCGGCTTGCGGGCGAGACGGAAGGCGCCGGGAAGACCGAGCTGCGTTATGGTGAGAACCCGCATCAACAGGCCTGGCTGGTGCTCAAGCCGCATCAGGCGCGACCCGGTGTCGCCACCGCCCGGCAAGTGCAGGGCAAGGCGCTTTCCTACAACAACCTCAACGATGCCGACGCCGCCTTCGAGTGCGTCGCCGAGTTCGACCCGAAGCACACCGATGCCATCGCCATCATCAAGCATGCCAATCCCTGCGGCGTCGCGGAAGGAGCGAACCTCGTAGAGGCCTATCACCGCGCGCTGGCCTGCGATCCGGTCTCGGCCTTCGGAGGCATCGTCGCCGCGAACACGACGCTCGATGCGGAAGCCGCCAAGGCGATCACCGAGATCTTCACCGAGGTGATCATCGCACCGGACGCCACGGAAGAAGCCATCGCCATCGTCAGGGCGAAGAAGAACCTGCGGCTGCTCCTGACCGGCGCCCTGCCCGATCCGCGCGCGAAGGATATCGTGCTGCGCTCCATCGCCGGCGGCCGCCTCGTGCAGACGCGCGACAACGCCGTGGTCGACGACATGGAACTCAAGGTGGTCACCAAGCGTGCGCCGACCGAAGCAGAGCTTTCGGACATGCGCTTTGCCTATCGCGTGGTGAAGCACGTGAAATCGAACGCCATCGTCTACGTGAAGGGCGGGGCGACAGTCGGCATCGGCGCGGGTCAGATGAGCCGGGTGGATTCCGCGCGTATCGCGGCATGGAAGGCCGGCGAAGCCGCGAGGGCCGCAGGCGCCGAGAAGCCGCTGACCTTCGGCTCCGTCGCGGCATCGGATGCCTTCTTCCCCTTCGCCGACGGTTTGGAGGCATTGGTTGCCGCCGGTGCGACGGCCGTTATCCAGCCGGGCGGTTCGATGCGGGATCAGGAAGTGATCGACGCCGCGAACGCTGCCGGAATCGCGATGGTCTTCACCGGATTCCGGCACTTCCGCCACTGATGCAACCGCCAGCCGGGGCAGAACCCCGGCGAGCGGTAGAGTGTCATCAATCCCGGGCGAGATCGCCCAAGAGGCCACCGAGCACGGTCAGCTTGGCTTGGTTGAGCTGACCGGCGGCGAGCGAGACGATCGCCGCCTTCGTGCGCGCCAGCGTTTCGCCCTTGGCCTTCATCCAGCTCGAAACGCCATCGACGCCTGTGCCGTGACGGGTGATCACGTCTGCCGCGATCTTGCGCACGGCCTCGTCGGCGGCGGCAAAGGCGCGATCGAGCGCCAGGCGCTCGTAGGGATCCGCAACCTGGATCGAGGCGCCCGCCGCACGGATGTCGGCGAGATCGAACTGATCGTTGAGAGCGAAGATTGTCTGGGCCGCCGCGACGACATTGACGCCGGTCCGCTCGGCGATCAGCGTCGCATCGAGTGCGCTGGCGACAACCGGAATATCGACGATGCGCGTAGCGAGATCGGCCGGGACCTTCTCGCCTTCGAGATGGGCAAGCGCGTTCTTGCGTTGGTTCTTCGCTTCCGCCGAGAGCAGCTTGCCCTGCGCGGCTTCGAGCGCCGTAACGCCATCGCGGAAGCGCTTGACGAGCATTGCCAGTCCCGGCGCAAAATCGATGTTCCGCAGGAACCACAGCATCCGTTCGTCAGCATGGGATTTCGCGGCCGCATACAGCGCAAGCTGAGTCCCCCCACCGATCTTCGCATCCAGTGCGTCGATGGCGCGGTTGATGTCGAGAATACCGAAGACGTCGCGGGCCAGTGCATAGGCGCGAGCAACATCCGGGACGGAGCGCCCGGTGCGCCCGGCGAGCCGCACCGCGATGCCGGGGCCGCCGCGATTGACGACCGCATTGGAAAGCTGCGTCGCGACGATCTCGCGCCGCAGGCGGTGGTTCTCGACGGCATCCGGGTAGGTCTTCTGCACCGCGAGCGGGAAATAGCGGCGCAGCTCCTCGACGAGATAGGCATCATCAGGCACATCGGAGGCGAGGAGGTGATCGTAGAGCGAGAGCTTGGCATAGGCGAGCAGCACGGCGAGTTCCGGCCGGGTGAGGCTGGCATTGCGAATGCCGCGCTCGACGATATCGGAGTCCGGCGGCAGGACCTCGACCTTGCGGTCGAGTCTTCCCTCCGCTTCGAGGAACGCCATGAGTTCCATCATCTCCGGGTTGGCGCCGGAACCCTCGCGCTCCGAGAGCGAGAGCGCGAGCGACTGGAGATAGTTGTTGCGCAGGACGAGATCGGCAACCTCATCGGTCATCGAGGCGAGCAACGTGTTGCGCTTTGCGCGTGTCAGGCGGCCATCTGTTTCCGGAATCGCAAGCGCGATCTTGAGGTTGACCTCGACGTCCGATGAGTTGACGCCGGCGGAATTGTCGATCGCGTCGGTGTTGAGGCGAACGCCGTGCTTTCCGGCTTCAATACGCGCTGACTGCGTCATGCCGAGGTTGGCACCCTCGCCGACAACCTTGACCCGGAGATCGCCGCCGGTGATGCGGATCGCGTCGTTGGCACGGTCGCCCGCTTCGGCATCGGTCTCGGCGGAGGCACGGACATAGGTGCCGATGCCGCCGAACCAGAGGAGGTCGGCACGTGATTTCAGGATTGCGGTCATCACCTGCTGCGGCGTCGCGTCCGCGCCGTCGAGGTCGAGAAGCGCCTTCATCTGCGGCGAGAGCGGAATTTTCTTCAGCGAGCGGGAGAAGACACCACCGCCCTTGGAGATGAGCTTGGCATCGTAGTCCTGCCAGCTCGACCGCGGCTTGTCGAACAGGCGCTGGCGCTCGGCGAAGCTCTTCGCGGTATCGGGGTCGGGATCGATGAAGATGTCGCGATGGTCGAAGGCCGCGACAAGTTTGATCGCCTTCGAGAGCAACATTCCGTTGCCGAACACGTCGCCGGACATGTCACCGACGCCGACGACCGAGAACGGCATCGTCTGGATATCGATGTCCATCTCACGGAAATGGCGCTTGACCGCCTCCCAGGCGCCGCGGGCGGTGATGCCCATCTTCTTGTGGTCATAGCCGGCCGAGCCGCCGGAGGCGAAGGCGTCGTCCAGCCAATGGCCGCGTGCTTCCGAAATGCCGTTCGCGGTATCGGAAAAGGTCGCCGTGCCCTTGTCCGCCGCGACGACAAGGTAAGGATCGTCCTCATCGTAGCGGATGGTCCGGGCAGGCGGAACGATCTTGTCGCCCTTGATCGTATCGGTTACGTCGAGCAGCGCCGAAACAAAGGTCTTGTAGGCGCTGGTGCCCTCCGCGAACCAAGCGTCGCGGTCCGAGGCCGGAGGCAGGTTCTTCGGCACGAAGCCGCCCTTGGCGCCCACAGGCACAATGACGGCGTTCTTGACCTGTTGCGCCTTGACGAGGCCAAGGATCTCGGTGCGGAAATCCATCGGCCGGTCGGACCATCGGAGGCCGCCGCGCGCGACCTTGCCGAACCTCAGGTGTAGACCCTCGACCTGCGGTGAGGCCACGAAGATCTCGAAGAGGGGTTTCGGCAGCGGCAGGTTCTCGATGCGATGGCAGGCGAACTTGAACGCGATGGTCGGACGCATCGGCTGATAGGCATTCGTGCGCAGTGTCGAAAGCACGAGATTGAGCATTCGCCGGAAGATACGATCGTCGTCGAGGCTGGTGATCTTGTCGATCTCGGCGAGGAGTCCCGCCTCGATCTCCTGCGCCTTCTTGCCGCGATCGGCCATGCCGCCTTTTAGGTCGGGGTCGAATCGCGTCGCGAACAGCGCGACGAGCTTGCGGGTTGCTTCCGGGTAGCGGGCGAGAGCATCCGCGATGTAGATCTGCGCGAAAGGCACGCCGATCTGCCGCAGGTAGCGCGCGTAGGAACGCAGGATGTCTGCCTCGCGCGGGGAAAGGCCAGTCTCGGTGACGAGAATGTTGAAACGATCCGATTCCAGCCGGCTGGAAAAGACGCCGTCGAGTGTCGCCTCAAGCGCCTTTTCGAGCGCGCCAATGTCGATCGCGCCGCCCTTGGCGCGTTCAAGCGTCATGTCGTGCAACCAGGAGGACTCCGATCCGCCTTCCGGCTCGATACGGTAGGTGCGTTCGTTGATGACGGTGAAGGCGAGGTTCTCGAGTACCGGAACGCGGCGGGACAGCGGGATCGCCGCGCCATGCGCGAAGACCTTGAGGCTGACACGGTTCGTGTCGTCGCCGGCCTTGCGGTAGAAATTGAAGGCGTAGGGGTTTGCGGGAGTGAGATTTTCAAGAAGCGCGATGTCGCCCAACGCCTCGCGTGCCGAAAAGGCTTCGCGATAGGCCGCCGAGAACGCGCCGGACCAGACCCGGCTCCATTCCCCGGCCTTTTCCGCGGGCGCTTCGGTCTCGATCGCCTCGACGAAGTCGTCCGCCCAGGTCCGGACGATCGCGGCGATGCCGGCTTCCAGCGTCTTGCGGTCGATTTCCGGCGTCTTCCCCTCGAACCGGCCGATGATATAGTGCGTGCGGGAGAGCGGCCCTTCCGGATAGGCGGGGTAAGCTGCCGAGATCCGCCCCTCGTAGATGCGTGCGAGGTATTCGCCGATCCTGAGGCGGACGGATGTGTCGTAGCGATCTTTCGGAACGTAGACCAGAACCGAGACGAAGCGGTCGAAACGATCGGTGCGCGCGAGCGCGCGGAGGCGCGGGCGTTCCGACAGCGCGAGCACGTCCATCGCGAAACGGAACAGGGTGTCGAGATCGACCTGGAACAGTTCGTCGCGCGGATAGTTCTCCAGCACGTTCATCAGCGCCTTGCCCGAATGGCTGGCAGGATCGAAGCCGGCGCGCTCGAACACGCGCGCGATCTTGTGGCGCAGATAGGGGACGGCACGCGTGGAGCCGGTATAGGCTGTGGAGGTGAAAAGGCCGACGACGCGCAATTCGCCCTCGAGTTCGCCGCGCGCATCGAGCAGCTTGACGCCGACGTAATCGAGATAGACCCGGCGGTGGATGCGCGACTTCACATTGGCTTTCGCCACAAAGAGCGGCGTCGGCTCCTTGAGGAAGGCGCGGATCTCGGGCGTCATCACCACGAGCTCGCGGCCGCGGCGAAGGACTTTGACCTCCGGGTCCCGCAGGATGCCGAGCCCGTCGGACGGTGTTGGGTCCATCTTCATCTCGGCGTCGGCGAAGCGGTATTCGCGCATGCCGAGGAAGGTGAAGTTGTCGGCAAGCAACCAATCAAGAAACTGCACCGCTTCGGCGATCTCGTCCGCCGGCAGCAGTGGCGGCGCGGCGCGGTAGCGGGTCGCGATCTCGGCGAGGCGGGTACGCATCGGCAGCCAATCGGTCACGGCGGCGCGGATATCGGCGTAGATCGCCTCGAGATCCTTGTGCAGGGCGGCGCGATCCTCGGGACCGAGATGACGGCCGATGTGGAGGTGAAGCAGGCTCTCGCGCTGGACGGGCGCGAGTTCGCGGCCCGCCGAAACGCCGATCAGCCGGGCGAGACCGCCCTTGCCGTCACGCTCGACGGCGAGGATCGGGTGGGCGACCAGCGTGACGGGATAACCGCGCTCGCCCAGCTCGGCGAGAGTCGAATCGAGGAGGAACGGCATGTCGTCGTTGAGGACCTCAACCAGCGTCCCACCCTCAAAGCGCGCGATGCGGATATGCGCCTTGCCCGGCTTGCGCTGGGCGATATGGGCTGCGCTTTCTTCCGCCAGCCTGAGACGCATCGCCTCGCTGACCCCCGCCAGATCCTCCGCGGCGACACGGTTGAACAGGATCGACGCCAGCGTCGCGGCGTGCGGCACCGTTCCCGCCTGTTTGGAGGAGGACGGGTTTTTCGTTTTCGGCATGGGTTGGCTCCACCTTATTATTGCGCGCCGGGGCCCGGTTTTGGCTTGCCGCCCTTCCTCGGGGCGGCCATTCTTCGCTCATCGCGGGCGCGATATGCGGCTTACGCCCTTAGTCTAATGCGCCTTGCACATTTCGGAGGCAAGCATGGTTGCGAAAGAAAAACGTGAATCTGGAACAAAAAAGCGTGCGAATCCGTCCGATGTGACCCGACTTTCGCTGGATTCGGCGCCACTTTCGCCGGGAATGGCCGCCTACTTCGACAAATGCGACGAGAAACTGGGTTTCGTGCCGAATGTACTTCTGGCCTATGCCCATTCGATGCCGAAGCTCGAAGCCTTCGCAGGTTTCTACAATGAGCTGATGCTGGCCCCGTCCGGGTTGAGCAAGCTGGAGCGGGAGATGATCGCGGTGGCGGTCTCGGCCGAGAACCGCTGCTGGTATTGCCTCGTGGCACATGGCGCGGCAGTGCGTGCGCTTTCCGGCAAGCCGGAACTCGGCGAGGCGCTGGCCTTTAACTACCGGCTTGCGGAGATCACCGCGAAGCAGCGCGCCATGCTTGATTTCGCCTTGAAGATGTGCCGCGCTTCGGCGGAGATCGGCGACGGGGATCGGGATGCGCTGCGCAGCGCCGGCTTCAGCGATGCCGATATCTGGGACATCGCCGCGACCGCCTCATTCTACGCGATGTCGAACCGCATGGCCTCGGCGACCGGCATGATGCCAAACCCGCAGTATCATGCGCAGGCGCGCTAGCTTCCGGAGCGGTCCGAGCAAAAGAAAGGCGGCTCGTGCGGGGGCACCGAGCCGCCATGCCGATACCGGCGGGTCGTTGAAGACCGCGGCCCAAGAGCGGGAGGGGCTGGGGGGCAAATGATCCCGCTCCAAGGCTTTCACCTTGGCATTGAATACAGATTGACGGTGTGATCGGGCGTCAGAATGGTCGAAATCCGGCAGAATTGTGAATTCGCTAACCATTCCGGCGCGATGCTGATCGGCGGACGAGGCGGTCCGTGGGCAGGTCGACCCTTGCCGGCGGCAGGCTTTTCCCCGACACCGGATGGGGAGGTTGCATGAGCATATCCGAGCCTGATGCGACATCGTCGGCCCAGGTTCTGCCGTTCGCGCCGGCACGCATTCCCGAAACCGTCCGGTTCGACCGGCGGGAACTGTCCGTGATTCTTCGCGTGTACGGTCGGCAGGTGGCGACCGGGGAATGGCGCGACTACGCCATCCTCTTCACGCGCGAGAAGGCTGTTTTCGCCATTTTGCGCCGCACGGGGGAATCGCCCCTCTACCGCATCGAGAAGGATCCCAAACGGGCGGAAAAACAAGGCGCTTATGCCGTGACCGGGCAGGACGGCCGCGTGCTCAAGCGGGGACACGATCTCGAGCGCGTGCTGGGCGTTCTGGAAAAGCCGGTCAGGGCTATTGCCGACTGAATCCCGGCTCCTCAACAAAAAAGCCCCGGTTTCCCGGGGCTTTCTGTTTCTGGAACGGCATGACGCCGCTTACTCGTTGCGGTTACCCATCAGACTCAGCAGCATCTGGAACATGTTGATGAAGTTCAGATACAGCGTCAGCGCCCCCATGAGCGACCACTTGGCCTGAAGCGTTTCATCACCGGCGACGACGTCATACTCTTCCTTCAGACGCTGGGTATCCCAGGCGGTCAGGCCCGCGAATACCAGCACGCCGATCAGATTGATGGCGAACTGCAGCATCGGCGCTTTGAGGAAGATGTTGACGATGCTCGCGATGATCAGGCCGAACAGGCCCATCATCATGAACTTGCCCATCGCCGAGAGATCCTTCTTCGTCGTGTAGCCGAAGAGCGAGAGCGCGCCGAACGAGGCGGCGGTGATGAAGAACACCTGCGCGATCGAGCCCAGCTTGTAGACGACGAAGATCGTCGAGAGCGAGACCCCCATCGCCGCCGCGAAGGCGTAGAAGGTGCCGAGCAGCGCGCCCATGCTCATCTTTTCCCAGCGGAAGGAGAGGACAAGCGTGAAGGCGAGCGGCGCGAGAACAAACAGCCACTTGAGCGGCGAGAACCAGATCGTGCGCCCGAAAGGCGTGATCAACTGGCCGGCGACACGGCCAACGGCTTCTGCCGGATTGGTCGTGGTGCCGAGCATGAACATGCCGATCGCTACCAGGCCGGAAATGGCGAGCGCGACGGTCATGTGATTGTAGATGCCAAGCATATAAGAGCGCAGGCCCTGATCATACTGGGCAGCGCTCATCGTACGTCCCATGCCCGTGGCATATGGGGCATAAGCGTTGCGATCGTATTCGGCCATCGAACCCTCTTCAAAAAATGGCTGCCGGGGAATCCAACAGCCGGAAAACATGTGCATTGCAACCTGCGATGCAGGCCACAATATGGCGCGACTTCGCAGAATTCTCAAGGGGGCAAGTTTAATTCGCGGTAGAGCGATGTTTTTTCGTGTTTTTCGAGTTCGATTTTCAAGAAGTTTTTTAGAAAAGAGGCGCGATTAACGGGCATCTCCATTCAGGCATGTCGCAAGTAAGGTGCAGGTTTTTGCCCCAAGAGATGCCATGTTCCTGTTAGTCCCAAAATAATCGTCGCTGCAAACGCAGAAAAGGCTATCGAGACAACTGTGAGCCAAGGCACGAAGAAATCCAGATTCATGATCTGGCCGACCACGAAGCGGGCGCCGATTGCTCCACAAATCAATCCGAAGACCACGGCGATGCCCCCGAGGGCTGCGTATTCGAGCACCAGCGCCTTGAGCAGCGTCCGGCGCGTCGCGCCCAGCGTCTTGAGGATCACGCTCTCGTGCTGGCGCGTCCGCGCGGTTGCGGCGAGGGCGCCAGCGAGCACCAGAATGCTCGAAACGAGGGCGATGGCGCTCGATGCGCGAATCGCCAGCGCGAGCTGGGAGACGATCCCCTCCACCGCATCGAGCGCGTCCCGCACCCGGACGGAGGAGATTGCCGGAAAGGCGACGGCCACCTTGCGGGCGAGCGCGATTTCACTTTCGCGCGTCGTGCCGGGGGGCAGGGCGACGGTCGCGAGGAAGGTGTGCGGCGCACCGGCGAAGGCACTGGGCGAGAAGACCATGACGAAATTGATACCCAGCCGCTGCCAGCGCACCTCTCGCAGATTGGCGATGGTCGCGGTAATGCGGCGACCGAGCACGTTGACAACGATCTTGTCGCCGACATTGAGACCCAGCCCCTCGGCGACATCGCGCGCAAAGGAAACGAGCGGCGCGCCGCGATAATTTTCCGACCACCATTCTCCACGAGCGATGGACGATCCTTCCGGCAGGCGCGCGGAATAGGTGATGCCGCGGTCGCCCTCCAGCACCCAGGCGACGCGCTCGCTGGCCGAAGCCCTGGCGGCCGGCGTGCCGTTCACCTCGACGATTCTTCCGCGCAGTTGCGGTACGTCCTCAACCTTCGCGCCCGGTGCGGCCTCCTTCAAGAAGGCTTCGAAGCGACCGATCTCGCGCGAGGGGATATCGACGAAGAAGAAGGTCGGCGCAACGCCTGGCAGCGCCGAGCGGAACTGCCGGCCGAGGTTGATGTCGATCAGAGTCAGCGTGACAAGCAGGGTCAGCCCGAGGCCGAGGGAGAGCATGACCGAGGGCGTCAGGCTGCCGCGCCGGTGCAGGTTGGCGGTGGCAAGACGCAGGATCGGCGAGGAGAAGCGCGGCAGGATCCGGGCGATCGCCATCACGACCATCGCGACAAGCCGAAGCGCGATGATTACCACGACGGCCGAGCCGAGATAGAGCGTCGCGATCCAGCGGTCGGAGGCGAAGAGCACCGCGAGGCTTGCGAAAGCCGCGAGCGTCAGCGCGAGCAGCAGGAGATCCGTAAGGCCGGAAGGCCTCGCCGCCGAAAGCGTCGCGGAACAGCGTCGAGGCCGCCACCGCCTTGCCGCGCGCTAGCGGGAGGATCGAGAAGGTCAATGCGGCGACAAGACCGTAGGCGAACCCAAGCGTGAGTTCGCTCGCATAGACGCCGGGCACCAGCGGATAGGGCAGAAGGTGGCCGAAGGCGAGGATCGCCGCGTAAGGGAGTGCTGCGCCGAACACGAGGCCGATCAACGTACCGATCAGCGCGAAGGCCATGACCTGCGCCAGCGCGGACCAGAACACAAAGTTGCGCGTCGCGCCGAGGCTTTTGAGCGTCGCGATCCGCATGATCTGCTTGTCGGCGAAGGCGCGCGCGGCATTGGCGACGCCAGTCTCGGCACCGCCAACCTGATTTTTCTG
>DAORNC010000018.1:13718-14734 GCA_035440785.1 Rhabdaerophilum sp. | reverse complement strand
CCCGACTAGGGTCAGGAACTGGGTGAAGCGATCGACCTGCCGGGTTAGTTGCGGCGAGGCTCGCAGGCGTGAGGCGCTCTGCCAACCGGCGTCGGGGGTGGCTCTAGCGATGGCCGCCATGCTCGCGCGGATCGCCGCGTCGTTCGCGTTCGTGCCAAGGTCGAGGCGGTAGACGAAGCGAGTCAGGGATCCGGGCTGGACGAGGCCGGTCCGCGCCAGCGCAGCGCGCGACATCGTGACGCGGGGCCCGAATCCGAGCCCGCCGGAGAGCTTGTCCGGCTCGTTCTCGATCAGGGCGGTGATGCGGAAGGCCTGATCGCCGATCCTGAGCTGATCGCCGACCATTAATCCGAGACGTCCCGTGAGCACAGGATCGGCAAGAAGCCCCGGCAGCCCGTCCGGTCCATCGGCGAGCAGCGCTGCCGGCGGCCGCGATTCCGGGCCGGAGGCGCCGGCGAGCGCAAGTGTGCCGGCCAGCGGATAAGCCTCGTCGACGGCCTTGATCTCGACAAGCGCGCTATCCTTAAACGTCCCGTCCGGGTTCTCGGCGCGGGCCATGCCGCGCGAGCGCGCAAGCTGGGCAACCCGGCCCTCGCGGCGCAGGGCTTCGAGTTCCGCCGCACTCGCCTCGCGTTGGACGAGCGTATAGGCGATATCGGCGCCGAGAATGACGCGACCCTCGCGCCCGAGCCCTTCGTTGAGCGCGCGAGAAAGCGAGATGACCGCGACGATCGACCCGACGCCGATGGCGATGCATGCGATCAGAATCACAAACTGGCCGATGGAATGCGGAATTTCCCGCGCAACGAGACGCAGGACGAGACGCAATTGACCCAAGAAACGCCCGCTGCCCATATCAGGCAACCGCGCGAGCGGCGCGCTCCTCGACGATATGTCCGTTCTTCAGCCGGACGATGCGGTCACAACGCTCGGCGAGATCGAGGTCGTGCGTCACGAGGAGCAGCGTCGTGCCGCGATCGTGCCGGAGCGAGAAAAGCAGCCGGATGATTTCCTCG
>DAORNC010000018.1:11792-13671 GCA_035440785.1 Rhabdaerophilum sp. | reverse complement strand
CGCTGGGTGCGGCGCGAGCGCACGGGCGATGGCGACGCGCTGTTGCTCGCCGCCGGAGAGTTGGCCAGGATAATGGTCGAGCCGCTCGCCGAGGCCGACGGCATTGAGTTCGGCTGCGGCGCGCGCAAAGGCGTCCGCCTCGCCCGCGAGTTCGAGCGGTACGGCGACATTTTCCAGCGCGGTCATGGTCGGGATGAGGTGGAAGGCCTGGAAGACGATGCCGATCCTGCGACCGCGGAATTCCGCGAGCCGGTCTTCGGACAGGCGGGTTATGTCTTCGCCGGCGATACGGACGCCCCCCGAATCCGGCCGTTCGAGACCAGCGGCGGTCATCAGCAGGGTCGACTTGCCGGAACCCGACGGGCCGACCAGCCCGATCGCCTCGCCCCGGCCTACCTTCAGCGAAACGCCGCGCAGGATATGCACGCGCGAGGCGCCCTCGCCGAGGGATAACTCGACGTCGGTCATCTCGATGGCAGGAATCGCGGGGGCCTTGCCCTGGGGACTTGAAATCAACATTTTTGTCTTTCAACCGGTGTCGCTGCCTCCCTAAATGGGGCAGTCCTTCGAATTTGTCAGGATGGATTTGGCATGATCATGGCCTTCCGGTTTCTTGCGAGGGTGTTGCGAAGCCGTTACCTCGGCTTGCTCGCCGCATTTTTCGGTCTTGGCGTTCTCGCGGCCGAAGCACGGCAAGTGAAGGTGGTTGCCCTTGGTGACAGCCTGAGCGCGGGCTATCAGCTCGGCGCAAACGATGCTTTTCCGGTGGTGCTCGAAGCTGCGCTGAAAGCGAAAGGGCTTGACGTGATCGTCGAAAATGCCGGCGTCTCGGGCGATACCGCCAGCGGCGGTCGCGAAAGACTCGACTGGAGCGTGCCGGAGGATGCCGATCTCGTCATCGTCGAACTCGGCGCGAACGACGCCCTGCGCGGCATCGATCCGGTTATCACCGAGCAGGCGCTCGACGATATCCTCGCCCATCTCAAGGAGCGAAGAATCGGGGTGCTGCTCGCCGGCATGCTGGCCCCGCGGAACAACGGGCCGGAGTTCATCGCGGCCTTCGATGCGATTTATCCGAGGCTCGCCGAGAAGCATGGCGTGCCGCTCTATCCGTTCTTCCTCGAAGGCGTGCAGGGCAGGGCGGATCTCAATCTCACCGACGGGATGCACCCCAACCCGAAAGGGGTCAGGGCAATCGTCACCGGCATCCTGCCGATGGTCGAAAAGCTGGTGCGCGAGAAAGCGGCGAACTGATCCGCGATCCGGCCCAGGGCGCCGCATTTTTTTGATCGAGGGCTGTCATCGACTTTTCCGAAACGATGATAACGTGAACCCGTGGGTGATTCGCAGGGGGGTTGGCCATGCCGCGTCTCTTCGTCGGTCTCGAGCTGCCGGAAGCGGTGGCGTCAACGCTCGCAGCCCTCAGATGGGGCTTGCCGGGCGCGCGATGGGTGGACCCTTCAGATTACCACCTCACGCTGCGGTTCATCGGCGACATCGACCGGCGAATGGCTCGCGATGTGGAAGACGAACTTGCGGATATCGATCATGGCCCCATCCCGATCTCGGTGGTGGGGCTTGGTGTTTTTGGGGGTGACAAGCCGCACACCGTCTACGCCAGTATCGAGCCGAACCGGGATCTGATCGAATTGCAGGCCGAGAGCGAGCGGCGGCTGCGGCGGCTGGGGCTCAGACCGGAAGCCCGCAAGTTCGTGCCGCATGTCACGCTTGCGCGGATGCGCTCAACTTCAGTGCTCGATGTCGCAGACTATCTCTCGTCGAACGCGCCGTTCCCGAACTGCCGGTTCACGGCGGATTCCTTCGCCCTGTTCTCGGCGCGGGAACTGTTCGGCGGCGGACCATATATCGTTGAGGCGGC
>DAORNC010000018.1:1343-11770 GCA_035440785.1 Rhabdaerophilum sp. | reverse complement strand
CCCACCCGACGCTTCGCCAGGCAGTTTTTTCTCCCAACAGGTTTTGCGGTCTCGCCAGAGAGAAGGACTGCCGGCCGTCGACCCTACTTCGGCTGGAGACGGATCGCGCCATCGAGACGGATCGCCGCGCCATTGAGGTAATCGTTTCGGCAGATGCTCTCTACCAGCGCCGCGTATTCCTTCGGATTGCCAAGCCGGGAGGGGAAGGGCACCTGCGCGGCGAGCGAGATGCGGAACTTCTCATCGATCTGGTCGAACATCGGTGTGTGGAAGATGCCCGGCTGGATCGAGCAGCAGCGGATGCCGAAGCCGGTGAGATCGCGCGCGACCGGCAGGGTAAGGCCAAGGATGCCGCCCTTCGAGGCAGCATAGGCTGCCTGGCCCATCTGCCCGTCCTCACCCGCGACGGACGAGGTGTTGACGATGACGCCGCGCGCGCCGTCCGCATCAAGCGGCTCGAGCCCGGCCATCGCGACCGAGCACTGCGCGATCATCCGGTAGGAGCCGATCAGATTGATGGCGATCGTTTTGCTGAAGGAGCCCATGTCGTGGGCCATCAGTTCGCCGGTGTCGCGGTTCTTCGTCACGGTGCGCTTGCCGGAGACGATGCCGGCACAATTGACGAGGATGCGCTCGACGCCATGCTTCGCGCGCAGGTTCGCGAGCGCTGCCGCGACGGAATCGTCGCTGGTCACGTCGCATTGGGCATAGGCGCCGCCGATCTCGGCCGCGACCTTTTCGCCCCGCTCGGCATTGAGATCGCAGATGCCGACCTTGACGCCGAAGCTTGCGAGGTGGCGCGCGGTGGCCTCGCCGAGGCCGGAGGCGCCGCCGGTCACGATCGCGGCGATGCTTGCGTCAAGTTTCATGGCGTTTTCCTTTCGTCCTTCCGCCTGTCCGGCGGGTGCCCATCCCGGCTGACTATCTTTCATGAAGCCGCCATAATCACTGTCAGAATAACGACACTCAACCGCCGGAGGAAATTGGTCGAATGGCGACACGTTCTGGAGCTGAAGAATGGCGCAAGCCGTTCTCCAAGTCCGAGATGGAGGCGGCCCGGCGCGCCTTGCGCGACGAGGAGAGTCTACTCGCCGAGGTGCTGGCGCTGGTGCGCAAACTCGCACGGCAACTACCTTTCGCCGAAGATGTGCTCGCGGCCTATCATTGCGTGCGTGACCCCTCCACAAGCCTGCGGGTGCGGCTGACACTGCTCGCTGCGCTCGCCTATTTCGTGATGCCCTTCGATGCTGTGCCGGATATCGTCCCAATCCTCGGGTTCACGGATGATGCGGCCGTGCTCGCCGCGGCGATCGCTTCGGTGCGAGGTGCGATCCTGCCGGAACATCGCGAGAAGGCCCGCCGAAGCCTCGACAATGTCGAATAACTCCTAACGCAGCGATTCGATGCCGTTTGCCTCAAGCCCGCGCTTCAGGCGCTGGAAGGCGAGACGCAGACGCGATTTCACCGTGCCGAGCGGCAGGCTCTCGCGCGCGGCGATATCGCTGTGGCTGAGGCCGGAATAGAATGCGAGCACCACGAGACCGCGCTGCTCCTCCGGCAAGCTCGCGATCAGCGTGCGGACGATGTCGTCGCGCTGCGACTCTTCAAGGATAAGATCGGCGCCGGCATCATCGATTCCTGTTGTGAGGAGCGTTGAATGCGGATCGACCGCTATGCTGCGATTACGGCGAACGAGATCGATCCGCCGGTTGCGGGCGATGCGGTAGAGCCAGGTCGAGAGCGTCGATTTTTCGGGGTCGAACAGGGCTGCTTTGCGCCAGAGCGTCACCATCACGTCCTGTGACACTTCCTCCGCCGCGTCGGCGTCGAGCCCCATCCGCCGGAGAAAGGTCTCCAGCCTTGGTGTAAAATGATCGAAAATCGTAGTGAACGCCGTCCGATCCTGTTCCTCGGCGACGGCACGCATCAGGTTGGCCCAGTGATCCGCAGGCGGCAAGTCGACGTATCCTCTCGCGTCTGTCGCGGCGCGCGCGAAGCAGGTGCGATTGCATGCTAGCCGGGATCGCTGTTCGGCGCGAGCCTCCACCGGCGGCCCGCAGCGGGTTGGCGATTTGATCCAAGGCGCTTGATCACCCTCCGGTTCTGATGGCAAAGAGGAGCGCGCGGGTCCGAATTGCCTCATTGAGGCCATATGAGCCTTGCAATGCGACAGAAAATTGCCTTGATGCGGCTCGGATTTCCTTGATGCTTCCTGGATTTCATGCTCGCTTCCGGCAGGCGACCAAAAAGATTGGCATCGGCCCGGCCCGAATCGCTGAACGACAAGACAAGGGATGCTTCACGTTGAACCGGTTTGTCATGCCCTCGCACCGGATTTTGGTTCCGGCCCTTCTTTCCGCCTTGTTCGCGACGGTCTCGCTCGGGGTGCTGCCGGCCGAGGCCCAGCAAGCCAAGAAGAAGCAGGCTGCTGCCAAGAAGGAACCGGCGAAGGCCGACACGAAGGCGACCGGAGGCGCGCAGACTTTCCTGATCGGCACCTTCGGTGACTGGAAAGCGCTGACGACCGGCAAGGACAAGGCCAAGGTATGCTACGCGCTCGCCCAGCCGAACCAGCGTTTGCCGGCCAAGCTCAACCGCGATCCGGGTTACCTGTTCATTTCGAGCCGCATGGCGGATGGCGCCCGTAACGAGATTGCGTTCAAGCTCGGCTTTTCTCCGAAGGCCGGACAGGAGGGCCAGCTCCAGATTGGCTCGACGAATTTCACCGTGATCGGCTCGGGCGAGAGCGCATTTCTCAAGAATCCGGCTCAGGAAGGGCAAGTGCTCGACACGATGAAGAAAGCCGCGACAGTCACGATCAAGATCACTTCGGCGCGTGGTAACGATACTTCCGACCGCTATTCGATGAACGGGTTGACCAAGGCGCTCGAAGCCGTGGCGAAGGAATGCCCGTGAGGGCCGCCGCTTGAGCGAGATCGTGCCCCCTTCGGCGATGGAGCCGGTCCCGGTGCCCGAACCGGCGGTGGTCAGGCCGAGCCTCGTCGGAATGCCGCGCGCGGTGCTCGCCGATTTTCTGCGCTCCATCGGCGTGCCGGACAAGGAAATCCGGATGCGTGTCGCGCAGCTCTGGCACTGGATCTATGTGCGCGGGGCGAGCGAGTTCGCCGAGATGACCAACGTCGCCCGCGTCCTGCACGCGAAGCTCGAGGCGGTGGCAACCCTTGTTCGGCCCGAGATCGTACGCGAGCAGGTCTCGAACGACGGCACGCGCAAATGGGTGTTGCGGATGCCCTCGAAAGGCCCGCACGACCGGGGCGCCGAGGTCGAATGCGTCTATATCCCCGAGCGGGACCGAGGAACGCTCTGCGTTTCCAGCCAGGTCGGCTGTACGCTCAATTGTTCGTTCTGCCATACCGGCACGCAGAAGCTCGTCCGCAATCTCGAAGCCTGGGAGATTGTCGCGCAGGTCGTCGTCGCGCGGGACCGGCTCGGCGATTATCCAGGCCGCACACCACCCGAGGGTGCCTTCGTGCCGGATGACGGCGGCCGGTTCGTCTCGAACATCGTCTTCATGGGCATGGGCGAGCCGCTCTACAATTACGAGAATGTCCGCGATGCCATCGGCGTGCTGACCGATCCGGAAGGATTGCAGCTCTCCAAACGGCGTGTGACGGTCTCGACCTCCGGCGTTGTGCCGGACATCCATCGCCTTGGCGAGGAAACCGGCGCGGCGCTGGCGATCTCGCTGCACGCGACCAACGATCCGCTGCGCGACATTCTGGTGCCGATCAACAAGAAATACCCTATCGCCGAATTGCTGCGGGCCTGCCGGGATTATCCCGGCGCCTCCAACGCACGGCGCATTACCTTTGAATATGTGATGCTCAAGGGCGTCAACGACAGCCTCGCCGAGGCGCGTGCACTGGTGAAGCTGCTGCGCGGCGTGCATGCGAAGATCAACCTCATCCCGTTCAATCCCTGGCCGGGTACCATTTACGAATGCTCGGATTGGGCGCAGATCGAGCAGTTCTCGGAAGTGATTTTCGATGCAGGTTACGCTTCGCCGATCCGCACGCCGCGCGGTCGCGACATTCTTGCCGCCTGCGGCCAGCTGAAGAGCGATACCGAGAAGATGCGCGCCCGCGCGCGCCTGATGTTGGAAGAACAGCTTGCGCTCGGCGTGGATTGAAGTCCGCGCGCGATTCAGAATTCCGTAAAGTTAAAATCAATTCAGCATGGTGCGTGCCGGCGCACCGCGCTATTGCGCCCGATTTTGTAACGTTCCCCTCGCTAGGCTTCCATCAAAGGAGGAAGGGGAGCGCGGAACATGAATCTCGTCGGTCGCTTTATCGCCCGGTTTCTGGAAAAGCCCCTCAAGGGTTACTCGCCGGCCACGACACCGGATTTCGACATCCTGCGCGTGGTGCTGAAGCCGGCGGATGTCATCCTTGTCGAGGGCAACAACCGGGTTTCCTCCGTCATCAAGTATCTCACGCAATCGACCTGGTCGCATTCGGCGATCTATGTCGGCGATTGCCTCGGCAAGCGCGAGCCTGATGGCGAGCCGCATGTGCTGATCGAGGCGGAGATGACGGAAGGCGTCGTCACCTCACCGCTCTCCAAATATCGCGATTGCCATATCCGCATCTGCCGCCCGACGGCGCTCAAGCCAGAGGACCAGGCCCGCGTGATCGGCTTTCTCAAGCAGCGCATCGGCCTCGAATATGATATCAAGAACGTGCTCGACCTCGCGCGTTTCCTCGTCCCTGTGCCGATTCCGGCGCGCTACCGTCGCCGGATGCTGGCGCTCGGTTCGGGCGATCCCAGCCGCGCGATCTGCTCGACGCTGATCGCCGAGGCTTTCGCTTCCGTGCGTTATCCGATCCTGCCGCGGGTCGAGAACATCTCCGAGCGCAAGAAAGTCCGGTCGCGCTACGCAAGGCGGGAGATCCTGCACATCCGTCACCATTCGCTCTATGCGCCGCGCGATTTCGATATCTCGCCGTATTTCTCCGTCGTGAAACCGACGATCGAAGCCGGCTTCGACTACAAGGCGCTGAAATGGACCGGAAATTTTGCCGTCTCGCCGGTCAAGGCCAAACCCGTGCACGAGGTCGAGGGCTGGTCCTCGCCACACCTGCCGGAATTTGCGACTGCGATGCGTTCGACGGATTGATTACCGGCTCTGCGTTCTCAGCACCTGCACGGCGAAGAAGCCGAAAACGCTTGCGAAGGTGTAGTCCATCACGCGCATCATGCCGGGGTTGCGCTTGAGCGCGCCGATGAACCGCTCGGCGACGAGAATGAGGCCGATCGCCATCGGGAACGCGAAGACAACGAAGTAGACGCCGAGAAAGAAGAGTTTTCCTTGGGCATTCGGATCACCTGCTGTGATGAACTGCGGCAGGAAGGTCAGGAAGAACAGAATGATCTTCGGATTCGTCAGATTGACCGCGATGCCCTGCACGAAAGTTCGTGACAGTGACGGCGGTTTCGCCTCGGCACTGGCGAGATTGAGTGCGGAGCCGTGGCGGATCGCGTCATACGCCATCCACAGGAGATAGAGCGCCCCGACGATCTTCACCGCCGTGAAGGCGGAGGCGGACGCGGCGATCAGCGCCGACAGTCCGAAGGCTGCGGCCAGCGAATGAACGACATTGCCAACGCAGGCCCCGCTCATTGCGGCAATGCCGGCCTTGCGGCCGCCCTGAACGGTCTTGGCGAGAAAGAAACTCATATCCGGACCCGGCGTGATGAACAGGATCGTGCAGGCGATCGAGTAGGCGATCATCGTCGGCCCATCGGGCAGGAACGACAGAGCGGGGTAGGACATCGCGGCTCCGGCGGAAGGAGGGGGAACCTCATGGCTAACGCGCCGCGCGATCACGATCAAGCGATGATCGGGCGCGTGCGAGACTCCGGCCATCGACAGGCGCTGCGTGTCTGATAGCTTCGGAACAAACTCGTCCTTCCGGAGATGTCCGATGCGCTTCCCGCTCCTTTCTGTCATCGCCATTGCCGCGATGGCCGCCACACCCGTTCTCGCACAGGTCGCCGCGCCGGCACCGATCCTCTCGGCCGATGCGCGGCTGCTTCCGGTCTTGGCGCGCAACGGCATGGTTTCCAGCCAGGAGCGGCGCGCGAGCGCCATCGGCGTCGAGATCCTCAAGCGCGGCGGCAATGCAATCGATGCCGCGGTTGCGGTCGGCTTCGCGCTGGCGGTGACGCTGCCGCGTGCCGGCAATCTCGGCGGCGGCGGTTTCATGCTCGTCCATCTCGCCAGGTCCAGCGAGACGGTTGCCATCGATTATCGCGAGATCGCGCCCGCCGCCGCGACCCGCGACATGTTCCTTGGACCGGACGGAAAGCCCGACCCGGCGAAATCGCGCGATTCGGGCCTCTCGGTCGGCGTTCCGGGCACGGTGCGTGGGCTCGCGCTCGCCCATGAAAAATACGGCTCGGGCAAGCTTACCTTGGCCGATCTGATCGAGCCGGCCATCCGCCTCGCCCGCGATGGGTTCGAGGTTGAGGACGATCTCGCTGATTCGCTTCCCGGTGCCGTTGCGAAATTCGTCCGGCATCCGGCAAGTGCCGCGATCTTCCTCAGGGAAGGCAAACCGCTCGCGGTCGGCGAGCGGCTGGTGCAGGCGGATCTTGCCGGAACCCTTGATGTCATCGCGAAAGGCGGGCCTGACGCCTTCTACACCGGACGCATCGCCACCGCGATCGCCGCATCCGTCCGATCCGCCGGCGGGGTGATGACGGAAGCGGATCTGGCCGCCTACCGAGCGGTGGTTCGCGCGCCGGTAAAGGGGAGCTATCGCGGCTACGAGATCGCCTCGATGCCGCCACCCTCGTCCGGCGGCGTGCATCTGGTTCAGATCCTCAATGTGCTCGAGGGATACGACCTTGCCAAACTCGGTGCTGGCAGTGCTGCAGGCCTGCACCTCATGGCCGAGGCGATGAAGCCGGCCTACGCCGACCGCGCGACGTTTCTCGGCGATCCCGATCGCGTGAAGGTGCCGGTGAAGGGGCTGACTTCGAAGAAATATGCCGAAACCCTGCGCCTCGCGCTCGCGGTCGAGCGTGCGCGGCGGGCGGAGGAGATCAAGGCGGGCGATCCTCTCCCCTACGAGAGCGACCAGACGACGCATTATTCGGTCGTCGATGCCGAGGGCAACGCGGTTGCCAACACCTACACGCTCAACTTTTCCTACGGCATGGGCATGGTGGCGCCCGGCACCGGCGTGTTGATGAACAACGAGATGGACGATTTCTCCGCCAAGGCGGGCGCGCAAAATGCCTATGGCCTCGTCGGTGGAGATACGAATTCGGTGCATCCGGGCGCGCGGCCACTTTCGTCGATGACACCGACGATCCTGTTCAGGGATGGCAAGCCCTTCCTCGTCACGGGCTCTCCGGGGGGTAGCCGGATCATCACGACCGTGCTTCAGGTCGTCGTTAATATCGTCGATTTCGGTATGAACATCGCCGAGGCAGTCGCCGCGCCGCGCATCCACCACCAATGGCAGCCCGATGTGCTGGTGGTCGAGCAGGGGCTCTCGCCCGATACGCTTAAGCTGCTGCTCGACAAGGGACACCGGGTGCAGCCAGGCCGCACGAGCGGTTCGGCGAATTCGATCATGGTGACGAAGGATGGCCTTGCGGGCGCGTCCGATTCGCGCCAGCGTGGCACGGCGGCTGTGGGGTTTTGATCAGGCCTTGATCCCGTCCGGGCCGACCATCGCCGCAGCAAGGATCGAACCCGGCGCATCGGAGCCGCCGGACTGGATCAGCACCGCAAAACCGTCGGCCTGTTCCTCGGCCATATCCGCTCGGCGCACAGGCACCTGACGACGCCCCGACTTTACTTCGCCGAGATCGCGGATCGCACGCACGACGTTGGCGTAGGTGATGGTGCGGCCCGAATTCTCGCCGCGGCCGACCGGAACGGTCTCCCTGGACGACAGCGGCAAGATCAGGAGATGCGCGTCACCGGCATTGGCCGCGATCTGCGCGGAAACGAGCCAGCCTTCATTCGATTTCTCGATCCGCACGCGGGTCTCGCCGGCCGGGCGGGTGGTCCCCTTGAGCTTGACGATGGCGCTGAAATCCGAACCGACGCAGGAAGCCCCGCCGTTGACGATCGCCTGCGGGGTATAGACGCGCTTGCCCGCGACGCTGCCGGCATAGGCTTTCTGACGGCGGGTGAATTCAGGCCGCGCAAGCGTATCTCGCCAGCCGAGATAGTCCCAGATCGTGACAGGGAAGGTGAGCGGGATCATGCCCGGCTCCTTCGCCAGTTCCACCATAAGTGCATCTGCCGGTGGGCAGGAAGAGCAGCCTTGCGAGGTGAAAAGCTCGACGACGGTCGGCGCGCCATTGGACTGCGCGCGCGCGAAACCCGGCGCGAGGCACGCGCTGGCGGCGAGGCAGGAAAAGAGGCGGCGATCGAGTGTCATGGCCTTCACATTGAGCGAAAAACGTTTCGAATTTGATCCAAACGCCATTTCGGGATCAATGACCAATCACAAGCCGGTGTTCAAAAGAAAAGGCGCCGGGGAGCAATCGCCCGGCGCCTCCATACTTGTGCTCTCGCGTGCGATCAGGCCGCGAGTTGGCGCAACACGTAGTGCAGGATGCCGCCATTCTTGAAGTACTCGATTTCGTCGAGCGTATCGATGCGGCACAGGATAGGCACGTCGAAGGAGGTACCGTCGGCGCGGGTGATCGTCGCCTTCATCTTCTGGCGCGGCTGCACCGAGGTGAGGCCGTCGATCGAGACCATCTCGTCACCCTTGAGGCCGAGGGTCTGCCACGAGGTGCCCTCCTCGAACACGAACGGCACGATGCCCATGCCGACAAGGTTCGAGCGGTGGATACGCTCGAAACTCTGTGCGATCACGGCCTTGACGCCGAGGAGCGCGGTGCCCTTCGCCGCCCAGTCGCGCGAGGAGCCGTTGCCGTATTCGATGCCGGCGAGGACGACGAGCGGCACCTTTTCCGCCTCGTAGCGCATGGCTGCGTCATAGATGAACATCTTCTCGCCCGAGGGATAGTGGATGGCATAGCCGCCTTCCGGGGTGTTGCCTTCGGCATCCTTCACTGCGAAGTTCTTGATGCGGATGTTGGCGAAGGTGCCGCGCATCATGACTTCGTGGTTGCCGCGGCGCGAGCCGTAGGAGTTGAAGTCGGCGCGGCTCACCTGATGCTCGGTGAGGTAGGTGCCGGCCGGGGAATCGGCCTTGATCGAGCCCGCCGGCGAGATGTGGTCGGTGGTGATCGAATCGCCGAACACGGCGAGCGCGCGGGCGTTCACGATGTCGACAAGCGGCTTCGGCGTCATCGAGAGGCCCTCGAAGTACGGCGGGTTCTGCACGTATGTGGAGACCGACGAGAAGCTGTAGGTGCGGCCGCCCGTCACGTCGATCGCCTGCCACTGCGCGTCGCCCTTGAAGACGTGCGCGTAGCGGGCCTTGAACATGTCCGCGTCGAGCGAGGCTTCGACGGTGGAGCGAACCTCGTGGTTCGTCGGCCAGATGTCCTTCAGGAACACCGGCTGGCCATCCGAACCCGTGCCGATCGGCTCCTTGGCGAGGTTCTTGCGCACCGTACCCGCGAGCGCATAGGCGACGACCAGCGGCGGCGAGGCGAGATAGTTGGCGCGCACGTCCGGCGAGACGCGGCCTTCGAAGTTGCGGTTGCCCGAGAGCACGGACGCGGCGACGATGTCGCCGTCGTTGACGGCCTTCGAGATCGGCGCGGGCAGCGGACCCGAGTTGCCGATGCAGGTGGTGCAGCCGTAGCCGACGAGGTCGAAGCCGATGGCGTCGAGGTCGGCCTGCAGCCCGGCCTTTTCGAGATAATCGGTGACGACCTGCGATCCGGGTGCGAGCGAGGTCTTCACCCACGGCTTGCGGTCGAGGCCCTTGGCGCGCGCCTTCTTGGCTACGAGACCGGCGGCGACGAGCACGTCCGGGTTCGAGGTGTTGGTGCAGCTCGTGATCGCGGCGATCACCACGTCGCCGTGGCCAATATCGTAGTTCGCGCCCTCAACCGGGACGCGCTTCGCGGCGTTCCCAACCTTGAAGCTGTTCGCCAGCTCGGCTTCGAAACCGGCGGAGAGGTCTTCGAGGAGCACGCGGTCCTGCGGGCGGCGCGGACCGGCGAGGCTGGGGCGCACTTCGGAGAGATCGAGGCCGAGCGTGTCGGTGAACACGGGATCGGGCGTGGAGGCGTCGCGCCACATGCCCTGCGCCTTCGCATAGGCCTCCACCATCTCGCAGCGCCAGTCTTCGCGGCCGGTGAACTTCATGTAGCGGATGGTTTCGGCGTCGATCGGGAAGAAGCCGCAGGTCGCGCCGTACTCGGGCGCCATGTTGGCGATCGTGGCGCGGTCGGCGAGGCTGAGCGCATCGAGGCCGGGGCCGTAGAACTCCACGAAGCGGCCGACGACACCCTTCTTG
>DAORNC010000018.1:708-1253 GCA_035440785.1 Rhabdaerophilum sp. | reverse complement strand
CACCTGCGGCAGCAGCATCGATACGGGCTGGCCGAGCATCGCGGCTTCGGCCTCGATACCGCCGACGCCCCAGCCGAGCACGCCGAGGCCGTTCACCATCGTGGTGTGCGAGTCGGTGCCGACGAGCGTGTCCGGATACGCGACCGTCGCGCCCGATGCATCTTCGGAGGTCCACACCGCCTGCGCCAGATATTCGAGGTTCACCTGGTGGCAGATGCCCGTTCCCGGCGGCACGACGCGGAAGTTGCGGAACGCCTGCGCGCCCCACTTCAGGAACTTGTAGCGCTCCATGTTGCGCTCGTATTCCAGCGCGACGTTCTGCTCGAAGGCCTTGGGGTTGCCGAACTCGTCCACCATCACCGAGTGGTCGATGACGAGATCGACGGGGACGAGCGGATTGATCTTCTCCGCGTCCGCGCCGAGCTTCGCCAGCGCATCGCGCATGGCGGCAAGATCGACGACGGCGGGAACGCCGGTGAAATCCTGCATCAGCACGCGCGCGGGGCGATACTGGATCTCGCGCTCGCCGAGATTGGCGGAAAGGA
>DAORNC010000018.1:0-698 GCA_035440785.1 Rhabdaerophilum sp. | reverse complement strand
ATCCAGCAGGTCTCGCCCTTTTTCAGCGCGACGCGGAAGGCATCGACATCGCCCTCGGTGACGGTGTCGCCGTCTTCGAAGCGGAGCATGTTTTCCAGCAGCACCTTCATGGAGAAAGGAAGCTGCGAGAAATCTCCGAAGCGCTCGGCGGCGACGGGGATCGAGTAATAAGCGAATTCGCGGCCGCTGACATTCAGCGTGCGGCGGGTGTTCAGGCTGTCGCGTCCGGTGGCGGTCATCTTCACGATCCCCTTGTCTTTGCCGTTCGGCCCGGCCGGAGGCGCCCTATTGCAGCGCAGCAACCGCCGGAGTCGCGGCTGCTTTAGCGAAGGGGAGCCGGGTTGGGAAGGGGACGAAAGTCGAGGGTGGCCTTGTCAAAATGTTGACTGGTGTGGGCGGGGACAGATGCCGATCCGGCGCCGACATTGTAAATTGACCCCACATGCTCTATATAGGCGAGGCTGACGTTGCGCGCGACGGATTGCGGCGCTCCGGCACCCCTTTTCAGAACACCGGCCTCTCGGCACCCGCCGCCATGTGGTGCGCGGGTACGATCATGATTTGAATACTGAGACAAAGACATGCCTATCGGCACTGTAAAATTCTTCAACGCCCAGAAGGGCTACGGCTTCATCGCGCCGGAAGGCGCCGGCGAAGACGCGTTCGTCCACATTACCGCCGTTCAGATGGCGGGCATG
>DAORNC010000017.1:24404-33361 GCA_035440785.1 Rhabdaerophilum sp. | reverse complement strand
TCGGTCTTGCCGAAGCCGACGTCGCCGCAGACGAGCCGGTCCATCGGTCGACCGGAAGCAAGATCGTCGAACACGGCGTCGATTGCACCTTGCTGGTCCTCTGTCTCGTCGAAGGGGAAGCGCGCGACGAACTCCTCGTAGGCCCCCTCGGGCGGCATGAGTCTGGGCGCATCACGCGTCATGCGTTGGGCCGCGACCTTGATGAGCGCCCGCGCCATGTCGCGGATGCGTGCTTTGAGCTTGGCCTTGCGGGCCTGCCATGCACCGCCGCCGAGCCGGTCGAGCGTCGCCTCGGCCTCTTCCGAACCGTAGCGCGTGAGGAGTTCGATATTCTCTACCGGTAGGAACAGCTTGTCGCCACCAGCGTAGTGGATCTCCAGGCAATCGTGCGGCGCGCTGGCGACCGTGATCGTGTTGAGTGCCACAAATCGGCCGATGCCGTGATCGACATGAACGACGATATCGCCGGCCTTGAGACTCGTCAGTTCCGAGATGAAATCCTTGGCGCGCTTTTTCGCTTTCTTGGGGCGCGTGAGGCGTTCGCCGAGGATGTCTTCTTCCGAGACCAACGCAAGCGTTTCAGTCTCGAAACCCTCCTGCACCGCCACGGTGAGCAATCCCACCTCGCCGGCCTTGAGATCGGAGCGTTCATTGAGGCTCGTCAGCATGCGCTGCGATTTCAGCCCGTGATCGGCGAGCACGTGGCCAAGCCGGTCACGCGCGCCCTCGCTCGCGGCACCGAATACCGCTGCCTTGCCCTGTTTTTGCAGGATACGAGCATGAAACGCCGCCGCTTCGAACACATTGGCGTTGGGATCGTTGCGCTCGGCAGCGAAATTCCGCCCGCGGCGGGTGTTCGCGGAAAGGATGATGCGCTCGCCGCCGGGTGCCATGCGGAAGGGCGAGAGTTCGGTCGCCCCCTTGCACATAGCCTGCCATTCGTCCCGCGTCAGATACAGCGCCTCAGGCGGCAAGGGGCGATAGGGAACACCCGGCGCACCGCTTTCCAGCGCATCGCGGCGTGCGTCGTAATAATCTGTGATCTGCGTAAACCGTTCCTCGGAGGCGGCATCCGCCTGCGCATCAAGCACGTAGCGCGTGCCAGGCAGATAGGCATCGAGCGTGTCGAGCCCGGCGTGGAACAGCGGCAGCCAGTGCTCCATACCGACATGCCGCCGCCCCTCGCTGACGTGCTCGTAAAGCGTATCGCCCCGGAGGTTCGCTCCGAAGGCCGCGAGATAGCCTTGCCGGAACCGCTTGATCGTTTCGGTCGTGAGCTGGAATTCGCTCATCGGCACGAGGTGGAGCGCGCGAAGCTGCGAGGATGAGCGTTGCGTCTCAGGATCGAACGCGCGGATCGATTCGAGCGTATCGCCGAAGAAGTCGAGCCGCACCGGCTCCGCGAACCCCGGCGGGAAGAGATCGACGATGCCGCCGCGCACCGCGTATTCGCCGACATCGCGCACGGTCGAGCCACGCTGGAAGCCGTTCGCCTCCAGCCAGCGGGCGATATCGTCGAGATCGAGCGCGTTGCCGGGTGCCGCAGAAAAGCTCTGGCGCGCAACGAAGGCCGTCGGCGGCAGCTTCTGGAGCGCGGCGTTGACGGTGGTGACAAGCACGCGCGGGCGCGCGCCACCGCGCGAGCGAACCAGCCGCGCGAGGGATTCCATCCGCCGCGCGAGCACACTCGGATTGGGCGAGGCGCGGTCATAGGGAAGGCAATCCCAGGCCGGAAGCGAAAGCACCTCGATCTCTGGCGAAAAAGCTGCCAGCGCACCCTGCACTTCCGCCTGGCGCAGCCCGTCCCGCGCGACGTAAGTTATCAGCGCAGGAACATCGTCGCCCTTACCGAAGCGGATCCTGGCAAGCTCGGCCAGCACGAGGGCCACCGCGCCATCAGCGACATCTCCGATGACGAGCGGCGCCGAATTATCGAGCGCATGCCGGATTCCGGCGAGAGCGAGCGGCGGGAACAGCATGGATCAAAGGTCGAGCGGCATGTCGTGTGTGTGAAAGGTCTTCATGGCCCGAAAAATCGGTGTATCGTGCTCGGGCGGCACCCTGCGGTCGCCGGTAATCCAGCCGAACAGGTCGTGATCGTCGATTTCGATCAGCGTTTCGAGGACGACAAGCTCGTCCTCGCCAAGGCTCGCAATCGCGCTCTCGACATAGCGGCCCATGATGAGATCCATCTCGCGGATGCCGCGATGCCATGCACGGAACAGGATGCGCTTGCGCCGCGGGTCAAGGTCCGCGCTCGTGCGGGTCAGGCCGGTCATGGTGGCTCCGGAATCTCGGTGATACGGCACAGGCCGCACCAGCGAGAAAGGGCGAGGCGCACGAGATGTCAAGGCGAAACGCCCGTCTAACGGACTGTCGCATGGCTGCGCATCGGTGTTAGAATACGACCGACATGCGGCCCACTCCTCTCGATCCCTATTTCATGAGCGTTGGCCGGCTTCCCGGCATCGGGCCGAAGCTCGCCCAGCTTTTCGATACCGTGACGGGACGTGCTCCGGAGCCGGCGCGGCTGGTCGATCTCCTCTTTCACCTGCCGATCGACGTTGTGGACCGTTCGCTCTCGCCCTCGATCGCCGAAGCGCCGCGCGAAGGCATCGCAACGGTCAAGGTGGTCGTCGAGGAGCATCGCCCGCCGCCACCCGGTCGCGCCAAGGCGCCCTTCCGCGTGATCGTCGGCGATGAAACCGGTGATGTGACGCTGGTTTTTTTCCGTCTGCCCAAGCCTCAGATCGAATCGATGCTGCCCATCGGCGCGCGCCGGGTCATTTCCGGCCGCATGGAACTTTTCGACGGTCAGCGCCAGATGGTGCATCCGGATCGCATCCTGCCGCTTGCCACGTTCTCCGAGGAACGAGCGCTCGAACCGGTTTACCCCTTGACGGAAGGCCTGACCGCGCGCCGCGTCCAGAACGCCACGCTTGCGGCGCTTGAAGCTGTCCGCCCGCTCCCCGAGTGGCAGGACGAGACCGTCCTCAAACGGGAAGGCTGGCCCGGCTTCATCGAGGCGCTGCAATCGCAACACGATCCGGTCAAATCCGTGCCGTTCGGGCCTGAATCGGCCGGCTGTCGTCGCCTCGCCTATGATGAACTCCTTGCCGGTCAGATGGCTTTACAGCTTGTCCGCGCCCGCGAGCGCGGACCGGTCGGTCTATCCTGGCGCGGCAACGGCGCGATCCGCGAGAAGATCGTCGCCGCCCTGCCCTACCACCTCACCGGCGCGCAGGAGCGAGCGCTTGCGGAGATCGAGACCGACCTCGCCAAGCCGGAGCGGATGCTGCGTCTCGTTCAGGGCGACGTCGGTGCCGGCAAGACCATCGTCGCGCTTCTGGCGATGGCGTTGGTTGTCGAAGCCGGCGCCCAGGCGGCTATGATGGCGCCGACCGAAATTCTCGCGCGCCAGCATTTCGAGCGTCTCGCACCGTTCGCCGAGGCCGCCGGGCTCCGTATCGCGCTGCTGACAGGGCGCGCTGGCGTTACTGAACGGAGTGCAACGCTCCGCCGGCTCGCGAACCACGAAATCGACATCGTATTTGGTACCCACGCCCTGTTTCAGGATGACGTGCATTTCGCGAAGCTGGGCCTTGCGGTGGTGGACGAACAGCATCGGTTCGGCGTCAACCAACGGCTTGCGCTCGCGCGTAAGGGCGAGGCCGTGGATCTTCTCATCATGACCGCGACGCCAATCCCGCGCACGCTGGTGCTGGGCTATTTCGGCGATCTCGACGTCTCCGTGCTCGACGAGAAGCCGCCGGGGCGAAAGCCGATCGACACGCGCGTCGTCAGCCATGAACGTCTTGGCGAGATGGTCGAAGGCATTGGTCGCGCCGTCGCCGGCGGGGCGCGCATTTACTGGGTCTGCCCGTTGGTTGGCGAAAGCGAGAAACTCGATCTCGCTGCGGCGGAACAGCGTCATGCCGAACTCGACGCCCATTTCCCCGGCAAGGTCGGGCTCGTGCACGGCAAGATGCCCGGCGTGCTCAAGGATGAAGTCGTCGCCCGCTTTGCGCGTGGCGAGCTATCGGTCCTCGTCGCGACAACGGTGATCGAGGTAGGTGTCGACGTGCCGCAGGCAACGATCATGGTGATCGAAGAGGCGCAACGCTTCGGCCTTGCCCAGCTTCACCAGTTGCGCGGGCGGGTGGGGCGCGGCGGCGAGCGCTCGACGGCGATCCTGCTCTACCGCGGGCCGCTCTCCGAGACGGCACGCGCCCGGCTCGATGTCATACGCCAAACCGAAGACGGATTCCGCATCGCCGAGGAGGATCTGCGATTGCGTGGCGAAGGCGATGTGCTCGGCACGCGGCAATCCGGCATGCCAGGGTTCCGCATCGCCCGTCTCGATCTGCATCAGGATCTCCTGAGGATGGCACATGACGATGCGCGCCTGTTCTTCAGCCGAGACCCGGAACTGACTTCCCCACGCGGCGAGGCCCTGCGCTTCCTGCTCTACCTTTTTGAGCGCGACGAGGCGATCCGTATGATCCGGGCGGGCTAATGCCCGGCTGCGAAGCGCGGTCCGGTCCGGAAAACGGAAGCGGGAAACCGGTTCAACGCCCAGGCGGCGGCAAGGGGCCAACGCTCTTGAGTTTCTCTGCCGCAAGGATCGCCGCCTTGCGCGGATCGACCTCATCGGGACGCAGAAGGCCCAGCGACATCACGATCTTGGCCGCGTCGTCAACCGAGACCGGCACCTCGATCACCTTTTCCCGCGGGATGTAGAAGAAGAAGCCTGTCGTTGGGTTCGGCGCGCAAGGAAGGAATACGCTGATGAAGTCTTCGCCTCTTGGCAGGCCGGTCGAAACCTCGGCGCTCGGCGGGGTCGAGAGGAACACGATAGACCAGCAACCCGGCGAGGGGTATTCGACGACCCCCACCGTCCGGAACGACGTGCCGGACTGCGAGAAAACGGTCTCGAAGATCTGCTTGGTCGAGCGGTAGAGCCCCCGCACGACCGGCATCCGCGCCAACAGCGTCTCGCCGAAATCGAGCAGCGTACGCCCGACGAGATTGGCTGTGAGGAAACCAAGGATCGTCAGTCCGATCACCAGCACCAGAATGCCAAAACCCGGAATTGCGAACGGTAGATAGGTTTCCGGCAAATATATCGATGGAATGACCGGTTTGATCCAGCCATCGACCCAATTGATGATCCAAAGCGACAGGTAGATCGTGATGACGACCGGCCCCGAAACCACGATACCCGTAAGGAAATAGTTGCGAAGCCGTTGCCCCGCCGTCAGGCCGCGCGCATGCGGGACAGCCTCTTCATCGTTGAGTTCAGTTTCGGGCTTGCTCATCCCCACTTCCTTCGCGGGCTTTTGCCGCAAGGTCAAGCACGAGTGTCGCCGCTCGCTCGCTCGGCGGTATACCGGTCGCCCGCATGAGGGTTTCGAGTCGCGCGAAGGACTCGGTCTGCTTGGAGAATCCCGGGCTCGCGGTCAGCAGCGGCGCCAGTGCGGCAGTCAGGTTTTCCGTTGTCGCATCCTCCTGAATGAACTCGGGCACAACGTTTTCGCCCAGGATGATGTTGGGCAGGATCGCGGAAGAAACCGTGATCAGGCGCCTTGCGATGAAGGCCTCCCAGTTGGCGACCCGGTAGGCCGCAATCATGGGAATACCCGCGAGCGCAAGCTCAAGTGTGACCGTCCCGGAGGCCGCGAGCGCGGCGCGGGCCTGCCGCATCGCGGCGCGCTTGGCTTCGGTGTTGACCAGCAGCGGGATGCGTCCGCGCCACGGCCCGAGGATCGCCTCAATCGAGGGTACGAGATGCGGCAATGTCGGAATGATCGGGCGAAGGCCGGGATACACGGGTATCAGCCGGTTCAGCACGTCGAGGAAGAGCGGCAGCAGCCGCCGGATTTCCGAAAGACGTGATCCCGGAAGGACAAGTAGTTGCGGGTGGACAATATCCTCGCGCGCAGTCGCTTCCCGCTCGTCGCGCGGGCGCAGGGCGGGGATCTGTTCCACCAGCGGATGCCCGATATAGGTGCCGGGCGGCCCCTTGAGCCGTTCGAGCGCCGCCGGCTCGAACGGCAGCAGGCACAACACATGGTCAATATAGGCCTGCATCGCCGGTGCCCGTCCCGGTCGCCACGCCCAAACGCTCGGACAAACCCAATGGACGATGGGAATGCCCGGCGCGGCGTGATGCACGCGCTTTGCCACGCGCTTCGAAAAATCAGGCGCGTCGATGGTGACGAGAATATCCGGTCGCGCCTCGACGATCTTCGTGGCCGTCTCGCGGATCCGACGAAGAATCAGCGGCAGACGGCGGATCACAGGGCCGAGTCCCATTACCGCGATCTCGTTTTGCGGAAAGAGCGAAACGAGCCCCTCTCCCGCCATCGCCTGGCCGCCGACGCCGATGACGTCGAGGGTCAGGCCCTTGTCCTTCAACGCCCTGAGAAGGCTGGCGCCCAACAGGTCGCCCGACGCCTCGCCGGATACGACGGCGATGCGCAAAGGCCGCATCTCAACCCGCCTGCTCGCCGGTTCGCACCTCGCGCGGGGTGCAGATCGACCGGTCGCCGCCTTCCCGGATGAAGTCGAGGATTTCGTGAATGAGCGGATGAGCATCGAACTCCGCCGCGACATCCTCGACACGCTCCTTCAAGGTGCCTTCCGGCGCAAACAGCAATCGGTAAGCGCGGCGCAGGTCGTGAACTTGCTCCAGGTTGAACCCCCGGCGCTTTAGACCGATGATGTTGAGGCCGGAAAGCTGCGCCTGCCGGCTTTCACCCACCGCCATCCCGTAGGGAATGACATCGTTCGCGATGCCCGACATCGCGCCAACGAACGCATGATGGCCGAGGCGAACGAATTGATGCACGCCGGCACCACCGCCGATGATGACGAAATCGCCCACCCGGCAATGCCCCGCGAGCATGACGTTGTTCGAGAACACGACATGATTGCCGACGATGCAATCATGCGCGACATGGCTGTAGGCAAGGAACGTGCAGTGATCGCCGACCTTGGTCAGCAGCCCGCCACCCTCGGTGCCGGGGTTCATCGTTACGCCTTCGCGGATCGTGCAATGCGCGCCGATTTCAAGGCGCGACGCCTCGCCCTTGAACTTCAGGTCCTGCGGCTCGTGGCCGAGCGAGGCGAACGGAAAGATTCGCGTGCCCGCGCCGATCGTCGTGCGCCCGGCGATCGCCACATGGCTCTTGAGTTCGACGCCATCGCCGAGGACAACATCGGGGCCGACCGAACAGAACGGGCCGATCCGAACATCCCTGCCGATCCGCGCTGCGGGATCGACAACGGAGCCCGGATGAATTGTCGCTGTCATGTGTCCTCTCACTCCGTCACGACCATGGCGCCGAGTTCTGCCTCCGCGACAAGCTGGCCGTCGACGATTCCCTCCGCCTTGAACCACCACATGTTGCGACGGCGGTTGATGCGCCGCATATGGTATTCCAGCCGATCGCCGGGAACCACGGGCTTGCGGAACTTGCACTTGTCGATCGTCATGAAATAGACGAGCTTGGCCTTGCCACCAGCCTCGCCCGAAGCAACACAGGCAGCGCCCGCCGTCTGGGCCATGCCCTCGACGATCAGCACGCCCGGCATGACCGGCTGGCCGGGAAAGTGGCCCATAAAGTGCGGCTCGTTGAAGGTGACATTCTTGATGCCGATGACATAATCCGTTCCGTCCATACGGATTACACGGTCGACCATGAGGAAGGGATAACGGTGCGGCAGGCACTCCATCAGCTTCGTGATGTCCAGCGTCTGGAACGTCGCGCCCTCGTTGCCGTTTCCTGAAATCGTATCTGCCATGCTCGTCTTCCTTGCCCCGATTGGCCCCGGGCGCGCTCCGTTGTCGTCAACTGCCGCGCGCCGCCCCTCAAGGCGTCCGCCTTACGGACGCTCGTTCTTTTCGCCTTCGTCCTTTTGCAGGAGCTTTGCAACCGCCGCAACTTCCCTGAAGAACTGACGCGCGGGTTTCGCGGGAGCGCCGAGAAATTTCGCTCCCGCCGGAACATCCGTCATCACGCCGGACTTGGCGCCGATCTGCGCCGCCATTCCGAGCCGGAGATGCCCTGCCACGCCCGCCTGACCGGCCAGCACGACATAGTCCTCCAGCACTGTCGACCCCGAAATCCCGGCCTGCCCGACGATAACGCAATGGCGACCGATCACGACATTATGCCCGATCTGGACCAGATTATCGATCTTCGTCCCTTCGCCCACCACCGTATCGCGGTTCGCGCCTCGGTCGATCGTCGTATTGGCGCCGATATCCACATCGTCCTGAAGGATCACACGACCGATCTGCGGGACCTTGAGATGTCCGCCCGGCCCCATCGCAAAGCCGAAACCGTCCTGTCCGATCCGGGCGCCCGGGTGGATGATAACGCGATTGCCGATCAGCGCGTGCGTGATCGTGGCCTGAGCGCCGATAGCACAGTCGCGTCCGATCCGGACGTCTGGTCCGATAACCGCATACGCGCCGACCAGCGTCCCCCGTCCGATTTCGGCGCCGGGGCCGATGACCGCACCAGGGTCGACAACCACGCCGGGTTCGAGCCGCGCCTCCGGATGCACATGGCTCCCCGGCGAGATTCCGGTGGCGCCGAACACAGATTGCGGTCGCGCGGACGTCGGGAACAGCAAGGTCGCCGCCTTGGCAAACGCGCGATAGGGATCGTTCGACACCAGCGCCGCGCACCCCGTCGGTAATGCATTCTTGTATTTTGGCGAAACGAAGCAGGCCGTCGCGCCCGTCGCGGCCGCGTGCTTGGCGTAGGCTGGATTGTCGAGGAACGCGAGGTCACCTTCGCCGGCGCCTTCAAGTGGCGCAATCGCACCAACGGTTTTCGCACCGAAAGCAGGATCTGAAAGCGTCGCACCGGTGGCCCCGGCCAGATCGGCCAGAGCAACCGGAGCAGGCATCGGAAAGAAGCTGGGATTGCTCTTGGCCGTTGAGG
>DAORNC010000017.1:11933-24352 GCA_035440785.1 Rhabdaerophilum sp. | reverse complement strand
GGAAGTCCTGGGTCTTGTCTCCGCCAGGACCCTTAACCTTGGTCAGGGCGTAGGCATAGTCGAAGCGGATCGGCCCGAGCGGCGAGGCCCATAGAAGACCGGCGCCAACCGACGAACGGATCTTCGACTCGTCGCGAACGTCGAGACATTCGGACTGGGCCAGACCAGCGATACAGCCCGCACCGCCGTTGATCAGGCCGTCGCCGTTCACGTCGATCTGCTTCCGCCCTTTGTAGCCGAACAGCGTACCGGCATCGGCAAACACCGCACCGCGAAGTCCGAGCTCGCGCGGCAACCCGAAAATCGGGAAGGTCAGCTCGGCCGTTCCACCGAAGTAGGTCGTGCCGCCGACAGCGTTGGCCGAGGAGTCTCCCCCACGGTCACGCGGGCCAATACCCGAAGGCGCGAAACCACGAACCAGATCCGGGCCAAGGTAGAAATGGTCGATCACGCGCAACTTGTCGCCGCCGTAGCCGAACATGTGACCGCCCTGCAGTTTCAGCATACCGACGAGGTCGTCGGTGAAGCTGTGGTAGTAGCGAGCAGTCGCCACGGCACGCACGAAGCGCGAGTCGCCGCCGAGACCGGCAACTTCCGGCTTAAGATCGGCAAAGATACCGGACGTGGGGTCCTTGTTGTTGTCGAGCGTGTTGTAGGCGAAGGTCAGGCCCGCGAGCGAAGTCAACGTCGTGCCCTGCGCCTGCTTGATGGCGATGGAGGCTTCGCCGTCGGCGATACAGGCGTGACCAGCCAGCGCGCCCGGCGGACAGTTGTTATACGGATAGGATGCCGAGTTCGGAACGCGGATCTTCTGCTGGTAGAGCGTGTAACGGCCGCCGATTGAGAATTCCTCGGTAATCGGCACACCCATGCGCAGCGTGAAACCGGTATTGCGCGACTGGTAGCGCGAGAAGCTCGTCGTGTCCGTGAATTTCGTGAAGAGGTCGAAGCCAGCCGCGAGGCGCCGCCCCATGAAGAACGGCTCGGTGAATGAGAACTCGCCGCCGCGCGACTTCTGGCCGTTGGAGGCCGAGATACGGACGAACTGCCCCTTGCCCTGGAAGTTGGTTTCCTGGAGCGAAACCTCCGCCAGGAAACCTTCCGACGTCGAGTAACCGCCGGCGATGGAGAACGAGCCGGTCGCCTGATCCTCGACATCGACATTGATGATCACGCGATCCGGCGAGGAGCCGGGCTCATTGGTGATCCGGACAGTCTTGAAGAACCCGAGATTACGCAGCCGGCGCTCGGCCCGATCGACGGCCGCCTTGTTGTAGGCATCGCCCTCGCCGATATCGAATTCGCGGCGGATGATGTAGTCGCGCGAGCGGGTGTTGCCACGCACGACGATGCGCTCGACATAAACGCGGGGCCCCTGCTCGACCGAATAGACGATCTTCACCGTCCGGTTGACCGGGTCGCGGTCGCCACGCGGACGGACCTGCGCGAAGGCATAGCCACGCTGGGCAACCTCACGGCTGATCGCATCAACGGATTTCTCGACGTCCTCGGCGTTGTAGGTTTGGCCCGAGCGGGTGCGGACGGAGCTGCGCAGGCGCGCGGCATCGACATCGGTGATGTGCGATTCGACATCGGCACCGGCAACCGTATAGCGCGGCCCCTCATCGACGACGATATCAACGATATAGCCCTTGCCGGCGGCGTCGAGCTCGGCGTTCGACGAAACGACACGGAAGTCGGCATAGCCGTTCTTCAGATAGAAGCGGCGGATCAGTTCAAGATCGGCGGCGATGCGCTGCGGATCGTAGATGTCACTGCTCTTGAGGAAGCTCAGGAAGTTCGATTCGGTCGTCTGCATCACGCTTTTCAGCTTCCAGGCCGAAAACGCGTTGTTGCCCTGGAATCGGATCGCGGAAATGCCAGTCTTGTCGCCCTCCTTGATCTGGAAGGTGACGTCGACGCGCCCGTCGCCGCGATTGGCGATCTGGGCGTCGATCTGCACGTTGGCACGGCCGGCGCGGGAATAGACCTCGCGGATGCGGGCAACGTCCTGATCAACTATCGTCTGGCTGAAGGGACCGCGCGAGCGGGACTGGATCTCGCCGAACAGGGCCTCGGACTTGATCTTAGAATTGCCGACGAACGTCACGCGATTGATCAGCGAATTCTCGACAACATGCACGGCGATGCCCGAACCGGCACGGCGGATGCGCACGTCCGAGAACAGCCCGGTGGCGAAAAGATCCTTGATGGCGCGGTCGATGCGGGCCTGCGTATAGCTTTCGCCCGGCGCGAGCGTGACGAAAGAACGGATCGTCTCCGCCTCGACACGCTTGTTGCCCGAAACGCTGACGGACTGCGCTACCGCGGGCGTCACCGAGGCAATGGCAAGAAGCAGGGAGAATGCGACGAGGGCGCCTCGAAACACCGACTTCATGCTGCTGCAAACAGAAAGGACAAACATCCCGCCACTACCCCAATTCTCGTTCCACCGGCGCGTGCCGGTATTCTCCGGTGCGCGCAACAATAGCCCTGTATCCGAGGATACATCACCATCCGAGTCTGCTTCTAGCCAATCGGGCGACCAATGCAACCGCGAAGGCCGAAATGGTTACGAATTCCTCACCGGCGTGACCCCTCGGCAACGCTCGAAACCGCCCTCATGAGAGCGGTTTCGAATCGGCGGCCTTGATGAAGCCTCTGCTCAAAACGCGAGCCCGGTGAGGTGAATGATGTCGTTCCAGGTCGAAAACAGCATCAGCATGATGACCAGCGCAAACCCGACCCGGAAGGAAATCTCCTGAGCACGAGGGCTGACGGGACGGCCGAACAGCGCCTCGATCGTGTAGAAAACGAGGTGGCCGCCATCGAGCATCGGCACCGGCAGGAGATTGATGAGGCCGATCGAGATCGAAAGGATACCGGCCAGCATCAGTAGCGGCGCGAGCCCCGATTCGGCGACCTTGCCGGAGATATAGGCGATGCGCGTCGGGCCGCTCAGCTGATCTGCCTTCTCGCGCCCAGCGAAAAGACCGGAAATATAGTGGCCCGTGCGGTCGATCACGAAGATGATCTCGCCGATCGCCGTGCTCGAAGCCTCGCCGAGGCCGTAATGCTTGGTGAAGAGGTGCCGCGGTTCGGTTGAGCCGACGAACCCGATAACCGGGCGGCGATCCGTGCCCAGAACGGTCTTGCGGGCCGTGATGGTCGGCATCGCGGCAATGTCCATCTCACGATTCGACCGCTCGACCCGGAAGGTCAGGGTCTTGCCCTCGCTCACCGAAACCTGACGGATGATATCGTCGAAGCTTTCAATCTTCAGCCCGTCGATCGCGACAACGCGGTCGCCGGGCTTGAAACCGGCGGTCTCGGCCGCCGAGCCGGGACTCACGGCCCCGATGATCGGCTCGACCAGCGTCCGGCCTACGACCATATAGCTAACGGCGAAGATCACGAACGCCAGCAGGAAATTCGCAAGCGGTCCCGCCGCGACGATGGCCGCGCGCTGGGCGATCGATTTGTGCGGGAAGGAATCGGAACGGTCAGCCTCGTTCATGGCTTCCGCCGCCGCGTGATCGGGCACAGAAGCAGCATTGAGATCGCCCTTGAACTTCACGTAGCCGCCGAGCGGAATGGCAGAAAGCGCCCATTCCGTGCCCTTCCGGTCATAAAAACGGGCGATGCGCGGCCCGAAACCGAGCGAGAAGGTCTCGACCTTCACCCCGCACCAGCGGCCGACGAGGAAATGCCCCATCTCGTGAACGAAGACGACCAGCGCCAGCACAAAGAGAAACGGCAGCAGGTAGCCCAGAAAGGCCGAGAAAAGGTCAAAACTCTGGGTCAGGAAAGTCGGCACGCAGGCACCTCGGTTCGTTCGCATCGCCGTCAAAGCACCGCGAAGCAGGCGTTAACGTTTCGTTAAACATGGGTGCCATTTCGATGCGGCAAAGACAAGGCGAGCCGCGCCGCATTCTCGCCGGATGGTTAAGGCGCACCGCCGAGCAGCAGCAGGCCGCGCGCTGCTTCCCCGCTCCCGCCCCGCGCGATTCCGATCGCCGCCGCCAGCGCTGCAGCGAAGATGAACCCGTCGAGCCGGTCCATGAAGCCGCCGTGTCCCGGAATAAGCCGGCCCGAATCCTTCACGCCGAAGCGCCGCTTGAAGGCCGATTCAAAAAGATCGCCCGCGATCGAAGCCAGCGAAAGCGCCAGTGCAAGCCCAACCTGATAGAAACCCGCCTGCCCCGGCAAGGCCACGGCAACAACCGCACAGCCCGCGATCATGCCGCCCGTGATGCCGCCCAGGAACCCGGACCAGGTCTTGTTCGGCGAGATGCGCGGCGCGAGTTTCGGCCCGCCGAACGTGCGACCGGCGAAATAGGCGAAGACATCGCTTGCCCAGACAACCGCGAACAGGAACAGGATCGCTACCAGCCCGAGATAGGCACTGCCTTCGCCCTGTCCGCCAATCCGCAGGACAAGAACCGAAAAATAGAGTGCGGTCGCGTAAGCAATGCCGGCGACGCCCCACCCGGCGAACCCGGCCTTGCCGCGGATGATCGCCATCCATTCCTGCGTCACCAGCAGCGCGATCGCACCCCACACCGCAGTGAACACCCAGCCGCCGAGCCAGGTGCTGCCGATCGCCAGCACGGCTAGAACGATGGCGGAGAGAATGCGGAGGCGCAGTTCCTGGGTCACGAACGCCCCTTCCCGTCAGATGCCGCCGAAACGCCGCGTACGGCGCGCGAACTCGCCCAGCGCGGCATCGAGCGCCTTGTCGTCGAAATCCGGCCAGAGCACGGGTGTGAACACGAATTCGGTATAGGCGCACTGCCAGAGCAGGAAATTTGAAATCCGCTGCTCGCCTGACGTGCGGATCAGCATATCGGGGTCCGGAATGCCATGTGTCGAAAGGCGCTCGCCGATCGCCTCCTCGGTGATGGCCGACGGCGCAATCCGGCCGGCGGCGACCTCGGCCGCCAGCACCCGGACGGCGTCGGCGATCTCTGCACGCGCACCGTAGTTGAACGCGACGATCAACGTCAGCCCGGTGTTGCCGCGTGTCACGGTCTCGGCCTCGTCGAGCAAGTCGAGAATATCGGGTTTGAGGTTATCGCGTCGGCCGATGATCCGCACCCGGACATTCTGCCGGTGCAGGGTCGCCAGATCCGAGCGGATGAAGAATTTCAGGAGCCCCATAAGCTCGCCGACTTCCTCGGCCGGGCGCGACCAGTTCTCGGTCGAGAAGGAGAATATCGTCAGGAACGCGATCCGGCGGTCGATCGCCGCGCGCACAAGGCGGCGGACAGCTTCGAGTCCCGCCCGGTGCCCGGCGATGCGTGGCAGTCCCTGCCGCGTCGCCCAGCGGCCGTTCCCGTCCATGATGCAGGCGAGGTGGCGCACGCCATGCGCGGTTCCACCCGTCGCGGGGAGATCTCCGTCGGGAACGGCGTCGGTTGAACGTTGGGGTGCCGAGCCGGACATGCTGGAAACGACGTCTCCCGAGTTGGCGGAGGCCACCCGACGGGGAGGCTGGTTCAATATCCGGCCTGCATAAGAGGCCCGGAGCGGCGCAAAGGATGCGCCGTGCGCCCCTGCCGTGCAAGCGGGAGTGCGTGTTTTTCGCAGAAATTTCCGGCGAACCGGTCAGACCTGCATGATTTCCTTTTCCTTCTGCACCAGCGCCGCATCGATTTCAGCGATGGTGGAATCCGTGGCCTTCTGCACATCGCCCGAATGGCGCGAGGCTTCGTCCTCGCTCATCTTCCCATCCTTCTCGAGCTTCTTGAGCACATCGAGCGCATCGCGGCGCACATGGCGGGCGGCGACGCGCGCGGCCTCGGTATACTTGTGCGCCGCCTTGACCATCTCCTTGCGGCGCTGCTCGTTCAGCTCCGGCATCCGGATGCGGATCGTCTGGCCTTCTGTCTGGGGGTTGAGGCCGAGTGGCGATTCCCGGATCGCCTTCTCCACCGGCTGGACCATCGAGCGGTCCCACACCGCGACCGAGAGCAGGCGCGGCTCCGGCGCCGTCACGGTCGCCACCTGGCTGATCGGCATCCGCGAGCCATAGGCCTCGATCTCGATCGGATCGAGGATGGAGGCCGAGGCGCGGCCAGTACGAAGCGTCGAGAAATCGTTCTTCAGCGCGGCGACGGCGCCGGTCATGCGACGCTTCACGTCGTTGAGATCATATCCGCTCATTTTGTTGTCTCCCTGGCTCGGAAAGCGGCCCTGGCCTTCCCGCCCGCGCTCCCGGTGCTCATGCGGCGCCAGGATACGCGAGGCTGCATTGTTCGTGGCCTCTTCCATGTCGGAAGCGGCCACAAGAATCAAGAAGGCGCCTTTGTCAGGACTGCGGGTTACACGGTCACCAGCGTCGAGCGCCCCTCGCCCTTCAGCACGGCCGCGATCGAGCCGCGCTCCTGGATTGCGAACACCGCGATCGGAAGGCTGGCGTCGCGCGCCAAGGCAAAGGCCGCCGTATCCATCACCTTGAGATCCTTGCGAATCACCTCGTCGAAGGAGACGGTCTCGTAACGCGTGGCGCTCGCATCCTTGCGCGGATCGGCGGTATAGACGCCATCGACCTGCGTCGCCTTGAGGAGAACATCGCAGTCGAGTTCCGCCGCCCGCAGCGCGCCGCCGGTATCGGTGGTGAAGAACGGATTGCCGGTGCCACCTGCCAACAACACGATCCGCCCCTTGGAAAGATGATCGGCCGCCTGCTGCCGCGTGTAGGTTTCGACGACGCTGGGCATCGCGACCGCAGACATCGCACGGGCCGGCTGACCGAGTGAGTTGAGCTGGGCCTCAAGCGCGATGACATTCATCACCGTGCCGAGCATGCCCATCGAATCCGCCGCAGGGCGCGAAAGGCCCATACCGTGCATCTGCGCGCCACGGAAGATATTGCCGCCACCGACGACGACAGCGATTTCGACCCCCAACTCCACTGCCTCGATCAGATCCTCGGCGATCTGCCGTACGGTCGGCTGGTGGATGCCGAAGGCTTCGGGCCCCATCATCGCCTCGCCGGAGAGCTTCACGAGCGCCCGTTTGAAGATCGGCACGCCGCCGCGCGCCCCGGTTCCGTTCGTCATGTCATCTCTCCGCTTGTCGTGGTCCAGCCCGCCACGGCCCTCATGAAAAAGGCGGCTCGCGCCGCCTTGTTCCTTGTCCGATTCGCGCCGGCCGGAGTTTAGCCGTTCCCGCCCGCGGCCGCAGCCACTTCGGCAGCGAAATCCGAGGTTTCCTTCTCGATGCCCTCGCCAAGCGCGTAGCGCACGAAGCCTTTGAGGACGATCGGCGCGCCAGCAGCCTTGCCGGCTTCGCCAACGGCCTGCGCGACGGTCTTCGCCGGATCGTGCACGAAGGGTTGATCGACGAGGCTGACTTCCTTGAAGTAGGTCTTGAGGCCTGACTCGACGATCTTCTCGATCACGTTGTCCGGCTTGCCCGAGGCCTTGGCCTTCTCGGTAAGAACGCCGCGCTCGCGCGCGATCAGGGCGGGGTCGATCGAGGTGGAATCGAGCGCGGCGGGGTTGGTCGCGGCGATATGCATTGCGACCTGACGGCCGATCGCCGTCAGCGCATCAGCGCTGGCGGTGGATTCGAGCGCGACAAGCACGCCGATCTTGCCGAGGCCGTCGCCGACCGCGTTATGAAGATATGAGGCAACGACGCCCGAATTCACCGAGAGCGCCGTCGCGCGGCGCAGCGACATGTTCTCGCCGATGGTGGCGACAAGGTTCGCGATGGCATCCTGCACGGTGCCGCCGCCCGGATAGGCCGCCGCCTTGAGCGCCTCGACCTCGGTCACGCCGCCGAGCGCGACACCGGCGACGTTGCGCACAAGCGCCTGGAAATGCTCGTTGCGCGCAACGAAATCCGTTTCCGAGTTCAGTTCGACGACGACTGCCTTGGTGCCCGACGCGGCGACGCCCACCAGACCCTCGGCCGCGACACGACCGGCTTTCTTGGCCGCCTTGGCGAGCCCCTTCTTGCGCAGCAGATCGACCGCCGCTTCCATATCGCCGTTCGTCTCGTTGAGCGCGGCCTTGCAATCCATCATGCCTGCGTCGGTCTTATCGCGCAGTTCCTTCACCATGCCTGCGGTAATCGCCGTCATGATCGAACCCCTTTCCTGAATTGAAAAATCTCAGCACGAAGCCGCAACCGTGAGGTTGCGGCCCGTATCGTCTTGAATTGACGGCCGAAGCCGAAAATCAGGCGGCGAGCGCACGCGCTGTGTCGAGCCAGCCGTCGCGGCCCGCGCGGCCATTGAGCTTCAGCTCGGCGTCGAGTGCCGCGACATCCGCTTCCGACATGGCAGCAAGCTGCCAGAAGTGGAAGATGCCGTATTCGTTGAGCTTGGCGGCGAGCTGCGGGCCGACGCCGCCGAGCTTCGAGAGATCGTCCGGCGCGCCCTGCGGGGCAGAGAGGCGCTTGAAGCCTTCACCGGCAACAACCGGAAGTTCCTCGGCCACCGGTGCCTCCATCGCTCCGACATCGACGCCAAGCGAGGACTGGCCGCGCGAGATACCGTCAACAGCGGCGCGAGCCACCAGCTCGCAATAAAGCGCGAGCGCACGGCCGGCATCATCGTTCGCCGGGATCGGATAGGTCACGCCATCCGGGTCGCAGTTGGTATCGACAATCGCCACCACCGGGATGTTGAGGCGGTTGGCCTCCTGGATAGCGAGCGCTTCCTTGTTGGTGTCGATCACGAACAGCAGGTCGGGCGTGCCGCCCATGTCCTTGATGCCGCCGAGCGCGCGCGTCAGCTTTTCCTGCTCGCGCGTGAGCATCAGGCGCTCTTTCTTGGTGAGGCCGACCGCACCGCCGGCGAGAATCTCGTCAACCTTGCGCAGGCGCTGGATCGAGTTCGAGATCGTCTTCCAGTTGGTCAGCATGCCGCCGAGCCAGCGGGAGTTCACGAAATACTGCGCCGAGGACTTCGCAGCCTGCGCGATCGGGTCCTGTGCCTGGCGCTTGGTACCAACCAGCAGGATGCGGCCGCCACGGGCCACGGTATCCGAAATCGCTTCGAGCGCGCGATGCAGCATCGGCACAGTCTGGGCGAGATCGATGATGTGAATATTGTTGCGGGTACCGAAGATGAACGGTGCCATCTTGGGGTTCCAGCGGTGGGATTGATGTCCGAAATGCGCACCAGCTTCGAGGAGCTGGCGCATCGAGAAGTCAGGAAGCGCCATCGTCATATTCTCCGGTTAGGCCGCCGCAGGGACAAAGAGCCGCCAACCGACGGCACCGGACCGATCGAAAATCGATTACCCTGCGTGAGGAATAGGGCCGCGCCTAATGCATTGCGGAGAAAAAGGCAAGCCCTCGTTCAATCTCCGTCGTCAGTACGGCTTCACATCGAGAATGCCCTTGATGCCGGCGATCGCCGCCATCTGCTCGCTCCCGACATGGAATCGCCCCGGGAGCCGGATATCGACGTGGTGCCCATCAGAGAGGGCGATATCGAACGAGACCTCGCCATCGCCGCCGCGCCGGAGCACGCGCTCAAGCCCCCCGATCACCGGCGATGCCGCATGTCCTGCCATGCCCATCGACGGTTCAGCCAGGAATATCCGGATTCCCTTCTGCGTTTTCTGCAACGCGACTTCCAGCGCCTCCATCTCCAGCACACGGATGCGGAGATCCTCGCCGTCGACCGAGCCTGCCACGACGACATGCAGCGCAGTGCCGGGTTCGAGCAGCGCCCGGTGCTTAACGAGCATCTCGGAAAACAGCATCGCCTCGAACTGGCCGGTCCGGTCGGACAGCGAGAGGATCGCGATCTTGTTGCCGTTGCGCGTGCGGCGGATATCGATCGCCAGCAACGTCGCGGCCAGGCGGGCGTGGCTTGCGCCATTGCGCACGGCCTGCTGGAATGCCTGAAAGGTCGAGAGCTTCGCCCGTTCGATCAACGAAGCAAACTGGTCGAGCGGATGACCGCTGAGGTAAAAACCGGCCGCAGCATGCTCCCGCCGCAGCCGCTCCGGCAAGGTAAGCGGTGGCGCATCCGGCAGAACCAGCATTTCACCAGCCTCGCCGCCGAAAAGGCCACCCTGCCCGCTCGCGACCTCGGCATCATGCGCATTGGCCTCGGCGATGATGGCGTCCAGTCCGGCCACGAGCTTCCCCCGGTTGGGTTCGAGGCAATCGAGCGCTCCTGCGCCGATCAACTGTTCGAGCATCCGCTTGTTGAGATGGTGCGGATCGATCCGTCGCGCGAAATCGGACAGCGAGGCGAACGGCTTGCCCCCGCGGGCCCGCACGATCGAGCGGGCCGCCTCCATGCCGACGCCCTTCACTGCCGCCAGAGCATAGAGAATAGCGCCACTCCTGACATCGAATGTCGCATCGGACCGGTTGACATCCGGCGGCTCGACACGGATGCCGAGCCGCTGCGCCTCGCGCCGGAACTCGCCGAGCTTGTCGGTATTGGAAAGCTCGAGGCTCATCGACGCCGCCAGAAATTCCACCGGATAATTCGCCTTGAGATAAGCGGTCTGGTAGGCGACCACGGCATAGGCCGCCGCGTGACTCTTGTTGAAACCGTAATCGGCGAAGCGCGCGAGCAGGTCGAAAATCGCGTCAGCATCGGCGGAAGCCACGCCGTTTGCGATCGCGCCGTCGACGAAACGCGCCCGCTGGGCGTCCATCTCGGCCTTGATCTTCTTGCCCATCGCCCGGCGCAGCATGTCTGCCTCACCGAGCGAATAGCCGGACATAACCTTGGCGATCTGCATCACCTGCTCCTGATAGACGATGACGCCGCATGTCTCCTCCAGGATCGGCTTGAGCAGCGGGTGAGCGTAGTCGGCCTCTTTACGGCCATGCTTCACGTCGCAATAAACCGGGATATTGGCCATCGGACCCGGTCGATAAAGCGCGACCAGCGCGATGATATCCTCGATTCGGTCCGGCTTCATGTCCACGAGCGCGCGCCGCATGCCGCCTGATTCTACCTGAAACACGCCAACCGTCTCGCCGCGCGACAGCATGGCGTAGCTCGCCGGATCGTCGAGCGGAATCTTGAGGAGATCGAGGTTCACGCCCTGCCGCGCGAGAAGATCCACCGCGCCCTGAAGTACGGTCAGCGTCTTGAGGCCAAGGAAGTCGAACTTCACCAGCCCTGCCGGCTCGACCCATTTCATGTTGAACTGGGTTACCGGCATGTCCGATTTCGGATCGCGGTAGAGCGGAACCAATTGCTCGAGAGACCGGTCGCCAATCACGATGCCGGCCGCATGGGTTGAAGCGTGGCGGTAGAGTCCTTCAAGCTTCTGCGCGATGTCGAGCAGCCGCGCGACCGCTTCGTTCTCCTCGGCCGCTGCGCGCAGTTGCGGCTCTTCCTCGATGGCCTTCGCGAGCGTGATCGGATTCGCCGGATTCTGCGGCACAAGCTTGGTCAGCCTGTCGACCTCGGAATAGCGCAAGCCCAGCACGCGCCCGACATCGCGCAGCACGCCGCGCGCCAGCAAGGTACCGAAGGTGATAATCTGCGCGACACGCCCTTCGCCATAACGATCGACGACATATCGGATCACCTCATCACGGCGATCCTGGCAGAAATCGATGTCGAAATCCGGCATTGAGACGCGCTCTGGGTTAAGAAATCGCTCGAAAAACAACCCATAACGCAATGGATCCAAATCAGTAATCGTCAGAGAATACGCCACGAGTGATCCCGCGCCTGAGCCGCGCCCCGGCCCGACCGGAATATCATGCGCCTTCGCCCACTTGATGAAATCCGCCACGATTAGGAAGTAGCCGGGATACTGCATCCGCTCGATGACCGAGAGTTCGAACGCCAGCCGTTCCTGGTAATCCCTGATGGCGAGGCCCGGCGCAGGACCATGCGCCGCGAGTCGCATGGCCAACCCCTCCTCCGCCTGTCGCTTCAGTTCTAAGGCCTCAGCGCCATCGGCGGAATCGGCCGTAAAACGCGGCAGGATCGGTTTCCGGGTTCGCGGGCGATAATGACAGCGACGTGCGATTTCAACCGTGCTCGCAAGCGCCTGCGGCAGGTCGGCAAAGAGCGCGATCATCTCCGCACGCGTCTTGAACCGGTGTTCCGGCGTCAGGCGCGGCCGCTGTGTCTCGTCGACCGAATGCCCTCCGGCGATGCAGAGCAGCGCGTCATGAGCTTCGAAATCACTCGCGACACCGAAATGAACGTTATTCGCCGCGACAAGCGGCAATTCGGCTTCGATCGCGAGATCAATCAGCACCGGTTCGAGCCGCTGCGCTTCTGCCAGGCCGAACCGCTCGATCTCGACATAAAGGTTACCCGGAAACAGAGCTTTCAAGGAACCAAGTCGCGCGCGCGCCAGATCAATGCCGCCGAGTGAGAAAGCCTTGTCGATGGGACCGATGTTGCCACCTGTCATCGCGATGAGACCGGCGCAGCGTCCCTCCAACGCCGACAGAGGCAGGTGCAC
>DAORNC010000017.1:8325-11842 GCA_035440785.1 Rhabdaerophilum sp. | reverse complement strand
TGATTCCAGCGCCGAGGACGCCCGGTTGCGGAGGATCGGCCGATCCGCGAAGTCAAGAACCATCTCGATGCCGATGATCGGCTGGATGCCGGCCCCCGAAAGCTTCTCCGAGAATTCGAGGGCGCCGAACAGATTGTTGGAGTCTGTGATCGCCAGCGCCGGCATCTGGTCCTGAGCCGCAAGCTTGGCAAGCTTGGCGATGGGCAACGCGCCCTGCAGCAAGGAGAAGGATGAATGCACGTGCAGATGAACGAAGCCCGGGCCCTTCATCGGCACGCCCCTTTTCCCGATCGGTTACACCAGCGGCCAGTTGGTTCCCACGCCAGCCCAGAAGGTCATCATAGCGAAAAAAGCCGCGATCGAAGCCAACTCGATCATGTCTTCCACAGCTCGCATGGTGGTCACTCCTCACGCTGAAATAAATATGTTCTTGTTTTGTTCTATCATGAATTTTATGCCCGTCAAGAAAAACATCGAACCGAGAAACAGGATTTGCGACGAACCTGCCACCGACGGAAGGCAATGCCGGCCCAGATGAACTCGACGAGACCGAAAGGCCAGGCGCCCTGCAGGAAGCCATAGACGGAGCCGGCGAGGCAGGCCGCCGCGAAACCGAGAACATAGTGCGGGTGCCGGCTTTCAAGCGCATAGGCCACCAGCATGGCTGAGACCGCGGCGAGCCCGAAGAGCGTCAGGCCGTCGAAGGTCAATGCCCGCCCCTCACGGCAACGGCGCCAGCCGGCCTTCGCGCAGTGTGACGCGGCGGTCCATGCGCGCGGCGAGTTCGAGATTGTGGGTCGCGACCAGCGCCGCGAGGCCGGATTGTTTGACCAGCGCGAGAAGGGTCGAGAACACGTGTTCGCCCGTGCCGGGATCGAGATTGCCGGTCGGCTCATCGGCCAGCAGCAGGCGCGGCGTGTTGGCAACCGCCCGCGCGATCGCGACACGCTGCTGCTCCCCGCCGGAAAGCTCGCCGGGGCGATGATCGATCCGGTGCGACAGTCCCAGAAAGCCGAGGATCTCTTCCGCGCGCTTCGACGCTTCCTCGACGCCAAGCCCCGCGATCCGCTGCGGCAGAACCACGTTTTCCCGCGCCGAGAACTCCGGCAGCAGATGGTGAAACTGATAGACGAAGCCGATGTCGCTTCGGCGCAGCCGCGTGCGCGCCATGTCGTCAAGCGCAGCCGTTGCCGTCTCGCCGATGAAGACCTCGCCCTGATCAGGGTGTTCGAGAAGGCCGGCTATGTGCAGCAATGTCGACTTGCCGGCCCCCGAAGGCGCCACCAGCGCCACCATTTCACCGGGCAGGATCGAAAGGTCGACGCCGGCGAGCACCGTAACGGCATTGTCTCCCTGCCGATACGTGCGATGGACATTCGCTATCTGAAGCGCGGGAACGGTCATCTTCTATTCTCCGCGCAACGCTTCGACCGGGTCGAGCTTTGCTGCCCGCCAAGCGGGATAGAGCGTCGCCAGCAACGAGAGGGTCAGCGCCATCACAACGATGGCGACGACCTCCGAAGTCCTGACTTCCGCCGGCAGCCGCGAGAGGAAATAGAGTTCCGGCGGAAAGATCTGCGCCCCGGAAAGCCAAGAAACGGCCTGCCGCAGACTCTCGACGTTCCAGGCGATCGTGAGGCCGAGGATCAGGCCGAAGACCGTGCCGCCGACACCGATCGCGGCGCCCGCGATCACAAAAATCGAGAGTACCGAACGCCGCGTCGCACCCATCGTCCGGAGAATGGCGATGCCCTTCGCCTTATCTTTCACCAGCATGGTGAGGCCCGAGATGATGTTGAGTGCCGCGACAAGCACGATCATGGTCAGGATCAGGAACATCACGTTCCGTTCGACCTCGAGCGCGCCGAAGAAGGTGCGGTTGCGGAAACGCCAGTCGGTCAGCGCATGTGGCTGGCCGACCGCCTCGCGGATGATCGGGGCCATCTCGTCCATCCGGTCCGGATTGTCGACGAATATCTCGATGAGGGCCACCTGCCCTTCGCTGTCGAAGTAGAGCTGGGCTTCGGAGAGCGGCATGAAGACGAAACTCGCGTCGAACTCGCTCATCCCGATCTCGAAGATCGCGGCAATCTCGTACGATTTCTGTCGCGGCGCGGAACCGAACGGAGTCGAGGGCCCCTTCGGCGAAATCAATCTTACCTTGTCGCCGATACCGACATTGAGATAACCCGCCAGGCGCCGGCCGACGACGATCTTTTCCGAGCCGTCGAAGTTGCTCAGCGTGCCGTCGATGATGTTCTTCGAGACGGAGTTGAAACGCTTGAGGTCGCCCTCGCGCACGCCGCGCACCAGCGCGCCGCTGGTGGCGCTCGACGAGGCCGCGAGCACCTGCCCCTCGACGATCGGCGCGACAAGCCTTACACCCTTGGCCTTGGAAACTCGTTCGGCGATCCCCTCATAGTCCTTCAGCGCATCGCCATAGGGCTGGATGAAGGCGTGGCCGTTGACCCCGAGGATCTTGTTCATCAACTCCTGCCGGAACCCGTTCATCACCGCCATCACGACGATGAGCGTCGCGACCCCGAGCATGATGCCGAGAAAGGAAAAGCCGGCGATGACGGAAATGAATCCGTCGCGGCGGCGTGCGCGCAGATAACGCCATGCCACCTGCCATTCAAAGCCGGAAAAGAGCGATGTCATGATGCGCGATTGCCCTGCCTTTGCGGCACGCTTATGACGCGATGCGTTCGACCGCATCGGCCGGCGAGAGCGATACCCGCTCGCCGGTGGCGCGGCGCTTCAACTCCACCTTGCCCTCGCCAAGCCCCTTCGGCCCGACGATAATCTGCCACGGCAAGCCGATGAGATCAGCAGTCGCGAATTTGCCGCCCGGCCGCTCGTCCGTGTCGTCGATCAGGCTGGAGAGCCCGCGCGCTTCGAGCGCCGCTTCGAGTTCGCCGCAGACGCGATCCGTCGCGCCGTCGCCGGGTTTGAGGTTAAGGATCGCGACATCGAACGGCGCGATGGCGTCTGGCCAGATGATGCCGGCCTCATCATGGCTCGCCTCGATGATCGCCGGCACGAGACGGGTCGGGCCGATGCCATAAGAGCCCATGTGCACCGGGACTTCCTTGCCGTCCGGCCCCGCGACCACAGCCTTCATCGGTGCGGAATATTTGGTGCCGAAGTAGAAGATATGCCCCACCTCGATGCCGCGTGCCGAGACCCGGCTCGCCTCCGGCACGGCAGAGAAAGCCTTCTCGTCGTGCATCTCTTCGGTCGCAGCGTAGAGCGAGGTCCACTTGTCGACGATGGCCTTGAGGTCCTCGACCGAATCGAAGTTCGTATCCGGCCCCGGCACCGGAAAGTCGAGATAATCCTTGTGGCAGAACACGCCGCTCTCGCCGGTCGAGGCAAGGATGATGAACTCGTGGGAAAGATCACCGCCGATCGGGCCGGTATCGGCACGCATCGGGATCGACTTCAGCCCCATGCGCTCGAAAGTGCGCAGGTAGGCCACGAACATGCGGTTATAGGCGTGCCGCGCGCCGGCCTG
>DAORNC010000017.1:7023-8222 GCA_035440785.1 Rhabdaerophilum sp. | reverse complement strand
TGTAGGAGCGCACATAGCCGCGGAATATCTCGGTGATCATCTCCTCGTTGGTCGGCCCAAACAGCATCTCGCGCTCGTGCCGGTCCTGGATGCGGAGCATCTCCTTTCCGTAAGCGTCGTACCGGCCGGATTCACGCCATAGATCGGCGGACTGGATCGTCGGCATCAACAGTTCGACCGCACCGGAGCGGTTCTGTTCCTCGCGGATGATCGCGCAAACCTTGTTGAGAACCCGAAGACCGAGCGGCAGCCAGGCGTAGATCCCAGCGCTCTCCTGCCGGATCAACCCCGCGCGCAACGCGAGACGATGCGAGACGATTTCGGCTTCCTTCGGCGTTTCGCGCAAGATCGGCAGGAAGAATCGGGAAAGTCGCATGGTCGCTCCGGAAGGCCGCTGGAATCACGTTGACGAGCCTATACAGGGGCACGCCTGAAACACCAGTTTCGCGTTGCTTCTGTCACAATTCACGCCGCTTGCAAATGGTGGGATTCCCCGAGGTTCGGACGTCGCCTGGCCGGAAACCGGATACCGGCCGCGCAGGTCAAAAAAGAGTGACAAAGACATTCACAATTTTGAATGTTGCACCGCATGAAGACTCGCCGATTTCAACGCTCTAGAAACGCCCCGTCAGGCGGGGCGCCACGCTGCTTTCGGGCAGCGGGACAAGCAAGAAGAACATGCTCCAAGGGTGGCGTCGAAAGGCGTTATTTCCGGCCGTCCAAGAATGAAAAATCAAAAATTTTGAAGCAGGGCCGAGGCTCTGCTTTTTCTTTTTTGGACGCATGTTTCCGGAGCGCGCCAGGGCCGCCAACGGCCGGAGTATCTTCCGTTACGCTTCCCGCTTGGTCCCCTTTGAGCGGGGTCAGAAATTCGGCACGATGACGTATTGAAAAATCAGGAACGGCACCAATGCGACCAGCGAGGTCGTGAGCGCGATCCGTCCGATGCGGACATGCGTGGGCGCGCCGGGGTCCGATCCCGGCGCGATCTCGCCGGTCTCGTGCTGTGATTTCACGCCGAAGGGGAGCACGACGAACAGCGATACCCACCACATGATGAAATAAACGGCGAAGCCGCTGCCGAAGCTCATGCCGGAACTTCCTCAAGTTCCGTGAGCGTGCCGAGAAAATCCTTGGGGTGCAGGAAAAGCACGGGGTTGCCGTGGGCGCCGATCTTCGGCTCGCCGTCGCCCAGAACG
>DAORNC010000017.1:0-6983 GCA_035440785.1 Rhabdaerophilum sp. | reverse complement strand
TGTCGCTCACTTCGTAGCAGATGTGATGCATGCCGCCATCCGGGTTTCGCTCAAGGAACTTGGCGATCGGCGAATTGGCCCCGAGCGGCTCGAGGAATTCGATCTTGGTATTCGGCAATTCCACGAACACCACCCGGACGCCATGCTCCGGTAGATCCTGTGGCATGGAAATCTTCGCGCCGAGAATGTCGCGGTAGGTATCGGATGCCCTGCCTGCGTTCTGCACGGCGATGGCAACATGGTTCAGCCTTCCGATCATGGCACGCTCCTACACCTGTATGATCAGGACCTTGGCGACGGGCTTCTTGCCCCAGAGTTCCGAAATCCCCGAACGGATGCCACGCTCGATCGCCACGCGCAAGGTATCGACATCACGCCGCTTGGCCTTCGGCAGGCTTGAGTAAACCTCGTCGATGATATCCCGGATATGCTCGATCATCGGTTCGCCCTCGTCATCCATCTCCGGCAAACCGGCGGTCTCGATCTCGAGATCGGCGACGAGATGTCCCTTCTCGTCAACCGCCAGCGCGACGATGACGATACCGACATAGGAGAGCTTGCGCCGCTCGGTAATCGAGACGCCGTTCGCCGCCACGACGAGCGAGCCGTCCTTCGCGAGCCGACCGGTTGCAATCTGGTCACTGACAAACGGCTCAGCCGTATCGAGCGTCACAACATCGCCATTGAAGGCGCGGATAACCTGCTTCACACCCATCGAATGCGCGAAATCGCGATGCATGGTGAGGTGCAATGCTTCGCCATGCGCGGGAATCGCCACCTTCGGTCGCACCCATTCGTACATGCGACGGAGTTCGTCGCGACGCGGATGGCCGGACACATGCACCAGCCCGTCGCGGTCGGTAATGATGCTGATCTCCATCTTCGCGAGACTGTTGACGATCCTGCCGACCGCCTTCTCGTTGCCGGGAATGGTGCGGGACGAGAAAATGACCGTATCCCCCGAGGCGAGTGCGATTTCCGGGTGATCTCCTTCGGCGACGCGCGCCAGCGCCGCGCGCTGCTCGCCCTGGCTGCCGGTAAGCAGCAGCACGCATTTGTCACGCGCGAGCGAACGGTATCGCTCCGCTGTCTTCAAGCCGGCGATGCCGTCGAGCATCCCGAGTTCGCCTGCAACATCGGCGACGCGGTCCATCGCCCGGCCAACGATGATGACTTCACGTCCCGCTTCCTCCGCCGCCTCCGCGACCGCTCGCATCCGCGCAACGTTCGAAGCGAAGGTCGTTACCGCCACCCGCCCCTTCGCGTTGAGGATAATCTGCCTCAGGCTCTCGCGCACCTCGGTCTCCGAGGGCGAAATGCCTTCGCGCGTGACGTTGGTGGAATCGCAGACGAGCGCCAGCACGCCCTCGTCGCCGATTTCCTTGAGCCGCGCCCCGTCCGTCGGCAGACCGATGATCGGCGTCTCGTCGATCTTCCAGTCCCCGGTGTGGACAATGGTGCCATGCGGCGTGCGGATAGCCAGCGCCATGCTCTCGGGGATCGAATGCGCAACCGGAATGGTCTCGATATCGAACGGGCCGAGCGTGAACCGTGTCGCCTGTGTGATGCCGCGGACCGGAATGCGTGGCGCACCGGGTTCCGAGAGCCGGCGTGCTTCGAGCAGGTTCGCCGCGAACGGCGTCATGTAGACCGGCGCACCAAGCCTCGGCCAGAGATCGGCCAGTGCACCGAAATGATCCTCGTGCGCATGGGTGATGACGATGCCGAGAAGATTCTTCTTCTCCGCCTCGATGAAGGCGATGTCGGGGAAGAGCATGTCCACGCCCGGCACGTCCTCGCCCGCGAAGGCCACACCGCAATCGACCATCAGCCACTTGCGGTTCTTACCCGAACCGACGCCGTAAAGCGCCATGTTCATGCCGATCTCGCCAAGGCCCCCAAGGGCCGCAAATACCAGTTCGCCGCCCTTCATCACCCTGCCCTCGCCGTTTCTTCGGGGTCTACCCCCAGCCCGAGCGGAAAAACGTCACCAACCACGATGGCTTCGACCACGCCGTCTCGCGAGACGAGCAGTTGCCCCTCGCCATCGATCCCGGCGAAGGCGCCGGTGATCTCGCCGGCCGGAAGCTTCACGCGCACGGGCGAGCCGACGGCCATCGCATGCTCCAGCCAGCGCTCGCGGATGGCCGCGAACCCGACTCCATCGGCAAACAGGACGAGATTGGCCGCCATCCGTGCCGAAAGCCGCTCGAAGAGCGCTTGTACCGTAAAGGCCCGGCTGTGCCGGGCAAGCGAGGTCGCCGGTTGATCGAGGCCTTCCGGCGCGACCAGCACATTCACGCCCATGCCGATGACGACCGCGCACCGGCCGTCCGGCCCGTTCGAGCCTTCAAGCAGGATGCCGACGCATTTCTCCCCTGCCATGAGGCAATCATTCGGCCATTTGAGCTGCACAGCCGGCTTGAGTGCCGGCGCGAGCGAGACGATGGCCTCGGCCAGGCTGAGCCCGGCAACGAAGCCCAGCAAGGGTGCTTTTGCAGCGGAACACGGGCTTGCAAGCCCGATGCTCGCATAGAGGTTGCCGGGGGGGGAAGCCCACGTCCGACCGTGCCGGCCGCGCCCCGCGCTCTGTTCGTCCGCCACGAGCCAGAACCGGTCCGCGCCGTGCAGGACAGCGGCGAGCGCGGCGGCATTGGTCGATTCCGCCCGGGTGACGTGGAGGAGCTGGAACCCGGCGTCCAACGCCTCGCGGGAAAGCGCGATCTCTTTCGGTTCACCCATCAGAACAGCGACTTCGCCGCCGCAGCCGCCATCGAACGGATCGGATTGGCGATCACCGCGAAGACGAGCACGAAGGCCGCCGCCGCCCACATCACGCCACGAATCTCGACCGGCGCAATCTGGAAGGCCGGCGCTGGCGTGTCGAAATACATCACCTTGATAATGCGCAGGTAATAGAACGCCGACACGACGCTGGCGACGATGCCGATAACCGCGAGGACGAACAGTTTGGCCTCGATCGCCGCCGCAAAGACGTAGAACTTGCCGAAAAACCCGGCGAGCGGCGGAATGCCGATCAGCGAGAACATCAGCACCGCCATCACGAAAGCGAGCGCAGGGTTAGTGCGCGAGGCTCCGGCGAGGTCCGCCACCGTCTCGACCCGCTTGCCACCGGTCTGCATCGCGAGAATCACGGCGAAGACGCCCAGCGTCATCGCAAGGTAGGTCGTCATGAAAATCACGACCCCCTCGACGCCAGCGACCGTGCCGGCCGCGAGACCGACCAGCGCGTAGCCCATGTTGCCGATCGACGAATAGGCCATCAGGCGCTTGATGTTGTTCTGGCCGATGGCCGCGAAGGCGCCGAGCACCATCGACATGATCGCCGCAAAGGCGATGATCGGCTGCCAGTCCTTCATGATCGGCAGGAAGGCGTCGATCAGGACACGGGTCGTCATCGCGACCGCCGCCATCTTCGGCGCGGTGGCGAAGAAAGCCGCGACCGGGGTTGGCGAACCTTCATAAACATCCGGCGTCCACATGTGGAACGGCACGACGCTCATCTTGAACGCGAGGCCCGCGACAATGAACACGAGGCCGATCATGACGCCGGAACCGTGCCCACCGGTCACGGCCTTGGCAATCGTCGGGAAGGTTACCGAGCCGGTGAACCCATAGACGAGGCTCATGCCGTAAAGCAGCATGCCTGAGGAGAGCGCGCCGAGAACGAAATACTTCAGGCCCGCTTCCGAGGATTTCGCATCGTCCCGGTGGATCGCCGCCACGACATAGAGCGCGAGCGACTGCAGTTCCACGCCCAGATAGAGCGAGATCAGCTCGTTCGCCGAACACATCATCATCATGCCGATGGTCGAAAGCAGGATCAGGATGGTGTACTCGAAACGCGCGATCTTCTCCTCGACGAGGAAACGCGAGGATAACAGGATCGCCGCAATCGAGCCGACGATCGTCAGGGATTTCATCACACGCGCGAAGCCGTCAACCACGAAGGCATCGTTGAAGGTGGAGACGCGCCCCTGTCCTTCGAGCAAGATGAAACCGGCAGCGATCAGCGCGCCGATCGCGATCCAGTCGATCAGGCGCTTGGCGCCATCACCCCGGATCGCGCCGAGCAGCACGAGGCCGAGCGCCGCCACCGCGAGCACGATCTCCGGCAGCGCAGGCCCCAGGGCCGGAACGGGGGAAATAACCTGATTCATCGTTCTCTCCCCGTTAGTTCATCAGCGCGAGCTTGCTGCCGAGGCCCGCCTTCATCGCCGCGAGGATGCCATCGACCGAAGCCTGACTCATCGCGAGAATCGCGTTGGGCTGGACGCCGAAATAGATCACCAGAAGCGCCAGCGGCACCAGCAGTGCCAGCTCGCGCCGGTCGAGATCCGGAATGGCCTCAAGCTCATGCTTCTCGAGCTTGCCATAGACGACGCGGGCGAACAGCCAAAGCGCATAGGCCGCCGAGAGGATCACACCCGTGGTTGCGAAGAAAGCAACCCAGGTGTTGGCCTTGTAGGATCCGAGAAGTGTCAGGAATTCGCCGACGAAGCCCGAGGTGCCGGGAAGGCCGACATTCGCCATCGTGAACAGCAGGAACACCAGCGCATAGAGCGGCATCCGGTTCACGAGACCGCCATAGGCCGAGATCATGCGCGTGTGCATGCGGTCATAGACGATGCCGACGCAGAGGAAGAGCGCGCCGGAGACAAGGCCGTGGCTCACCATCTGGAACACCGCGCCCTGCACGCCCTGCGAATTGAGCGTGAAGAGGCCCATGGTCACGAAGCCCATATGCGCAACTGACGAATAGGCGATCAGCTTCTTGATATCCTCCTGCATCATCGCCACCAGCGAGGTATAGACGATGGCGATCACCGAGAGCGCGAACACGAAATTCGCGAAATAGAGGCTCGCCTCGGGGAACATCGGCAGCGAGAAGCGGATGAAGCCGTAACCGCCCATCTTCAGGAGAATACCCGCCAGAATGACCGAGCCGGCCGTGGGCGCCTCGACGTGCGCGTCCGGCAGCCAGGTGTGCACCGGCCACATCGGCATCTTCACCGCGAAGGATGCGAAGAACGCCAGCCACAGCCAGTACTGCATCCCCGAGGGGAACTTGAACGCGAGCAGCTTGGCGATGTCCGTCGTGCCCGCAGCCCAGTACATCGCCATGATCGCGAGCAGCATCAGGACCGAGCCGAGCAACGTGTAGAGGAAGAACTTGAAGCTCGCGTAGATGCGCCGCGCGCCGCCCCAGATGCCGATGATCAGGAACATCGGGATCAGGCCAGCCTCGAAGAACACGTAGAACAGCACAAGGTCGAGTGAGGCGAAAACGCCGATCATCAGCGTTTCGAGCAGCAGGAACAGCGCGTAATATTCCTTGGCGCGCTCCCTGATCGAATAGAACGACGCCGCGATGCAAAACGGCATCAGGAAGGTCGTGAGGATGACGAAGGGCATCGCCACGCCATCGACGCCGAGCTGATAGACGATGCTATCGCCGAGCCAGTTCATCCGCTCGACGAGCTGGAAGCCTGCCTTGGCATTGTCGAAGCGCGACAGGGCGACAAGGCTCAGCAGGAAAGTGACGATCGTCGTCCAGAACGCGGCCCAACGGGCGTTGCGAGCACCAGCCTCGTCGTTCTTCTGGAGAAGCACGAAGGCCGCGCCAACGAGCGGAAGGACGAGGAGCCCCGAGAGAATGCCGAAGCCGAACATCAGTGCGCTCCCCCCGAGAAGAGATACCAGGTGACGAAGCCGGCGACCCCGAGCAGCATGGCGAAGGCATAGTGGTAGACATAGCCGGTCTGGAGCTTAACGACGCGGCCGGTCACCCGCAGCACGGCGGCGGAAACACCATCCGGACCGAAGCCGTCGATCACCGTGCCGTCGCCCTTCTTCCACAGGAAGTGGCCGAGGCATCGCGCAGGTCGCACGAAGATGCGGTCGTAAAGCTCGTCGAAATACCACTTGTTGAGCAGGAACCGGTAGAGCGACGGATGGCGCTCGGCGAGGCCCTTCGGCAGTTCCGGCCACTTGAGATAGAAGAAATAGGCGAGGATGAAGCCGCCCACCATCATCACGAACGGCGTCCACGGCACCCACGAGGGGAGCTTGGCGTGGTCGTGCATGTCGTGGAGGGTGTGGTTGTGATCACCCGTGAAGAGTGCGCCTTTCCAGAAGCCCTCATAGCCCGCGCCGATGAACTTCGCCACGAACGGCGCACCAGCTGCGATCGCACCAACCGCGAGCACGGCAAGCGGGATCAGCATGACCATCGGGCTCTCGTGCGCGTGATCATAGGTATGCTTGTCGGCGCGTGTCTCGCCCATGAAGGTGAGGAAGAACAGGCGCCATGAATAGAACGAGGTCATGAAGGCCGCGAGCACCACGCAGATGAAGGCATAGACATGCCCCGGCTGGTGGGCGACATAGGCTGCCTCGATGATCGCGTCCTTGGAATAAAAGCCGGCAGTGAACGGGAAACCGGTCAGCGCAATGGTGCCGATCAGCATCATCGCCGCCGTGAAGGGGATCTTCTTGCCAAGCCCGCCCATCTTGCGGATATCCTGCTCGTGATGCATCGCGTGGATGACCGAGCCGGCCCCGAGGAACAGCAGCGCCTTGAAGAAGGCATGCGTGAAAAGGTGGTAGATGCCCGCGCCGTAAACCCCGGCACCGAGCGCGACGAACATGTAGCCGAGCTGCGAGCAGGTCGAATAGGCGATGACGCGCTTGATGTCGTTCTGCACGAGGCCGACGGTGGCGGCGAAGAACGCCGTCGTCGCGCCGATCACCAGCACCACCGACTGCGCGAAGGGCGCGTATTCGAAGATCGGTGACAGGCGCGCGACCATGAACACGCCCGCGGTCACCATCGTCGCGGCGTGGATGAGCGCCGAGACAGGGGTCGGGCCTTCCATCGCGTCCGGCAGCCAGGTGTGGAGCAGGAACTGCGCCGATTTGCCCATCGCGCCCATGAACAGGAGGCACGCCGCCAGCTCAAG
>DAORNC010000016.1:33461-33693 GCA_035440785.1 Rhabdaerophilum sp. | reverse complement strand
GGTCGGCACCTGCACATAGCGCATCCCGCGCCGCACGATGGCCGCTGCAAATCCTGTCAGGTCACCGATGACTCCGCCGCCGAAGGCAATCACGATGTCGCCCCGCTCCAGCCTGTCGGCAAGCAGGGCATCAACCACCCGCCCGAGATCGGACCAGTTCTTTGTCGCCTCCCCCGGTTTGAGGACGATCGACCTTCCGGCAAGCCCGGCTGCGGCCAGACTGTCCATCAAC
>DAORNC010000016.1:23963-33426 GCA_035440785.1 Rhabdaerophilum sp. | reverse complement strand
TCGTCGGTGACAACGGCGACACGCGCGCCCGGCGCCAGCGCCGCGATCCGTTCGCCGGCAGCGGCCAGAACGCCCCGCCCGATCACGATCCCGTAGCTGCGCCCGGCAAGAGCGACCGGGACATGCTGGAAACGACCCGTATCGGACATGATTCAGTCTCCGGCCTCAGTGAGATGACGAACCAGTGCCTGCGCCACCGAATCGACCACCAGGTCATGTGCGATATCGGTAGACAGGATTGTCACATCGGCCTCGGCATAGATCGGATATCGCTCCTCGATCAGGCGCCGCACCGTCGCTTCGGGGTCCTCTGTCTTGAGCAGCGGGCGGTTGGAGCGCTTGCGCACACGGCGCATCAGCACATCGAACTCGGCCTTGAGCCAGACTGACACGCCGTTGTCGCGGATAGCGGCCCGCGTCTCGGAACTCATGAAGGCACCGCCCCCGGTGGCCAGAACCTGAGGGCCTTCCTTCAGCAACCGGGCGATCACCCGCCGTTCGCCGGCACGGAAATCAGCTTCGCCATGCCGGGCGAAAATCTCGGGGATGCTGAGCCCGGCTGCCTGCTCGATCGCAGTATCCGCATCGACGAACGGCAGATCGAGCCGCAGCGCCAGCCGCTTGCCGATCGATGTCTTGCCGGCCCCCATCATCCCGACGAGCACGACCGAACGGCCCGCCAGCCGGGCGACGATCTCATGCTCAGGTTTTCCGCTCTGGGTCACGTCAGGAAGGCCATGCTGGGCAGACTGATTGTCCGGCTCTCGCTAGCATGGAAAGCCGTCAACGCAAATCCGTGATGCGGCGGGCGCTTGCCCGGTGGCCGGGGCTGGGGCTAAGAGAGAGGGCAGAAGGGAAGCGCCTGTGCTCGCCATCGTCCGCCTGTTCGTGTTCGTTGCTGTCGTGGCCCTTGTCGGCTTCGGCTCGATGATCGCGCTTGTCCAGCTGGTCGAACCTGAACAGCGCGACTATTCGGTGCCCGTACCGCCTTCGGTTTTCAACAGGTAACGGCCATGGCCGGCTTGTCCGCCGCTCGGCTGATCCGGGATTTCCTCGACATGATGGCGGCCGAACGCGGTGCCAGCGCCAACACCATCGCCGCCTACCGGCGCGATCTCGAGAGCTACGATGATCATCTGGCCGACGCGGGAAAAACGCCGCTCGACGCCACGACCGACACCATCCGCGGCTTTCTCGCCAGCCTTGCCGCGGAGGGGATGAAATCCTCCAGCGCCGCCCGCAAACTGTCAGCGGTGCGTCAGTTTCATGCCTTTCTGTACGGCGAGAACCGCCGCAACGATGATCCGTCGGTGATCATCGAAGGGCCCAAGCGCGGTCGCTCCCTGCCGAAGATCATGACCACCGGCGAGGTTGACCGGCTGCTGGCGGTCGCCCGTGAGGGTATCGACGACGAAACCCGCCGTGCCATTCATGCACGTTTGCGCGACGAAGCGAAGCGCGGGCGCATCGGGACGCATTAGGCGTCCCGGATTATCCATTGTCTCACCGTTGCGCCGCCGGTTCCCCCACCGGCGGCGTTCGTCATCTAGGTCCTCCTTCGTCAAGGCAAAAGCCGCACTAACGCAGCGATTTCATGACGATCTCACGCAGAAACGCGACATCGCTGAAGCGCTGGTCGCGCGTTTGCGTCTTGGCGATGACGAGCTGGAGCGCCGGCACCACGTAGAGAAACTGCCCGCCATAGCCGATCCCCATCACCGCCTCATGCTGCCTGTCGGGCGTGTGATAGACATACCATTGATAGCCATAGGGCAGATTCGTATGCGGACCACCGGCATTGCGCCGTGTCAGCATCTCACGGATCCAAAGGGACGAAACAACCCGGCGCCCCTGCCATTCACCCCTGTCGAGCACCAGCTGACCGAGCTTCAGCATGTCGGCAAGGGTAATCCGCAAGAAACTCCATCCCTGTGTATGGCCTTGCGCATCCTTGCCCCAGTTGAAATTCACGATACCGAGCGGCTCGAAGAGATGGACCCTCGCGAAATCTTCCAGTGACATGCCGGCAGCACGGGAAAGCGCGATGCCGATGAGATGCGAGGTTGCGTTGTCATATTGATACGTGCTTCCCGGCGCATGCGTCACCCGGCGCTTGAGGGCATCCAAGGCAATGAAAGGGGGCTGATCGTTCGGGTCAACCTGCCAGCCTGCCGACATACTCAGAAGGTGACGGAGCAGGATATCGCGTGATTTCGGATCGACATCTGTTGTCGCCAATTCCGGGAAAAATTCCGTGATTGGCTGGTCAACCGATTTCAGCACGCCCTTGTCGAGCGCGATACCAACCAGAAGCGCGAGAACGCTCTTCGTGACGGAAGCGACGTTGACGGCCGTCTCCGCCGTCGCCCCCTCCTTGTAATATTCATAGACAAGCTTGCCGCGCCGGACGATTCCGAGGCTGATGACGCGCGGCAATTTCTCTTTGAGTTCACGGTCGAGACGTTCGGGAACGGAAGCGTCGATGTCGACATCGGTGACACCGGCGCGGGGCCAGGCAAAAACCTGCGGTGTCTGCGCGTAGGCACCGGTCAGAACAGCAAAAGCGAGGCAAATGAAAGTCACTCGAATGGGCATGGGAACCTCGATCAGTTTCGATCCGAGCGGCTCCCGCACTCGTTAAAGGCGACGCTGGCATACATCGCCGCGCGGATCAACATTACTCGATTTTCTGCCGCAGGCTCGGTTCAGCCTCCCGCTCTGCCTTCAACAGGGTCTCGCGGGCGAGGTCGGCCTCGCGCTGCTTGTTCCACATGCCGGCGAAGAGCCCACCTCTCGCCAGCAGCTCATTGAAGGTGCCGCTCTCCGCGATCACGCCCTTGTCGAGCACGATGATGCGATTGGCGTTGATGACGGTCGAGAGCCGGTGCGCGATCACCAGCGTCGAACGCCCGCGGGACACGCGCTCGAGCGCATCCTGGATTTCCTTTTCGGTATAGCTGTCGAGCGCGGAGGTTGCCTCATCGAGCACGAGGATCGGCGGCCCCTTGAGGATCGTCCGGGCGATGGCGACACGTTGCTTCTCGCCGCCCGAGAGCTTCAGGCCACGCTCGCCGACCTGGCTTTGATAGCCTTCCGGCAACTGGCGGATGAAGGGATCGATCTGCGCCATGTTCGCAGCCTCGGCGACCTTGGCCTCGTCCGCGCCATCCTTGCCGTAACCGATATTGTAGAGGATCGTATCGTTGAACAGCACCGTATCCTGCGGAACGATGCCGATCGCGGCCCGCAAGCTCGCCTGCGTGACATCCCGGATATCCTGCCCGTCGATGGTGATTTTCCCGCCGGTGATGTCATAGAAGCGGAACAACAGGCGCGAGAGCGTCGACTTGCCCGCACCCGAAGGCCCGACGATCGCCACGGTCTCGCCCGGCGGCACTTCGAAGGAGACCCCCTTGAGGATCGCCCTTTCCGGCACGTAGTGGAACGTGACGTCCTCGAAGCGGATATGCCCCGCGGGAACGACCAGCGCCGCCGCGCTAGGCCTGTCCTCGACCTCGGCTTCGCGGGTGAGGATGTCGAACATCTTCTCGATATCGACGATCGCCTGCTTGATCTCGCGATAGACCATTCCCATGAAGTTGAGCGGTTGGTAGAGCTGGATCATCAGCGCATTGATCATCACGAAATGGCCGACGCTGTTTTTGCCGGAAATCACGTCCGCTGCCGAAATCGCCATGCAGAGGGTCAGTGCGATGGTGAAAATGATCGCCTGACCGGTGTTGAGAACGGCAAGTGAGGTATAGGTCTTGATCGAGGCCTTCTCGTAGGTCGCGAGGCTCTTGTCGTAGCGCGCCGTCTCGCGCGCCTCGGCGCCGAAATACTTCACCGTCTCGTAGTTGAGCAGCGAATCGACCGCCTTGGCGTTGGCATCGGTGTCGCTCTCGTTCATCGTCCGGCGGATCGCCATCCGCCAAACGGTCGCCTTCACCGTGAACCAGAGATAGATCACGATCATCACGATGACGATGACGACGTAGCGCCAGTCGAACTCGAAGGCGAACACCGCGATCACCAGTGTGAACTCGACGATGGTCGGGATGAGCGTCATCAGCGTCATCCGCGTCATTTCCTCGATGCCGTTGCGGCCACGCTCGAGAACGCGCGTCAGCCCGCCGGTCTTGCGCTCGAGATGGAAGCGCAGGGAGAGCCGGTGCATGTGCTCGAACGTGCGCAACGCGAGGCGGCGGACGGCATTCATCGCCACCTTGGCAAACAACCCTTCGCGGGCCTGCGTGAACACCACCATGAAAACGCGGGTCAGTCCGTAAAGGATCGTCGCCAGAATCGGTGCGCCGATCAACCAGGTCACGGTGCTCCCGGCCTTGATGTTCCCGCCCGAGGCCGCGACCAGCGCGTCCGTCGCCCACTTGAAGGTGAAGGGCATCAGGATCGTGAAGCCCTTCGCGACAAGGATCAGCGCGAGCGAGAGCGCGATGGTGCGTTGGAGATCGGGCCGGTCATGCGGCCAGAAGAACGGCCAAAGTGTACGCAGGGTCGAGATCAGCGAGGCTTCGCGGGCGGGACTTGATGCGGGAGTTTCGGTCAAGGACGGGGCCTTTTCGGCACAGGCGTTCGCTCAGGCGCGGACATGCGGACGGGAATGACGTTGCCGGCTGGCGGGCGCAAGGCCGCGCTTCGGGCTGGTCATGAATGGAATATCTCCAATCTGGGTCTTGGTCGCGGTTCTGCCAAGCCCCATCAACACATTTCGTTCTCGGCGGCGATTTTCCATGCCTGGAAGATATTTCGCGCCGCAAAGCTGGCAGTCTTGCCATTTTCGCCGCCGCTGCCGCATTGTCGTCCCATGCAACACACTTCGATTCGCAACGTCTGCGTCTTCTGCGGCTCCGGCCCCGGCTCTCTCCCGATCTTCATGGAAAACGCCAATGCACTGGGGCGCATCCTCGCGCAGTCCGGCATGGGGCTCGTTTACGGCGGCGGCTCGCACGGGTTGATGGGCGCCGTGGCGCGCTCGGTTCTGCAATACGGCGGGCATGTGACAGGCATCATCCCGGACTTTCTCGAGGCCAAGGAGATCATGCTGCGCGAGGCGCAGGAGATGATCGTCACCAAGAACATGCACGAGCGAAAACAACTGATGTTCCAGAAGGCGGATGCCTTCGTCGCGCTGCCGGGCGGGATCGGCACGCTCGAGGAGCTGGTCGAGCAGATGACCTGGTCCCAACTTGGCCAGCACAACAAGCCGATCCTGATGCTCAATACAAATAATTTCTGGAAGCCGCTGCTCGTGCTGCTTGCACATATGCGCGAGTTCCATTTCATCCGCGAGGGGTTGGAAGTCCATTACATGGTTGCGGAAAAGGTGGACGAAGTCGTGCCGATGCTCCGGCAGGCGATTACCATGCGAGATCGGCAAAGCGCCTGAATTTGGCCGGAATGACGGGAGAGTTTTTCTTTCGTCGCTCTTCCGGTTTTCAAAAACCGTGTCAGGATGGGCATACGGGGGATCGCGTGCTTGCATGATCGGGCGATCGATCCGGGTTTCTTCGATCGTGCGATCCTGAGGTCTTGTCATGGTCCGCGCTGCTCTCGCCGGCGTTTCGTTTGCTCTTCTCGCCCTTTCCTTCCCTGCGCAGGCCCAGCAAGCGCCGACCCCGGATGAGGAAGCGCCTGCCGCGGCACCTGCCGCTCCGGCCGCCCGTCCGGCAGCTCGCGCCGCTCGACGCAAGGTGACATCGAAAAACGCCACCGAGGTCGTCTTCCTCAACGGTCGGTCGAGCGCGGTGACGGCGATCAACATGACCGGTCGGAGCGGCAAGCCCAGCTCCATGCTCAAGGCGCCGCTTGCACCCGGCAAGAAGATTACCGTGAAACTGCGCAAGAATGCCGGCTGCACCTTCACGCTCGACGCCTCGTTCGACGACGAGGCCCCTTTCGAGCCGACGCAGGTCGATCTCTGCGCCGACAAGACCGTCAACTTCACGGAGTAAGCGGCAGACAGAAGCGTTATTCCGCCGGCACCTGCGCGCGCATCAGCTTGTAATTGATCGAGTCGATCAAAGCCTGGAACGACGCATCAATAATGTTCGGCGAGACGCCCACCGTGGTCCAGGTCTCGCCGGTCTCGTCGGTTGAATCGATGAGAACGCGCGTCACGGCATCGGTGCCGCCCTGAAAGATGCGGACCTTGAAGTCCGAGAGCTTCAGGCCCTTGATGAACTGCTGGTAGCGCCCAAGGTCCTTGCGCAGGGCCTTGTCGAGCGCGTTGACAGGGCCATCGCCTTCCGCCGCGGAGATCAGCGATTTGTCGCCGACACGGACCTTCACCACCGCTTCAGAGAAGGTCACGAGGTCGCCCTTCGCGTTGAAGCGTCGCTCGACATTGACCTTGAAGCGCTCGACCTTGAAGAATTCGGGCACGCGCCCGAGGAGACGCTGGGCGAGCAGGTAGAAGCTCGCGTCCGCGCCTTCGTAGGAATAACCCTGCGCCTCCTTCTCCTTCACTTCGTCGAGGAGGCGCGAAAGGCGCGGATCGCTTTTCTCCACCGAGACGCCAAGACGCTCAAGCTCGGCGAGCACGTTGGACTTGCCCGCCTGCGTCGAGACCAGCACCAGACGCCGGTTGCCGACCGTTTCCGGTGCGACATGCTCGTAGGTCTTCGGATCCTTGATGAGCGCGGAAGCGTGGATACCCGCCTTGGTGGCGAAGGCCGAGACGCCAACATAGGGCGCCTGCCGGTTGGGCACGCGGTTGAGCAACTCGTCGAAGGCGCGGCTGACGGCTGTGATCCCGGCCAGGGCATCATCGCTGATACCGATCTCGAAGCGTTCGGCGAACTCCTTCTTGAGCTTGAGAGTGGGGATGAGGGTCACGAGGTTGGCGTTGCCGCAACGTTCGCCGAGGCCGTTAAGGGTACCCTGAATCTGGCGTGCCCCGGCTCTGACGGCGGCGAGACTGTTGGCCACCGCCTGCCCGGTATCGTCATGCGCGTGGATGCCGAGGTTGATGCCGGGCACCGCACGCAACACATCGGCTACGATGGCCTCGACCTCGTGCGGGAGCGTTCCGCCGTTCGTATCGCAGAGCACCACCCATTCCGCCCCTGCCTCCTTTGCTGTGCGGGCGCAGGTGAGCGCATAGGCACGGTTGGCCTTGTAACCATCAAAGAAGTGCTCGCAATCGATCATCGCGCGCTTGTTGACGGCGCGTGTCGCGGCGACCGACTCGCGGATCGAATCGAGGTTTTCGTCGAGCGTACAGCCGAGCGCGAACTCGACGTGGTAGTCCCAGCTTTTCGCGACAAAGCAGATCGCCTGCCCGCCCGCCTGCAGAAGCGCCGCGAGGCCCGGATCGTTCGAGGCGGAAATGCCCGCGCGTTTCGTCATGCCGAAGGCGGTGAAGCAGGCGTGCGTCGCCGGCGGCTTCTCGAAGAACTTCGTATCGACCGGATTCGCACCGGGATATCCGCCCTCGATGAAATCGACGCCGAGCCGGTCGAGCATCGCTGCGATCTTGGTCTTGTCGAGAAGCGAGAAGTCGACGCCTGTGGTCTGCGCGCCATCGCGCAGGGTTGTGTCGAAGAGGTAGAGGCGTTCGCGTTTCATAAGCGCGCCTTCCATTCGGCGGTATCGTGATCGGGATGCTGGTAGGACGGGTTGGCCGCCATCAGCGGAGCAAACTTCGCCTTCTGCTCGGGCGTGCGAACAGGCAGGCTCTCAAGGTTTTCGCACCAGCCAATGCGCTGCTCCTCGGCGAGTTGTATGGTCGGCACGACGGCGGCTGGATCGTCGAAGGCGCAGATCGCGAGATCGATATGGGCGGCTTCAAGGTATTCGTAGGTCAGCGGGGTGCCGCAATCACTGCAAAACCCGCGCTGGACCTTTTCGGAAGACCGGAAATGTTTCGGTGCACCGCGCGTCCAGACCACCTCTTCGGCCACGACGAAGGCGCCGAACGGCGCGGCGAAAGCCTTCTGACACATGCGGCAATGGCAGATCGACGGACGCTTGAGCCCGTCGCAGGCGAAGCGCACGGCACCGCACTGGCAGCCGCCGGTGAAGTGGAGTCTGCTCATCGCTTCACCTCCCAGGTGGTGACGGGGTTACCGGACATATCCTTGCCGTCCTTGAGCGCGATGCCCATCGCGGCGAGTTCATCCCGAATGCGGTCACTCTCGGCCCAGTTTTTGGCAGCACGGGCTTCGAGGCGGGCGGTGATGAGCGCATCGACTGCGGCCCCATCGACACCGGCCTTGGCCTCCGCCTCGCGCTCAGCAGCCGAACGATCGAGCAACCCCAGCAGCGCCGCCGTCGCCTTGAGGACACCCGGATCGACGATCTGGTGCATGGCGGCAAACGCGGCCGGCATGTTCATGTCATCCGAAAGGGCTTCAAGCGTTGAGGGATCGATTGCACCCGGTGCGGCGTCGCCGGCCTTGCGATACCAGCTGTCGAGGATCGCAGCGCTTTCGGCGAGCGCCGCCTCCGTCCAATCTATCGGTTGGCGATAATGCGTCCGGAGCATGTTGAGACGCGCGACCTCGCCCGGCCAATCGTCCAGCACCTCGCGGATCGTGCGGAAGTTGCCGAGCGATTTCGACATCTTCTGCCCTTCGACCTGAAGAAAGCCATTGTGCATCCACACATTCGCCATGCGCACCGAACCGAAGGCGCAGCAGGATTGCGCGATCTCGTTCTCGTGGTGCGGAAAGACGAGGTCAATGCCACCGCCGTGGATGTCGAAGGTGTTCTTCATGGGATCGTCGCACGCGAGCCCGCCGCCGAACGGTTCGAGCAGTGTCGCCATCGACATCGCCGAGCATTCGATATGCCAGCCCGGCCGCCCCTTGCCGGCCATACCGCAGGGTGAGGGCCAGCCGGGCTCGTTCTCGCTCGACGGCTTCCAGAGCACGAAATCGGTCGCACCGCGCTTGTAGGGCGCGATATCGACGCGCGCACCGGCGATCATCTCGTCGAGGGAGCGGTTGGCGAGCTTGCCATATGTGGGCCACGCGTTCTTGTGGGCATTCATCGCCTCGGGCGAGAACAGCACATGGCCTTCCGCGACATAAGCCACGCCGCGCGCGACGAGCCTTTCGCAGAGAGCCTTCATCGCCTCGATATGCTCGGTCGCACGCGGCTGATGCGTCGGCGGCAGGCAACCAAGCGCCGTCACATCGGCCTGATACTGGCTGTTCGTCGCCTCCGTCACCTTGCGGATCGCGTCGTTGAGCGGCAAGTCGGGGTAATCACGCGCGGCTCGGTCATTTATCTTGTCGTCCACGTCCGTGATGTTGCGGGTGTAGACGACGTTGTTCTCGCCGTAGAGGTGACGCAGCAAACGGAACAGCACGTCGAACACGATCACCGGGCGAGCGTTGCCGATGTGGGCGTAATCGTAAACGGTCGGCCCGCAGACATACATGCGGACATGCTTGGGATCGATCGGCGAGAAGTTTTCCTTCTGCCGCGTCAGCGTGTT
>DAORNC010000016.1:21825-23944 GCA_035440785.1 Rhabdaerophilum sp. | reverse complement strand
CCCGCCATGATCTCTTCCCCGACACGAACCGCGCCTGGCGATTCCTTCATCTTCACGCGTTTTGTCCGCCGAACCGACGGCCAATTCGCCACAAAACGCCGCACCCGCCGCTCGCCGGGGGCGTCATCTCGGGGTGACCTTTAAGGGGAAACGAGACGGCGTGCCAGCGAGCGAAGCGCGCTAGCCACAAATCGAAACCGAAATTCGACGCATTGCCGTTTTTGTCATGCAATGAAAATGCGCGATCGGCGTTGCCGCGTCAAGCGGGCCGAACGGCCAATGCCGAGACGTCGAAATCTCAATCAATCCTTAACACATTGTCCTGAAAATACCGACCTTCAGTTGCATCGCGTATCTTTCGGGGTTCTTCAGCCATGCAAAAGCGCGTCAGTCTTCTCGCCATTCTCGCCGTCTCGGTCACCGCCGCGGCGATCTACGCCTCGTCCGGCGTCGAGAGCGAGGCCAAGCCGAAGCAGCGCGATTTCGTCGTGGCCGGCAGCGACGGATACGGCACGCAGGAATGCCTCGCCGCCCAGTCGAATTGCGGGCGGATCGTGGCCGATGCCTGGTGCGAGGCCAAGGGCTTCAAGGCCGCCCTCGCCTATCGCAAGCTCGACCCCGAAGAGATCACCGGCTCGACCAACGCCGGGCCGGCCGGCAAACCGGCCGACAGCTTCCTGATTTCCTGCAAGGAATAAGCGCCGCCTACTTGATGAACTCCCCGCACCTTGGCGCATCCGCCTGCCCCCAAGGCATGATCGGAACCGTCGAGGTGGAGTTTTTCGGGCTGCCATCGATCAGCTTGTCCGAATAGACGAGATAGACCAGCACGTTGCGCTTCGGATCGCAGCCGCGCACGATCTGCATCCGCTTGAACAGGAGCGAGCGCGATTGGCGGAACATCACATCGCCCTGATCGGCTTTCTCCTTGAAGCGGATCGGCCCGACCTGACGGCAGGCGAGCGAGATATCCGACACTTCCTCCGCCAGTCCCAATCCACCCGAGACGCCCCCCTTTTCTGGCACCGTGTAATGGCAGGCGACACCCTCGATGAGCGGATCGTCGATCGCGTAGGTCGCGAGCTTGTCGTCCGGCGTGAGAAAACGGAAGACGGTCGATTTCTTGAAAATCAGGTCGGGCGATTGCGCCGAGGCCGGCGCCAGGAAGGTCGAGGCAAGGCCCAGGGCCAGAAACAGGGCTGCCAGAATTCCGCGCATCGCTCGCTCCTCAAGGTTCGCCGCCAGGGACCAATACAAGCAGATAGGTGTGGCGCGGGAAAATTGAAAGGGCGTTCAGGGCTTCCCCATCGTCTCGCGCGCAGCGCGAACTGCCTCCACTAGCACCGCCTCGTCACCGATGTGGTTTGCGAGCAGAAGAACCAATCGTGCATCGAGCGCGGCAGCCTCCTCCGTCGAAAACCCGCGCCGCGCCTCGATCAACAGGCGGAAGGCGCGATCCGGATCGGGAAAGCGCGAGGTGGTCGTCAGGGCCTCGCTCATGCGGCACCTCCCAAGCTGGTTCGATGCCCATTGGCTTTGCGCACCGCCTCCTCGATGTCCGCCCGTTTCCATGCCGTGAACCGGGCCGCGACATGCCCGTCCGGACGGACGAGGTAGGCTCTCCCCGGCTCCAGCGCAAAACGGCTAGAAACCTCGCCGAATCGGTCGAAATAGCCGTTGGCGCCGATACACACCGGGACAACGCCGGGCGGAACCTCTTTCGGCTCGCCTCCGCGCATCAGCAACGCGAAGCCGGAACCGAGGCATTCGGAGAGGAAACAGTCGCGCCCGTCCGCACTTTTCAGCCTCGCGTCCGGAATCGGCGCGCCGGGGGCCGGCCCCGTTTCCCAAGTTTGGGTATCCGGCGTCGAAAGCGGGCTCGCGCGATAGGCCGTCGGTGCCGAGAGCCGGCCGGAATTCACCATGCGCTTGGCGAAATCGTGCTTCCGAGCGAGCGCCAGCGCGGCATCGCGCAGACCGCGTTCGGAAGGGGATTGCGGCGCGATGAAATCGGTCGAGCGGGTGGAGTGGCCGAGGTTCTCGTCCGCCGCTTCACTTCGTTCGGAATCATAGGTCGCGAGTAGGCTTGCCGGTGCGTCACCCTGGAGAACGGCAGCAA
>DAORNC010000016.1:20215-21796 GCA_035440785.1 Rhabdaerophilum sp. | reverse complement strand
CCACATCCTGCACGCCGGAATTGGCGCCGCGCGCCCCGAAGGGCGAGACCTGATGCGCGGCATCGCCCGCGAAAATCACCCGGCCGTGGATGAATTTCTCAAGCCGCAGGCAGCGGAACCGATAAATCGATACCCATTCGAGCGTGAAGTCGCGATGACCGAGCATCCGTTCGATGCGCGGAACGACGTTTTCGGGCCGCTTCTCGAACTCGGCATCCGCTGTCGCCGGGAGCTGGAGGTCGATCCGCCAGATATCGTCCGGCTGCTTGTGCAGCAGCGCCGAGCCGCCGGGATGGAACGGCGGATCGAACCAGAACCAGCGCTCGGCCGGAAAATCGCCGTGCATCTTCACATCAGCGATGAGGAACTGTTCCTCGAAGATCTCGCCAGGAAAGTCGAGCCCGAGCATCCCCCGCATCGGTGACCGCGCGCCATCGCAGGCAATGACGTAATCCGCTGCAAGGCGGTATGTGCCGTCCGGTGTTTCGATGGCAAGCATTGCGCCGTCCGTGCCGTTTTCGATGCCAACGACGCGGTTCTTCCAGCGCAGGTCGACCCCGTCGAGTGCTTCGGCACGGTCAACCAGCGCCTTTTCGACCACGAACTGCTGGATGTTGATGAAGGCCGGCATCTTGTGCCCCGCCTCCGGCAGGAGATCGAAGGCGTAGAGTTCGCCCCCGCCTTGGAACACGCGGCCCCGGCTCCACGAGACACCCGCATCGCGCAGTTCCTCGCCGCAGCCGTATCTGTCGAAGGCCTCGAGCGTCTTCTTCGAGAAGCAGATGGCGCGGCTGCCCTCGCCGATGCGGTCGTTGTCGTCGAGAATGACGACAGAAATGCCGCGCTGGGCGAGATCGATCGCCATCGACAGGCCGACAGGCCCCGCCCCGATCACGACGACAGGATGGCGAACCGGGGTATCCGCCGCCTGATCGGGCGATTTCCGATATTGGAAGCTGGCATAAACCGCGTGCATGGCCTTTACCCCTGCAACTTCGCCCACATCTCGCGATCGCGCTCGGCCGTCCAGATCACGGGATGGTCTACCCCCTGCGCCTCGTCATAGGCGCGGGAGACGTTGAACGGCAGGCAGTGCTCGTAGATGGCGTAGGAACCGAACGGCCCGTCCATCGCGGCACGGACATCACCGAACGCGGCCTTGAGGTCCCTGCCCGCCGCCACGGCCTGTTGCGTGGTGCCGTAGAGGGTTTCAAGGAAATCCTTGGTGCCGGCGATGGCCGCACCGACCTTCTCGCGCCCGACCAGCGCATCGCCCCGCCCCGGCACCAGCGCAACAGGATCGTGCAAGGCGACCTTCTTCAAGGTTTCCGGCCAATCGGCGAAATGCGCGTCTCCGCAATAGCAGGCGGACTTGTACTCGACGAGATCGCCCGAAAACATCACGCCCGCATCGGGCACCCAGGCGACCGTGTCGCCCGACGTGTGCCCGCGTCCGAGGTGCTTGATACGCACTTCGCGCCTGCCAAGCCAGATCGACATCTCGCCCTGGAAGGTCACACTCGGCCAGGTGAGGCCCGGAATAGTCTCCTTGCCCCTGAACAGACGCGGGAAGCGACCGAT
>DAORNC010000016.1:19923-20142 GCA_035440785.1 Rhabdaerophilum sp. | reverse complement strand
GGACGCTCCGAGCACGCGCACGGCATGATAATGCGAAAGCAGGACATGGGTGATCGGCTTGTCGGTCACGCTCCGGACGCGCTCGATAACCGCTTGAGCCATTGCCGGTGTCGCCTGTGCATCGACGATCAGCACCCCATCGTCACCGATGATGACGCCGGTGTTCGGATCTCCCTCGGCGGTAAAGGCGTAGAGCCCCTCGCCGATCTCGGCGAAGGT
>DAORNC010000016.1:13337-19778 GCA_035440785.1 Rhabdaerophilum sp. | reverse complement strand
TGAAGGGCGTCTTCGCCGAGCCGTCGCGGATGGTCTCGACCATGCGCTGCTCGGCAAGGCAGGAGTAGCCGCGCCCGCCGTCCGAGACCGGTCGGCCGGGCGAGCCGTCCGGATCCCGGTTCGACACCGTGCCGGAACCAACAATCGTTCCTGGTCCCAGCGGCCGGGTTTTCGCGGCATGGGCAATCAACGCGGGAAAATCGAAGGTCATTTCCTCACCTGCTTCCGGGCAGCCCAGCATCTTGCCGTTGATGGTGGTGAGGAGCGGCAGCTTCACTTTGCCGCCATCCCAGGCGTCGCCCAGTTCGTCCGGCGTCACCGCGACGGGCGAGAAGGTCGTTGGTGGTTTGGATTGCAGGAACCCGAAGCCCTTTGCGAGTTCAGCCGGGATGAGATTGCGCAGCGAGACATCGTTGACCAGCATCACGAGGCGGATAGCCTTCCCGGCCTCGACCACGCTCGCGCCGGCCCGGACCGCCCCCGCGATTACCGCGACTTCCGCCTCGCAATCGATGCCGAATTCCTCGCTCGCGACCGGCACGGGATCGCGCGGGCCGAGATTGCAGTCGGATGTACCCTGATACATCAAGGGATCGGTCCAGAACGACGCCGGCAGCTCCGCGCCGCGTGCCTTGCGCACCAACTCGACGTGATTGACGTAGGCGGAGCCGTCCACCCATTGGTAGGCGCGCGGCAGCGGGGCAGCGCAATCATGCTCGTGAAAGCGGAAGCTCGGCACCGAGCCGTGCTCAAGGCTCTCCGCGAGATCGGCCAGCGCCGGCGCGAAGATATCCCAGTTGTCGAGCACGCGCTGGAGATTGGGCGCGAGATGGGTCGCCTCGGTCGCGCGGGTCAGATCACGCGAGACAACGACAAGACGGCCGTCCCGCCCGCCCTTGAGCGAAGCCAACTTCATTCTTTTCCTCCCGGCCCTTCCTGGCCCTGCATTTCTTCGGCGCCACGTCGAGAATAATTCATGCCCGAAGCGAAAAGCATCGCGGATTCGGGTGACGTCGCGCATTCTCTGTGCAATTCTTCCCGGAGAACCGTGCCGGATACAAGCATAAAGTTTCTTATGAAACCATTTTCGGACGGGAAAGTGCGCAAATGCGAGGAGCGAAGATCATGCGTAGGCGAGACCTGTTGCTTTCCGGGTTGGGTGCGGGAACAGCAGTCGCGGCGGGAAGCGTTGGCAGCCCGGCCATCGCCCAGAACATGCCGGAAGTGAAATGGCGTTTGACCTCGAGTTTCCCGAAGGCGCTCGATACCATTTTCGGCACCGCGCAGACCTTCTGCAAATACGTTGCCGAGGCGACGGACAACCGTTTCCAGATCCAGCCTTTCGCCGCCGGCGAAATCGTGCCGGGCCTGCAGGCGCTTGATGCTGTAACGTCCGGCGCACTCGAGTGCTGCCATACGCCAACCTATTTCTATAACGGCAAGGATCCGACGCTCGGCTTCGGCACCGGCATGCCGTTCGGCCCGAACGCGCGCCTCCAGCAATCCTGGTGGCAGTTCGGCGGCGGTGAGGCGATCGTCAACGAGGCGCTTGCCAAGTTCAATGCGATCTCCTTCGTCTGCGGCAATTCCGGAACGCAGATGGGCGGCTGGTTCCGCAAGGAAGTTAAAACCCTCGATGATCTCAAGGGGCTCAAGTTCCGTATCGGTGGCACCGGCGGCGCAATTCTGGCTCGGTTGGGCGTCGTTCCGCAGCAGATTGCTCCGGGAGATATCTATCCCGCGCTCGAAAAGGGCACAATCGACGCGGTGGAGTTCGTCGGGCCGTATGACGACGAGAAACTGGGCTTCTCCAAAGTCGCGAAGTATTATTACTATCCTGGCTTCTGGGAAGGCGGCGCAATGCTGCACCTGTGCGCGAATACCGAGCAATGGAACCGCCTGCCCAAGCACTACCAGGCGATTTTTCGCCAGGCTGCGGACGCGGCGAACACCTGGATGCTCGCGAAATATGATTCTGTGAATGCGCCGGCGCTGATGCGCCTTGTCGGCAAGGGGACCGAATTGCGGCCGTTCTCGCCGGAGATCATGGACGCGGCGTTCGATGCGGCGAAAACTTACTACGATGAGATCGCGGCCAAGAATCCGCTCTTCAAGAAGGCACTCGATTCCGTGAATGCCTATCTCGGCGAGCAATATACATGGTGGCAGATCAGTGAATATTCTTACGATACCATGATGATTAAGACACGGGTGCGCCGCTGAAGCGCCCCATATTACTATAGTATAAGGCGGCAACCTGCCGCCATTATGGACAAATGTGGCAACGGTCGGCATCATCATGGTGGCCGGTTCACCGGACTATATTGATTTTATTGCCCGAACCGGAAACGATGCGAAACGATAAATCATCCCGTCAGCCCGTCGATCCTTCCAGCGTTTCCGTCGCGCCGCTGAAACTGGAAAATTTTCTTCCATATCGCCTCAATCTGCTCGCCACCGAGATCAGTCAGGCACTGGCACAAGCCTATGGCGAGCGGTTCGGCATCTCCATTCCCGAATGGCGCGTGCTGGCGACGCTTGGCCAATTCGGCACGATCACGGCACGCGACATCTGCGCCCACAGCCATATGCACAAGACTACCGTGAGCCGGGCGGTCGCGACCCTCGAAAAGCGCAAGCTGCTCGCGCGGAAAGCGAACCGGAACGATCTGCGCGAAGCCTTTCTCGATCTGTCGGAGGAAGGCCGCCGCGTCTATCTCGACATCGTGCCGATGGCGACCGCGTTTTCCGAGGCATTGTGCCGGGGGTTGGGCGCCGAAGAAAAGAGCCAGCTTGATCGGCTGATCGACAAGCTGATGAGCCAGCTGGGGCAGATCGCGCACCAGAGCTGACCGAGACCGGACACTTGTGCACGCTTGGACGCATTCCCGCCTTGCTTGCATCAAAATCGAGCAGCATAGAGAACCGGAACGGATCAGAACGATTCGAGGCGGGGCGAAACGCGTGGCGGATGGCGTGCCGAAAAATTCGGAACCGGCGAGGGTGAATTCGTCGCGGCGCACCGCGGGCGTTTGGCTGCGGCGGCTGGCGATCTGCCTTGCTGCGGCCACCCTTCCGGGCAGCGCGGCTTTCGGCCAGCAATCGCCCGTGTGCGGACAGATCCGCAGCGAGCTTGCGCAGTTGCGCGGTGGTGGCGGGCCGACCGCACAGTCCTCGCGCCTTCGGACGGAATTGGGTCGCATCCGCCTCGCCCTGCAACAGAACGATTGCGGCCGCACCGGATTTCTCGGCATCGGCGGCCCGCCCCCAGTCTGCGGCCCATTGCGCGCGCAGGCCGGGCAATATGAGGCCCAGATCCGCCAGATCGAGGGCGGCGGTGTGAACGAGGGCCGCCGCGCTCAATTGCTTGCCGCGCTCGACCGTTACGGCTGCACGGGACGCGACCCCGCACCGCAGCGTGGTGTGATCTATGCCGCACCGAACCAACCGAGCCTTTTCGATCGCCTGTTTGGGGAAGGCTCGAATGGCGTGGTGGAAGGACCGCGTGGAGATGAGCCGCCGGTCGATCCCGACGCCGAATTCAAAGAACGGCTCGGTGGACGGATGGCGGTCTGCGTCCGCACCTGCGACGGGTTCTTCTTCCCGGTGAACTTCGAGGGCATCGGTGCACGCGATGAATACGCCGCCGTCTGCGCCTCGCTTTGCCCCGGCGCGGAAACCCGCATCTTCTTCATGAACAACGGGGCCGACATTCAGCGCGCCGCGGCGCGCGACGGCACGCCCTACATGTCGCTGCCCGCAGCCAAGCTCTACACGCAGAAACGCGACCCCGCCTGCTTCTGCAAGCAGCCGGGTCAAACCTGGGCCAGCGCGATGAAGGGCGTCGAGGATATCGTCGAGGCGCGCAAGGGTGATATCGTCGTCACGCAGGAGCAAGCGCTGGCCATGTCGCGCCCGAAGGACGCCAAGGCGCCGGAAACCAAGGCAACCCGCAGGAGCAAGAAACAGCAGGAAATCGACGCCGCACGCAAGGCCGAGGAAACCGAGGCCCTGCCGGAGACCGCCCTTCCCACCGGTGGCAACGCCTCATCGGGTATCGGCCCGCGTTCGCCGAACGAACGTAAGATCGATGGCAAGGGGGGCGTGAAGCAGCAGGTCGTCGATGCCCAGGGCACCAAGCGGACTGTCAGGAACGTGGCGCCGGAGTTAACCGGAAAAGAACGGCCGATCGACCTAAGAGGGGAAGCGCGGCCTTGAGTTCCGGCCCGGTCTCGCGCCCGGTGAGCGCGAGGCGCAGCGGCATGAAAAGTGCCTTGCCCTTCCGGCCCGTCCGGGCCTGAATCGCCCCGATCCAGCGGCTCCAGCTCGTTTCATCAAAGGGCTCTTCGGGCAGGCACGCGGCGGCTTCCGTGAGGAATTCGGGTTCTGCCGAAGTGAAATGCTGCGCCGTCATCAGCAAGCGCCACCAATCGGCCGCTTCCTCGATGCGGTCGATATTGCCATGCAGGGCCACCCAGAACGCTTCCGCTTTCGGGCCCGATACGCCGAGCGCAGCGAGCTTCGGCGCGATCTCGTCGAAGGGTTTTGCGTGCAGTAGCTTCTTCGACAGCTCGCGGATTTCGCCGGAATCGAACTTCGTCAACGCACGCGAGAACTTCGAGAGCTCGAGCATGGCGGCGAGATCGTCGAGACCTCCCACCGGATGAACCGGTTCGGACGTGCCGGTCAGCACCGCGACCAGAGCGACGGCGAGCGGATCGACGCCCTCCTCTCGGAACGAGCGGATCGAGAGCGAGCCGGTGCGCTTCGACATCTCCTCACCGGTGAGCGTGGTGATGAGGTTATGGTGAGAAAACCTTGGAGGTTTCGCCCCAAACGCCTCGAACAGCTCGATCTGCACTGCGGTGTTCGCGACATGATCCTCCCCCCGGAGAATATCCGTCGTTTCCATGTCAATGTCGTCGATCACCGAGGCGAAAGTATAGAGGAAGGTGCCGTCGGCGCGCACCAGCACGGGGTCCGAGAGCGATGAGGTCTCGATATGGCTCGTTCCCCGAACACCATCTTCCCAAACGACATTTCGACCTGAAAGCTTGAAGCGCCAATGGGGGTGGCGCCCTTCGGCTTCGAGTCTCACCCGCTCATCCGCACTCAGGGCGAGCGCGGCGCGATCGTAGACCGGCGGCAGCCCACGCGCCTGCTGGCGCTTGCGCTTGCGATCCAGCTCTTCCGGTGTCTCGTAGCAGGGGTAGACGAGGCCGCGTGCCTTCAGATCCGCGAGCGCCGCCTCGTAGCGGGCAATCCGGGCCGACTGGTGCTCGATCCGGTCCGGTGTGATGCCCAGCCACGCCAGATCTTCGAGGATCGCCTCGACGAAATGCGGCTTGGAACGCTCGGTGTCGGTATCGTCGAACCTGAGGATGAAGGTGCCGCCCAGCTTCTTCGCCAGCAGCGCGTTCCACAACGCCGTGCGGGCGTTGCCGATGTGGATATAGCCGGTGGGCGAGGGAGCGAAACGGAAAACGGGGGGCATTGTGTTTGCTGAAAGTTGGAAGCGTCCGGGATCAGAATTACCCGTCATACGCCTCACCGAGGCTTTTTGCACCCTCGGGCGCAATCCCTGGGTCGGGCTCATACGCCTTTTCCAGCCTGTCCCTGAAGCGGTTGGTGATCGGATAGCGCCGATCCCGTCCGAAGTTGCGGCGCGTGACCTTCACGCCCGGCGCGGACTGGCGGCGTTTATATTCCGCGATCGACAGGAGATGCTCGATCCGCTGCACGACGGCCAAGCCGTGCCCGCGGGCGACGATGTCGGCGACGTGCATCTCTTTCTCGACGAGGCATTCGAGAATATCGTCCAGCACCTCGTAGGGCGGCAGCGAGTCCTGATCCTTCTGGTTCTCGCGCAGCTCCGCGCTCGGCGGTTTGACGAGAATGTTCTCGGGGATCACCACGCCGCCCGGCGCCTTGGCGCCCGCAGGCCTCCAGCGGTTGCGCAATTCGGCCATGCGGAACACCTCCATCTTATAGAGGTCCTTGATCGGGTTGTAGCCCCCGTTCATATCGCCGTAGAGCGTTGCGTAGCCCACCGACATCTCACTCTTGTTGCCAGTGGTAACGACCATCGGCCCGAACTTGTTCGAGATCGACATCAGGATCGTGCCGCGCGCGCGGGACTGGATGTTCTCCTCGGTGATATCGCGCGGCTTGCCGGCGAAAAGCGGCGCGAGGCTAGCCTCCAGCCCCTCGACTGCCGCCGCGATGGGTAGGATATCGTAGCGCACACCAAGCGCGTTGGCGCAGGCCTTCGCGTCGGTGAAGCTCTCCTCCGAGGTGTAGCGATAGGGCAGCATGATCGCGTGGACACGGTCGGGCCCCAGCGCATCGGCAGCAATGGCGCAGCAAAGCGCGGAATCGATGCCGCCGGACATGCCGAGCACCACACCGGGGAAACGGTTTTTCTCGACGTAATCCCGCAGG
>DAORNC010000016.1:12122-13297 GCA_035440785.1 Rhabdaerophilum sp. | reverse complement strand
AGCCCCTCGTCGATCAGCGCCTTGTCGCCGGGGATGAGCGTCCAATCACCGCCCGTGCGCTTGCATTCGATCAGACGGATCTGCTCCTGAAACGCTGGCATCTGGAAGGCGAGGTCGCCACCGGGGTTGATACCGAAGGAGGCGCCGTCGAACACGAGCTCGTCCTGCCCGCCAATCTGATTGAGGTAGACGAGCGGCAGGCGGCTTTCGGTGACCCGGGCGACGGCGATGTTGAGGCGCGTGTCGGTCTTGTCGCGCTCGTAGGGAGACCCGTTGGGAACCAGCAGGATTTCCGCGCCGGTTTCGGCGAGGCATTCGACAACCTCCTCGCCCCAGATGTCCTCGCAGATCGGCAGGATCTTCAACCCGCGCACCATCACCGGCCCCGGCATCGGGCCGGGGTCGAACACACGCTTCTCGTCGAACACACCATAGTTCGGCAGATCGACCTTGAACCGCACGGCAATGATCCGTCCGGCATCGAGCACGGCACAGGCGTTGTGCAGCTTGTCCCCTTCCCGCCACGGCAGGCCGATCAGCACCGCCGGGCCACCATCCGCCGTTTCACGCGCGAGATCGTCGAGCGCAGCGCGACAGGCTTCCTCAAGCGCCGGTTTCGTCACCATATCCTCCGGCGGATAGCCGGTCAGGAACAACTCGGTGAACATCACAATATCAGCCCCTTGCCCGGCGGCCTCGGCGCGAGCCTTGCGCGCCACTGCGAGATTACCGGCGATATCGCCCATCACGGGGTTGAGCTGCGCAAGCGCGAGGCGGAGCCTATCGGTCATGAAGCGTCCTGGGGCGGAATTGGCCCGGAGTGGTTTATCCCGCCAGCAGCAGACGGGCAATCGGCGACACCGATTATGTTCAATTTGAGTATAATAGGTTCATCCTTCCGTCAACCGTCCCAAAACGGACCAACTACGCGGCGAACGCGCTTAACGCGCGGGTAACGTTACTTTTTTATTATCGCAGCGTTCCGGCCTCCCTGCCGGATTCGCGGAACAGTGCTTTTTGGGAGCAGGTCATGGTGAAGTCTCGATGGATGTCCGGTCGCGCTCTGGCGATCGCCTGCGCGGCGGCGACGGCGGGAATGGTGCCGGGAGCCGAAGCGGCCGACTACCTGAGAGGCGCCTATTCGGGCGATACCGCCCCCGCGTCTGCCGGCGTGG
>DAORNC010000016.1:2952-12062 GCA_035440785.1 Rhabdaerophilum sp. | reverse complement strand
CGCCCAGCCGCTGACGGATGGCGCGCTTCCGCAAAGCTCGGTGCTTTATGGCCCGGTCTCCTCCCTCATCAACCTGAAGGAGACCAACAAGGCCGCAATCAGCTACGGCGGTTTCGTCGGCATCAACTGGTTGTGGGATGACGTCGTGCTCGGCGTCGAGATGGATTACACCCGTTCCAGCATCAAGGCGAATTCCACGTTCACCGGCGGGATCACCACCCGCCCCACCGGTACGACCGACGAATACGACGTTACCGTCAGTGCGACCTCCCGCGCGCGGATCTCGGATTGGGGCACCTTGCGCGGACGCGTCGGCTGGGCTGCCGGGATGTTCATGCCTTACCTCACCGCCGGCGTCGCCTTCGGCAATGTCGACGGTCGCGCAACGATGAACGGGAATTGGTCGCGCTACGATGTTTCGACGCCCCCGGCACGCCCCCTCATCAGCAGCGGCAGCTTCTCCAGCGTCGTCGGCCGGCGTGGCATCACCTACGGTGCCGCGTTGGGTGCTGGCGTTGATATGCAACTCCTGCCGGGCACCTTCACGCGCGTCGAATGGCAATATGTCCAGCTCGCCTCCGGCGGACAGCGGCCCAATATCTCGATCAACACCGCGCGCGTGGCCGGCGGCATCAAGTTCTGAGATCGGCCTTTTCAGGACCAAAAAAGCCCGGCATCTGCCGGGCTTTTCGTTTTCGGGTTACGCGAGACCGGAAAAGACACACGCCTCAGCGGCAAACCTGATACCGCTGCATCCGCCAGCCGTAGCCATCCCAGACGCGCTCCTTGCGGAGCTTGCAAACCGGGCCGCGATAGGCATAGCCCGTCTCGCTGTAGCCGTAGTGACGCCGGGCCGGACGATGGTAATAACCCGGGTTCGCCGGATAACCATACTCCACGACTGGCTGCTGCGGGTAATACACCGCGCGCGGCGTTTCGTAGCTATAGGTCGGCGGCTCGTAGGCGTAGCTCGGCGCGGTGTAATAATAGGCCGGTGCGGAATGAGCGTTCGATGCCCCCGCGATCAGCGCTCCAGCAGCGACCGCGCCGATCACGCCGGCGGCGATCATCGCGCCCTTACGCCCGCCACGCGCTTCAGCGTCGCCCGCCGAAAGGGTCATCCCGGCGCCCAGCGTCAGAACCGCTAGCGCCGCCGCAGCGGCCTTCTTGCCGAAAGAGGTGGTCATGTCGATCTCCTGTCGCGAAGCATTCGGGCGGAATGCCCTGCTTCATGACAGAACAATAATCCGACGGCACTGGCCGGAGCCTGAACGGGATATGTTGGTTAACGTTCATCTTTCCAGGATGCCCGGAAGGGAATAGCGTGGCGCCATTCTCTTTGTTCCGGGAGGTTGTCATGCCTCATGTCTTTCGGTGGACGGTGCTGGTCGTCGCGTCGATGCTGACCGCCTGCAATGGCGAACCGACAGGAAAAACCATTGAGGAAATGAGTCCCGGCGAGGTCGAACGCGCCGTCAAAGCGCTCGAAGCAGCGTGCCGCACGCGCAACATCTCGATGGGCAGCCGGGACTGGGATGATTGCATCAAGGAAGAGGCGATCAGGCGCGGCTACACGCGCTGACCGCCATTTCCCTTGCTCTATTCCGCCGCTGCCGGAACCGCCGGGCCGCGCGCAGCCTTCTCGTGTTTGAGAAGATCAGCCACGAGAAATGCGAGTTCGATCGCCTGCTCGGCGTTGAGGCGTGGATCGCAGGCGGTGTCGTAACGATCCGAAAGCCCCTCGGCCGTCAGCGCCCGGGCGCCACCCGTGCATTCCGTGACGTCCTTTCCGGTCATTTCCAGGTGGATGCCGCCGGCATAGGTGCCTTCCGCCTCATGGATCGCGAAGAAGTTCTTCACTTCGCCCATGATGCGGTCGAACGGTCGCGTCTTGTAGCCTGCGAGGCTTATGGTGTTGCCGTGCATCGGATCGCAGGACCAGACGACTTTGCGGCCTTCCTTCTGTACGGCTCGGATCAGCCCCGGCAGATGCTCGCCCACCTTGTCCGCGCCGAAACGGCAGATCAGCGTCAGGCGGCCGGCCTCGTTTTCCGGGTTGAGCCTGTCGATCAGGTCAATGAGCCCATCCGCCGTCAGCGAGGGGCCGCACTTGAGACCGATCGGGTTCTTGATGCCGCGGAAGTACTCGATATGTGCATGGTCCGGCTGGCGTGTGCGATCGCCGATCCAGAGCATATGGCCGGAGGTCGCATACCAGTCGCCGGAGGTTGAATCGACGCGGGTCAGCGCCTGCTCGTAGCCGAGCAGCAGCGCCTCGTGGCTGGTGAAGAAATCGGTCTGCTGCATCTCGGGGTGCGTGTCCGCCGAAACGCCGATGGCGCGCATGAAGTCGAGCGCCTCGGTGATGCGGTTTGCAAGCTCGTTATAACGCCCGCTCTGCGGCGAATCCTTCACAAAGCCGAGCATCCAGCGATGCGCATTGTCGAGATTGGCATAACCGCCGGTCGCGAAGGCACGCAGGAGATTGAGCGTCGCCGCCGACTGGCGATAGGCTTCAAGCTGGCGGCGCGGATCGGGGATACGCGCCTCGGCGGTGAAATCCGTCCCGTTGATGATGTCGCCGCGGTAGCTCGGCAGCTCGACGTCGCCGACCTTCTCGACCGGCGAGGAACGCGGTTTGGCGAACTGGCCGGCAACGCGGCCGACCTTCACCACCGGCGAGGAGCCGGCATAGGTGAGCACCACCGACATCTGCAGGAATACGCGGAAGAAATCGCGGATGTGGTCAGCGGAATGCTCGGCGAAGCTTTCGGCGCAATCGCCGCCCTGAAGCAGGAATGCCTCGCCACTCGCGACCTTGCCCAACGCCCGCTTGAGCTTGCGCGCCTCGCCCGCAAACACCAGCGGCGGAAAGGTGCCAAGCTGCGCCTCGGTCGCCTTCAGAACGTCCTGATCCGGATATTCCGGCACCTGCGAGATCGGAAACGACCGCCAGGAACCCGGAGTCCAGGAATTCGGACCCTTGGTTGCATTCGGGGTGCTGTTGCCGTTCTTGCTCATGACGCTTTTCCTTCTTACGCCGCTGCGCCCGCATGGCGCAGGCCTCCGGAAATGACTTTCGTCACCCGGAAGGGAGGGGTTCTTACACCGGGATGCACAAAATGGCGAGCACTTAAGAAGGCGAATGCCGGCTGCCCAACCCGGCGGGCTCCGGCCCGCCATAATCGCTTGCTCCGTTGCACAACTCAGTTATCCAGAGGCACGAGGAGAAAATCGATGAAGGATTCTGCCGTCTTCTGGGATTGGATCGCCGAGCGGTATGCCCGCTCCCGCATCCCCGACATGGAGAAATATCTCCATACGCTCGAGCGCACGCGCACCCACCTCAAGCCGGAAGACCGGGTGCTGGAGGTCGGCTGCGGGACGGCATCGACGGCGCTTGCACTCGCGATGAACGTGCGCGAGATGGTCGTGAGCGACATCTCCTCAAAGATGATCGCGATCGGTCGGGAAAAAGCCACCGCAACCGGCGTGAACAACATTCGCTTCGTGGTGGGCGATGTCGGTGCCGAAGCGATCGGCAACCAGCCCTACGACGCGGTGATGGCGTTTAACATGCTCCATCTCGTCGAGGACATTCCGTCTGAACTGTTCCGTATTGCCGCGCGGGTGAAAAAAGGCGGGCTTTTTATCTCCAAGACCATCTGCCTCGGCGGCGGCGGTGTGCCGCTCAAGGTCAAAGCCTTCATGCTCGCGGTGCCGCTGTTGCGGCTGATGGGCCTCGCGCCGAAGGTGAAGACATTCTCTGTGGAGACGCTCGACGCAATGGTCCGCTCAGCCGGATTCGAGATCATTGAGGCCGGAAACTTCCCGGCCTCGCCGCCGCGCCGCTATCTCGTAGCGCGGAAAATCTAGAGCCGCCTCGCGCGAAAACACTTCAGTAAGCCTCGTCGAGAATCGCGCGGTAATCCGCTGCGTTCGGCGTGCGGGCGTTGGTTTTCGAGGTGTGATCCTCCAGCGAGAGTTCCGCCACGCTGTCGAACCACTCGCGCTTAACACCCATATCCCGAAGGTTCTTCGGCATGCCGATGCGGGCGTTCAGCACCTCGACGAACCGATCGAGGCTCTGCCCTGCCGGCACCGCCATTTCCTGCGCCAGACGAGCGTATTCCTCCTGCCGGATCGAGGCGTTGTAGCGTAGCACGGCCGGCAGCAGCACCGCGTTGAGCGTGCCGTGATGGAGCTTTGCCTCCTTGATGCCGCCAAGCGTGTGCGAGAGCGCGTGCACCGAGCCGAGGCCCTTCTGGAACGCCATCGCCCCCATCATCGAGGCCATCATCATGTTGTAGCGGGCCGTGCGGTTTGCGCCATCCGTCACCGCTGTCTCGATATTACGGGCGGCAAGTCGCGCGGCCTCTAGGGCGATGGCGCCGCCGGGCGGGTTCTCGACATTGGAGATGAAGCACTCGACGCCGTGCGTCAGCGCGTCCATGCCGGTCGCGGCGGTGAGATAGGGCGGCAGGCCGAGCGTCAGTTCCGGATCGCAGATCGCGCGCTTGGGGATCATCAACGGCGAGATGACCGTAAGCTTGCGCCCGTCGCGGAAACTCATCACAGCCCCGCGCCCCACCTCAGAGCCGGTGCCGGAGGTCGTCGGGATGGCGATTACCGGCGCGATCTTCGCGGTAATCTTCGGCATGCCACCATAGATCATCACATAATCGCGCAATGTACCGCCGTGGGTTGCGAGAATGGCGGCCGATTTTGCCAGATCCATAGGCGAACCACCGCCGAGCGCGATGATGCCGTCACAGTCATGCGCCTTGAAAAGCTCGACCGCCTCTTCCGTCGCCTCCTCGGTGGGGTTTGACGGCGTGCCGTCATAGATCGGCGTCTGCCCACCCATCGGCATCAAGGCGGCGACCTTGGCAGCGATTCCAGTAGCAACGACGCCCTTGTCGGTCACCAGCAGCGGATTTTTCATGCCGCAGGCGGCGATGTCCTCGGCAAGGGCGGCCACCGCCCCGAAGTCGAAGCGGATAGTGGTGAGGTAGTTGATGATCGGCATGGGAAATCCCGGCAAGGTGAGGTTGCCGGGAGACTAGGCTCTCGATCTCAGTTCCGCAAATGCCTTGCGCTGCGGGTTCGCATTGTCACCAACTCCTCCGCTGCTGTCGGGTGCACGGCCATGGTGGCGTCAAAATCGGCCTTGGTCGCGCCCATCTTCAGGGGAATGCCGAGAAGCTGAATCATCTCCCCCGCGCCTTCGCCGAGAATATGCACGCCGAGCACCTTGTCGGTCTCGCCATCGACGACGAGCTTCATCATCACACGATCCTCTGCACCAGAGAGGGTCGCCTTCATCGCGCGGAACGAGGTCTTGTAGATGTCAACGACGGCGAATTTTGTCCGCGCTTCTTCCTCGGTGAGTCCCACCGTGCCCATCTCGGGCGTGGTGAACACCGCCGTGGGGATGAAATCGTAATTCACCCGCCACGGCGCTATGCCCTTCGCGCCGCCGAACAGGGTATCGGCCAGCGCATGCCCCTCGCGGATGGCAACCGGCGTCAAGTTGACGCGGTTGGTGACATCGCCGACGGCGTAGATGCCCGGCACATTGGTCGCCGAACCGGTATCGACGAGGATCGCGCCGTCGCGGCCCGTCTTCACGCCGGCCTTCTCCAGCCCTAGCCCTTCGATGTTCGGCGCGCGGCCGATCGCAAGGAGGATCTGGTCAGCCTCAATCGCCGTTCCGTCGGTGAGATAACCCTTGAGACCATCCGCGTGCTTCTTGATGCGGGCGAAGACATCCTTGTAGATGAAGCGCACGCCCATACGCTCGTAGGCGGCCGTCAGCCCGTCGCGCAAGTCCTGGTCGAAGCCGCGCAGAACCTGCGTGCCACGATAGATCACTGTCACCTCCGCGCCGAGCAGGCGGAAGAGGCCTGCAAATTCGAGCGCGATATAACCTCCGCCCATGACGACGATGCGCTTCGGGAAGGTCTTCAGATCGAAGACCTCGTTCGACGTGACAACGTGTTCGATTCCCGGCACGCCCGGATCGGGATTGGGCCGGCCGCCGGTCGCGATCAGAATGTTCCTCGCGCGGATAAGGCGATTGTCGGCGACCAGCCGCACGAGGCCCGGCCCTTCGATCACGGCGCGAGACTTAACCACCGTGACGCCGGCGCTCTCCTGCCCCTTGGCATAGAGCCCTTCGAGACGGGTGATCTCGGACTCCTTCGCGCCCACGAGCCGCGACCATTCAAACGCACGGTTGCCGAGTTGCCAGCCGAAGCCGCGCGCCTCCTCGAAATCCTTCGCGAAGCGCGAGGCCATGACATAGAGCTTCTTCGGCACGCAGCCGCGAATGACGCAGGTACCGCCCATGCGGAATTCCTCCGCCAGCATCACCTTTGCGCCATGTCCCGCCGCGATACGCGCCGCGCGCACGCCGCCCGAACCGCCGCCGATCACGAAGAGATCGACGTCATATGCCCCGTCCGCCATTTCTGGCCCCCTGTTCCGATTTGTGTCTCGCGTAATCTAGGCAGGGCACCCGCAAATGTGCACCCCTCGACGCGCCACAGTTGCGTGATCGCCGCGTCATCCGACATGAAAAAGGCGGGTCCGCCTGCGCGTCCCGCCTCCCGAAGACGACAACCGGGGTTGCGTCAGAGCTTGTGGCCGCGCTTGGCCATTTCATTCGCGAAGGTCTTGGTCATCTGCCCACCCGCTTCCTGAGACCAGACCTGAAGGTAGGGTACGACGAGATCCATGAAGCTCGGCAGTGCCTCGACATATTTCTTGCCGACCGGCGAGGTCATGAAAGTGAGAACTTCCTTGAGTTCCGCCTCGGTGAGCTTCGAGGCCATCAGGCGCGCCGCGCCGGAGACGCCGCTGTCGATCAGCTTCGCTCCGGATTCCTCGACAGTCTTGAGCGCGGCTTCGATATCCTTGGCAAGCTCCGGACGCTGGCGCGTCACGTTGACGCGCAGGGCGCCGACCACGTTCGGCATCGAATTCTCGAACATGGTCCGAAGGCCGGATGCCTTGAGAACCTGCTCGGCAACCGCGAGATGGGACGGGATGACCGGCGCGCTCAGAATCTTGGCAAGATCGGCCTCGGCGTTGGGAGCAGCCGGCGCCTGCTGCGCCTGCGCGCCGGCCAGGCCGGCAACGAGAGTCGCACCGAGCGCGACGGAACGGACGAACGTGACGAGCCTTTTCATGGGCAATCCCTTGCTTTGCGGATCCGCCGGGCGAAATGCCTTCCGGCACCCCGCGAGGTCAGAGAGCCTGTTACGGCCTCCGGCCGATCACGGCAACCCCCTCCTCTGAACCAAGATAAACGGCAAAACAAAGGCCGACGAACAAGCCGTGTTCAACAAGGCCCGGAATCCGGTCGAGCCGCGCGGCCAAGGTCGCAGGCTCGGCAATGCCGGAATTGACGCAATCGAGCACGAAATTGCCGTTGTCGGTTACGAGGGGCTTGCCATCCTTGCCGGGGCGCAACCGCGGCTCGGCCATGATCCCTTCCGCCGCGAAAGCCGCCTTCACCGCCCGCTCCGTCGTTCCGTGCGCGAACTGGACGATCTCGACGGGGAGCGGAAACCTGCCAAGTTCGGTGACGCGCTTCGACGCATCGGCGATCACCACCATGCGCTTCGAATTCACCGCCACCATTTTTTCACGCAGATGCGCTGCTCCGCCGCCCTTGATGAGGTTGAGATCGGGATCGAACTCGTCCGTCCCGTCCACGGTGACGTCAAGCGCGCCGATCTCGTCGAGCGTCGTCAGCGGGATACCGAGCGAGAGCGCCTGCTGCCGCGTCGCCTCGGAGGTCGGAACGCAAAGGTAGGTCTCGCCCATGCGGATGCGCTCTCCGACAATGTCAACGAAGTGTTTCGCGGTCGAACCGGTGCCGAGCCCGACTTTCATGCCGGAACGGAGTTCGCACTCAGCTGCCTTTTCGGCCGCGCGGCGCTTGAGATGGTCGCTCATGTTGGTTCGTCTCCGGCAAAGGGGCGTGGGTTTCTACCCCCCCTACTTCGCCGGCGGCGTGCAGACAACATCGGTGTCGTCGCGGACATAGCAGACACTGATCGCGCCCGTGCGGCGGTTGATGCGGAAAATTCCCGCCTCCTGTCGGTGGCTTGACGCGACAAGCCCATAGTCGCCGGCCTCGCCCGCTTTCGCGCCCTCGCCTGCCGGATAGCAGAGCGTCAGCCCGATCGGTGCGTCCTCCTTCACCGCGAACTGGCACGCGACCACCTCGCCGCTCGCCGTATCGATCCGATAGATGCGGTTGAGATCCTGCTGGGGGGCGGGGACGAAGCTATAGGATCCGCCTTGCGCCAGCACCGGCGCGACAACAGGGCATGCCAGCAAAAACGCGAGAAAAATCCGCAATCCGATCCTCGAAGGCATTCTTACCTCCCCTGTTCCGATGTTTGCTTTTCCCGAATCGCCCGTCTCAGTGTAGGCACTCGTTCCATCGCACGAAAAGGGAAGAACGATGCGCGGCACGCTTGTTTTCGATCTGGACGGGACCTTGGCGGAAACGGCGCCAGACATCATGGCGACGCTCAACCACCTTCTCGCGCAGGGCTCGAAACGCTCCCCGTCTCCGCCGCGCGCGGCCTTGTCGGTGCCGGCGCGCGGGCCCTGCTCGAACGCGGCTTCAAGGCCGCCGGCCAACCGCTCGGCCCCGAGAAGCTCGAAGCCCTGTTCCAGGATTTCCTCGTTCATTATCTCGATCATATCGCCGATCTCTCGCACATGTTCGAGGGCGCGGAAGCGGCCCTGCGTCTGTGCAGGAACGAAGGCTTCTCGCTGGCGATCTGCACCAACAAGCCCGAGCCGCACTCTCGTGCACTGGTCGAAAAGCTTGGTACCCTGCCGCTGTTCGACGCCATCGCCGGGCGCGAGACCTTCCCGTTCTGCAAGCCCGATCCGCGCCATATCACCGAGACGATCCGTCTCGCGGGTGGCGATCTCAAACGCTCGATCATGGTGGGCGACAGCCGCACCGACGTCGATGCGGCGCGCGGGGCGGGCATCCCGGTGATCGGTGTGAGCTTCGGCTATACCGATACGCCGATGCGGGAACTCGCACCGGATCGGCTCATCCACCACTTCGACGAACT
>DAORNC010000016.1:0-2942 GCA_035440785.1 Rhabdaerophilum sp. | reverse complement strand
GGAAGCGCTCGGCTTCTGATCCTATTTGTCGGACGCGCAGACGAGCGAAACGACCCCCTCCCGCACCGCTTCGGCAATAGCAGCCGCTGATTGCGGGGTCCGCGCTTCCGATGGCCTCACATCCACGCCGACGAGGCGCAAGGCTTCCGCCGCCGGAAGATAGGCGTAGCTGAGGCTCGGAATGACACCCGCAACCTTGAATTTCTCGACCGGCGACACGGCAATCACGCCGGCCAGCGCGCCGTTGCGATTGAAGAGCGCAGCACCGCCGCCGCCCGGCTGGAGCGACACAGTAGCCTTGCCAGCGGCGATTTCGGCACCGCTCGCGAGCAGTTCGCCCACCGCATCGCGCTGGACGACGACGCCGCTCGCCTCGCCGCCTTCGGTGATACCGATCGAGAGAGGTTTGCCGGTTTTCGCCGAGACCAGCATCAGCCCGCTGACGCCGAGGTTTTTCGCGATTCGGGCCGGCGCAAACTTGCCGTCGTTGCCGAGATCGAGCGCGATCTCGGCACAGCCCTTGAGCGCACCTTCGCTGGTGAGGATCGTATCCGGCGCGATGACGAGGCCGGTCGCGCGGCGTTTCTGAGGACCGGCATCCGCAACCGGCGTGCCAGGCGAGGACGCCGGCGCTCCGCCGGCCTTGCCGAAGGGATCGAAGGTCGCGGCGATCGCCACGACGAAGGGGTCTACCGCCGAAGCCACCTTCTTGTCGTAACCGATGGAAAAGCCGCGGATATCACCCTTCTCGCTCTTCTCGACGCGGCGGTAGAACTTGCCGCCCTCGGTTTCGCCGGTGATGACGAAGAAATCCGGGCGCAACAGCTTGTAAGTAATCTTGCGCCCCTTGACCTTGGGGTCGATGCCGCGCTCGTAGAGTTGCTGCAATTCGTCTTCACGCTTGTAGACCGAGAGATCGACAGTCGCCTTCTCGTCCTTGTCCTGCCAGCGCGAGGCTCCAAGGTTGTTTGGCGCGGTTTTTACGCGCAGGAAGGCCGGCAGACCGATCTTCATGCCGGATTTCGGGTCGGTCTGGAGCACGAAGCCGGTGGCCTTGCGCTGAATTTCGGCCTGCGCGCGCAGGCGCTCCCGCACTGCGGGCGAGAGGGCGCCCGTCGCAGGCAGCTTGCTCTCGGCCTCGAAACGTCGGATCGCCGCGAAGGTCAGGGGGCCGAAATCGCCTGTGGGCGAGCCGGCGAATTTGGCCGCCCAGATGAGATCGTTCTGGATTGCCTTGCGCTCCTTGATGTCGAGCGCGAGGAACGCCTTCTCGGCCGCCTGAAACGCAGGGTCGACTTTCGGTGCCGGTCGCGCTGCGGCGCCGGGCGGCCCCATGTCGGCCGCCTGCCCGAAAGCGAGCACCGGCGAAAGGCCCGCCAGCAAGACGGCCAGAAGCGCCGTTTCCGCCATGCGGCGATAACCTCGGATCGAAGGGCGAATTTCCTGGCTCATGGGCCAACTCCGTCAGCGGAAAGTCTCGGCATATGGATGGAAAGGGCGTTCCGGCCCGGTGCAGGCTCGCATGGCTCGCGCCCCCATTGCAACCCGCCTGCAAACAGGATTTCCGTGCGATATCGCACATTGCGGACAGGAATCAGCGTGCTAGGTTGAGCGAAGGATTGTCTCGACCGGAGCCCCATCATGCGCGTGCCCTTGTCCTCAAGCCTTTCCTGTGTCCGCCCCGTTTCTCCTTCCTCGAGGCCCACCATGAAATCCTTCGCCCTCGCCGGTCTTTTCGGCCTTTTTCTGGCCGGCTCCGCCCTTGCGCAGAGCCCGCAGAAGCCCTTCGTGCGGGACGATCTCGCCCAATCCGGCGCGGCGATCGAGGAAAAGCTCAAGCGCGAGGTCGCATTGCCGGCCGGCACCACTTTCCGGGCAAGCTTCGAGACCGGCCTCGCCGCCCTCAATCAGAAAGATCCGCGCAAGGCGCTGCAATTTGCCAATCTCGCAGTGCTGGCCGATCCTTCCTCCTCCCCCGCGTGGTTGCTGATGTCCCGCGCGGCCCGCGCGATCGAACCGAAGGACTGGCGCGAGCGCTATGACCTTCAAGAGCGCGCGGTGGCTGCCGCCTATCTCGGGTACGTGCGCGCGAAGGGACAGGAGACCGAGGGCATCGCGCTTTCCATTCTCGGCCAAACCTTCGAATGGCGGCAGATGTGGCGGCCGGCCCTCACCGCCTATCGCATCAGCCTCGAAGCGCGCGACGACGCCTCGACCCGCAAGGCCTACGAGGACCTGCGCGAGAAGCGTGGCTTCCGGCTCCTTTCCAACCAGGTCGATGCAGACAGCGCCTCCCCCCGTGCCTGCTTCAGCTTCTCGGAGCCGCTGGCGCGCGGTCGCGTGGATTTCGCGCCCTATGTCGCCGTTTCCGGCAAGGGCGACTTCGCGATCACCGCCGAAAACTCGGAAATCTGCGTCGATGGCCTCCGGCATGGCGAACGCTATGCGATCGTGCTGCGGCAGGGCATTCCCTCCGCCATTCCAGGTGAAAGCCTGCTGAAGAACGGCGATTACGAGATCTACGTCCGCGATCGCAGCCCCTCGGTCCGCGCGAGCGGCAAGACCTATGTCCTTCCCCGCACCGGCCAGCAGGGCGTGCCGCTCGTCTCGGTCAACACCGACAAGGTCGGCATCCGCGTGCTCCGCATCGGCGATCGAAACCTCATCAACACCATCCGCAAGGAAGGCTTTCTCGAACAGGTGGAGCCCTACAAGGTCGACGAGATCATTCGCGAATCCGGCCAGCAGGTCTGGAAGGGCGAGATGGATGTCAAATCCGAACTCAACAAGGATGTCGTGACCGCATTCCCGGTGACGGAAGCGACCGGCAAGCTCGAACCCGGCGTCTACCTGATCGCGGCGCAGGCCGGTGGCTTCAAGACCGAGAGCGGCGCGACCGTCACGCCCAGCGAGGACGGCGAAGGTGGTGATGTCAGCGCGAG
>DAORNC010000015.1:34272-35198 GCA_035440785.1 Rhabdaerophilum sp. | reverse complement strand
CGATGGTGAAGCCCGAGACCTTCGCGCCGGGATCGACGACATGCTCGACCTCCAGCCCGATGCGGGTGAGGGTTTCGACGATCACCTCAAGCGAAGCGTCAGTTTCGAGGTGCTCTTTGAGCCAGGAGAGGGTGAATTTCATGGTTTGCGCTGCCGGCTTGAAAATTCGCCGCTTTGGGGAAGGACTAAAGGGATTTCAAATTTCACTCTCGACACGTTTGTCTCATGGGACTCTGATTTCAGGTCGGCACCGAGTTCCAACGAAAACACTTTGATCGAGCCTTTGCCTCCGCTTCCTCCCTTTTCATCCGTCGTCACTGCAACGTCGAAAGAGATAAAATCGACAGGGTTGTTTGGCCGAACGTAATGCTTGTTCTTCGGGACGCCATCCGCCCCGATCATAATCGCACTTGGGTTCACTATGCCTTGACCGGTTTCTTTTTGAGCAGCTTCAACTCCGTTGACGATGCTGACCAACGTTTCTCTGATGAAATCTTCGAGTTTCATTGGAATTCCTATCTCCCGCTTAGACGCTCAGCCCGCCCGCCAGTGTCGGCAGGTCAAGCGGACGGAAGCCGTAGTGCTTCAGCCAGCGGATATCGGCTTCGAAGAAGGGGCGAAGGTCGGGCATGCCGTATTTCAGCATGGCGATACGGTCGATGCCCATGCCCCAGGCGTAGCCCTGCACGGCATCGGGATCGAGGCCGCAGTTGCGGAGCACGTTCGGGTGGACCATGCCGCAGCCGAGGATTTCCAGCCAGTCGTCGCCCTCGCCGAAGCGAATTTCGCCGCCCTTGCGCGAGCACTGGATATCGACCTCCATCGACGGCTCGGTGAAGGGGAAGAAGCTGGGACGGAAGCGCATCTTGACCGAGGGCACCTCGAAGAACGCCTTGCAGAACTCCTCCAGCACCCACTTGAGCTGG
>DAORNC010000015.1:30267-34215 GCA_035440785.1 Rhabdaerophilum sp. | reverse complement strand
GTGGGTCTGGTCGGAATCGCAGCGGTAGGTGCGGCCGGGGCAGATGACGCGGATCGGCGGCTTCTGTGCGAGCATCGTTCGCACCTGCACGGGCGAGGTGTGCGTGCGCAGCAGCTTCCTCTCGCCGTTCTCGTCCGGGTTGAAGAAGAAGGTGTCGTGCATCTCCCGCGCCGGATGGCCGACGGGGAAGTTCAGCTTGGTGAAGTTGAGATCGTCGCTCTCGACATCCGGGCCTTCGGCGATCGCGAAGCCGAGATCGGCGAAGATGGCGGTGAGTTCGTCCATCACCTGCGAAATCGGGTGGATGCGCCCGGCCTCGATGCCGCTCTCGCGCACGGGCAGCGTGACATCGACACGCTCGGCTGCAAGGCGCGTATCAAGCGCGGCATCCTTCAGCACCGCCTTGCGGGTGCCAAGCGCCTCCGAGACCCTATCCTTCAGCGCGTTTACCGCGGCGCCATAGGTCTTGCGCTCTTCCGGCGCCATGCCACCAAGCGTCGCCAGCAGCGCGGAGACGGAACCCTTCTTGCCGAGCGCGCCGACGCGCACGGCCTCGATCGCCTCCTCGCTCTTCGCGTCGGCGATCTCGGCCAGGAGCCGGGCTTCAAGAGATGCAAGTTCGGACATGACGACTACCTGCGGACAAACGTTATTCGGGCCTTCGCTTGTCACGCGAAGGCGAAGGCCGTCAAGCGTCGCGGGGAGCAAGAACGAAAAAACCCGCCGTTTCCGGCGGGTTTGCATTCGGGCGAGTCGTGTAGACTCAGAACGCGTAGCCGAGCTTCAGGCGCGCAAGATGGCGCGAGAAGTTGTCGATGCCAAGCGCACGGGTCGGGTTGGTCTTGCCATCGCCGGCCACCTGATAGGCCCAGGTGCCATTGAGCGTGAGCTTGTCGTTGATCTGCCAGAAGAAGGTCGGGCCGATATAGACCGCGTAGGCCTGATAGCTGTTGAGCCAAGCGCCGGTGTAGGCCCGCTGATAGCTGACCTCGCCGCCAAGGTAGAGCGCATCGGTCACCGGGGTCGTCAGCGCACCCCGAACCGCAAAGGTCGAGGCCTTGGCGAAAGGCGTCGAGTCGGTCCAGTTCTGGAAGAGTTCGACGTTTAGCGCACCGTAGAGCTTGCCCTTTATCAGCTCTGCATCCGCCAGCAGGCGGAAGGAATTGCCGAAGAAACCGGAATTGGCGCCCGGCGAGACATCGGTATTGCCGAAGCTCGGCGTGACAGCAAAGGTCAGACCAACACCATGCGTCGCGCGGCCGAGAAACTTATACTTCATCTCGACACCACCGCCGATGCTGGTCGTCCGGGTGACGGTGCCCGTGTTGTAGGCCTTGGAATGCGTGTAGCCGAGGGTCACGAACGGACCCACCTCGAAGCACGGGAAAAACGAGCCCGAGACCTGAACCACCGGACTCACATTATAGGTCGTGCCGCCGCGGAGGCCGCTAGCCGCCGCCGTATCAAGCGCGAGGCCCCAGGAACCGAGATCCGCGACGTCCGAGCCGGTGGCAAAACCGAATGCATCAGCCGGGAGACCTTTCGTTTCCTTGCAAGCTGCCGAGACCGGCGCGACCGGAGTCGGCTTCTTGACCCCAAGATCCGCCGCAAGCGCAGGTACGGCAATGAGCAGGGACACACCAAAGGCGAAGGAGCGAATCATGGCAACCTCATCAGGCAATTCATTTCCCAATACTTGGCTTATGCACAATACTCCGTCAAATTTATTTACGAATGCAGAAAAAACTGACCGAATGGTGTTGCGAAACAGATACATATTGGTAAACAAGAACTTAATACTTCGCCATTTTGTTCGAAAAATACCGGGGGTGCTTAATTTCTGACCAGCGCAGTCTTGGCGACACTCATGGCATGTGCTGCCGGAGCGTCCATAAAAAAACGGCGCCATGCGGCGCCGTTGTTACTAACCTACCCTTGGGGAAAGGCTCAGGCGGCAGCCGGCAGCGCACCCTTGGCCTGGTCGACGATCGCCTTGAAAGCATCCGGCTGGGTGATCGCCAGCTCCGAGAGAACCTTGCGGTCGATCGAGATGTTGGCGCGCGCCAGGCCGTCAATGAAGCGTGAATAGGTCAGGCCATATTCGCGAACAGCGGCGTTGATGCGCTGGATCCAGAGCGCGCGGAACGTGCGCTTCTTGGCACGACGGTCGCGCGTCGCATATTGCATCGCGCGATCGACGGCGGCCTTGGCGGTGCGGATGGTGTTCTTGCGGCGGCCATAGAAGCCCTTGGCGGCCTTGAAGACTTTCTTGTGCTTGGCGTGCGAGGTGACGCCCCTCTTCACACGAGACATGTTTTAACTCCTTGAATTGCTGATCGTTCTGAGAGTTCCCGGGGGCGATCAGCCGTTCGGGAGGAAATACTTCTTGATGTTGTCGCCGTCGGTCTTGAACAGCACGCGCATGCCGCGATGATCGCGGATCTGCTTGTTCGTGCGCTTGATCATGCCGTGGCGCTTGCCGGACTGGGCGTGCTTGACCTTGCCCGTCCCGGTGAGTTTAAAGCGCTTCTTGGCGCCGGATTTGGTCTTCAGCTTGGGCATTTGCCTCTCCAATCAAGGAAGCCCCTTGCAGGGCAAGCGCCTTCAAATCTTGCGGATTTTCAGTACGCGAAAGAACCGCCACGGCAGCCCTTATCAGCCGGGCGGTTCAACGGAAGCGGCGCGTATAGGCCAAAATAGGCGGGAGTTCAAGGGGCTCGGGGCCCTGAAACCGCCAGATCCGCAAGGACGGCGATGTGGACGTCGAGCGCATCGATCACCGGATAGCCGGGAACCTGCCCGTCAAACGCGAGATTGAGATCCGTACCGGCCAGAACGATGGCTTCGGCGCCATTCGCAATCATCCGGCGACCGGCGTCGAGGAAGATCGCCCGCTGTTCCGGCGTGCAACTGCCGGCGACGGCCACGTCCTGATAGGCTTGGCCGATGACCTCGATCTCATCGTCCAGCGCTATTGCGTTGGTTCGCGTCAATTGGCCATAGAGCCGCGTCCGCATCACCACCCGGGTTCCCAGGAGTCCGATCTTTCGGATGTCTTTCGAAACAAAGTAATCATCAAGCGGCGCCACCCCGGAAACCAGCGGCACGGGCGAGCGCGCTTCCAGTTCGGCAAAGCAGAAATGCGCGCCGAGCGAGGTCAGCGCCACATAGTCGCAGCCCGCGCGCTTCAACCGCTCGACCAGCGGCAGGAACGCGAGCGCCTGCTCTTCGCGCCGGTCAGCGAGGTTGTTGCGGATCAGTTCGTGGATATCGCCTTGAGCGATTGTGAGATCGAACCGCCCCGCACCACGCGCGGCAACGGCCTTGGTCAGGCGCTGATAGTAGACGATGGTCGCCGCGGCACCGATGCCGCCGATCAGGCCGATGTGCATTGGCGATCTCTCTCTCGTGAAGGAGAGCCCAACGATCAAGCCCGCCCTTACTTCGGGGCAAGCACCATCACGACCTGGCGGCCCTCGAAGCTCGGTTCGTTCTCGACCTTGGCGATGTCGACCGTGTCCAGCTTGACGCGATCGAGCACTTTCATGCCGATATCCTGATGCGCCATTTCGCGGCCGCGGAAGCGCAGGGTGATCTTCACCTTGTTACCTTCCTCGAAGAAGCCCTTCATCGCCTTCATCTTGACGCCGTAATCATGGTCGTCGATCGCCGGTCGAAGCTTGATTTCCTTGATTTCGATGGTCTTCTGCTTCTTGCGGGCCTCAGCAGCCTTCTTCTGTTCGAGGAACTTGAAGCGGCCGTAATCCATCACCTTGCAGACTGGCGGGTTCGCGTTCGGCGAGACTTCCACCAGATCCAGCCCCTGATCCTCCGCCAGCTTGATGGCATCGAACGTCACCATGACTCCCTTGTTGGAGCCATCAGCATCGATCACCTGAACTTCGCGGATACGGATATCGCGGTTGACGCGCGGACCTCCCTTTTCAG
>DAORNC010000015.1:20745-30153 GCA_035440785.1 Rhabdaerophilum sp. | reverse complement strand
ATTCGGCTGGAAAGTCAACGGCAAGAACGTGTGAAACGACTCAACTTTCAGTCGACCTGACCTTCCAACAAGGCCTGATAGCAGTCCAGCGTCTCGCTGACCATATGATCGAGCGAGAACTGGGCCTCGACATGGCGCCGCGCCCGGCGCGCCAACGCATCGCGCGCACTCGGCTTCAGGTCGAGCGCATGAGCGATGGCATCGGCCAGCGCCTCGGGTTCGTCCGGCGCGACGCGCCAGCCGGTGCGCGCCTCCGGCTTCACCTGTGGTGGCGCAAGCACCGTCTCCGGCACGGCGCCGAGATCGGAGACGACCACCGGGACGCCCATCGCCTGCGCTTCCACCGCGACCCGACCAAAGGCCTCCGGCTCGGTCGAGGGAACAGTGACAAGCGTCGAGGCCATCAGCGCGGCCGGCATGTCGGTGACATGACCGACGCGGCGCACCACCGAACCGAGGTTTTCGCTCGCGATCAACCGGTCGAGTTCCTCGACGTATGTCTCGCGGCCCTGCGGATCGCCAGCGAGCACGAAGACCACATCCTGATAGCCGCGCTCGCGCAAAAGGGCGGCGGCGCGGATCAACACCTTCTGCCCCTTCCAGGGCGTGAGGCGCGCAGCGAGCAGCACGATGCGCTCATCCGGTGTCGCGAGCCAGGAGCGCCGGACCTTCTCCACCCGATCGGGCCCCACCATCTCGGGCGAGAAGCTCTCGAAGTTCGTGCCGCGATGGATGACACGCAGCTTCACCGGATCGATCCGATGGACTTTCTGGATCAGTTCGGCAGTGAACATCGAGTTGGCGATCACCACGTCGCCGCGCGCCATCACGGAATTATAGAGGATCTTGGGCGCAGATTTGCCATTGTAAGCGCCGTGATAGGTGGTGACGAAGCCTTTCTTCGTCACACGCGTCGCGGCATAGGCGACCCAGGCAGGCGCGCGCGAACGGGCGTGGACAAGATCGACGCGTTCCTGCCGGATGAGCTGGACAAGTTTGCCGACATTGCTCGCCATCGCGATCGGGTTCTTGGTCGCAGCGGGGAACGGCACCCAGATGCCGCCCTTCGCCTGCAGTTCGCCGATCAACCGGCCTCCGGTGGTGGCAACGAGCGCGCGAGCTCCCGCCTGCGCCACACCCTCGGCGATGTCGATCGTCGTGCGTTCGGCGCCTCCCGCATTCAGATCAGGGATGATCTGCAGGATGGTCCGGCCGGCGAGAGGCTTGGGCGCGGAATTGGGCGCGGAATAGGAAAAGGCCATCGATTCTCTTCAACACGCCGGTGGTTTGTGAGAGGTAAGGACGATTCGCGCGCGTCCCTGCGCCCTCACCGGAGACATAAAGACATGAACGCCGCCGCGCAATTCCTCGATGTCCGCGCAGACGCCGCGCGCGGCCTCCCTGCGCGGCGGCTCGCCTATGTCGCCAAGGCCGGCAGAAGGCCGACGATCATCTGGATGGGTGGCTTCCGCTCGGACATGACCTCGACCAAAGCGATGAAGCTGGAGGAAGCCGCGGCGGCGGAAGGGCGGGCCTCGCTCCGGTTCGACTACAGCGCGCATGGAGATAGCTCCGGCAATTTTTCCACTGCGACGCTTTCGCAATGGCTCGATGATGCGCTCCATATGATCCGCGAAAGAGGCGGAAAGAAGCCGGTGATTGTCGGGTCGTCCATGGGCGGCTGGCTCGCGTTGCGCGCGACGCAGGTACTTGCGGCTGACGGCAATCCGCCCGGAGGGCTCGTGCTGATCGCGCCGGCGGTTGATTTCACGGAAGCGCTGATGTGGGCGCAGTTCCCGGAAACGATCCGCCGGCAGATCATGGACGAAGGCGTCTGGTATCGCCCCTCCGAATATTCGCCCGAGCCCTACCCGATCACCCGCGCGCTGATCGAGGACGGGCGGAAGCACCTTCTCCTCGGCAAGGCGCTGAGGTTCGGCGTGCCGATCCATGTCCTGCAGGGCGGGCAAGACCCGGATGTGCCGCTCGCGCATGTGGAAGGATTCGTCGCGGAACTCGCGCAGGACGATGTGCGTATGACGGTGATCCCGGACGGCAACCACCGTCTGTCGCGGGACGAGGATATCGAAACGCTCCAGTGCATCACGATGGCACTGGCAGGAGAGATCGAAAAGGCGGATTAGGCCGCCTTTCCTGTCACGCACTCAATGCAGGGTCGCCATCGAGAGATCGTTCTGCCAGGCGCCGGAGATAACGGCGTCGCGGCTGTCAGCCAGCATCAGCGGGGTGCCATCGGCGCCAAAGAGGGCGAAAAGCTGAACGGCCGGGTGGAGTTCCGCCGTTTGCGGGAAGAGCTGCCGCAATTCGGCGGCGCGGAAGGACCGGACATAGGCGAGTTCACCCTCTCCCATCGCCGCGAGCGCTTCAAGCGTGCGCTTGATCTCCTCGGCGGCCGGATGAACCTGCGGCTTCACCGCAAGCGGGGCAACCCGGTCTGTCGTCTTTCTGGCGCTGGTCGTCCTCTTCAATTCGGCCATGAGAAGCCTCCATTTCCTTCATGAAACGCCCCAAGGCGTTGACGAAGTGTTGCGATCGGAAAAATTCGCGAAAATCTTGAGCGATCGAACCAAACCGATCATGGCCGGTCGATCGCGTCTCCGCTGTGAGCGGAAGCACAGGGCGAGCGAAAGCCGGGAACGCCGGTCAATCCTCGACCGGTCAATCCTTGGCGTGGATGTCGATCTTGCGGATGATCCGCGCGGGCTCCGGCCGGGCGAGATCCACGGAGAGGAGCCCGTTCTTCAGTTCCGCCCCTAGTACCTCCATGCCGTCTGCCAGAAGGAAAGCGCGTTGGAACTGCCTCGCCGCAATGCCGCGATGCAGGAACTGGCGCGTCTTGTCGTCCTGCTGGCGACCGCGGATCACGAGTTGGCTTTCCTCGAGCGTGATGTCGAGTTCCTCGCGGGTAAAACCGGCGACCGCAAGCGTGATGCGCAGCCGATCCGGCAGCGTCTCGTCGCGCGCGACGCGCTCGATGTTGTAGGGCGGGTAGCCGTCCGATGCCGCCTTGGCCACGCGATCGAGCGCCCGCTCGATGTCGTCGAAGCCCAGCATGAAGGGTGAGTTGAGAGAAGGAACACGCGACATTTTCAAAGCCCTCCTGATGAAGCGGCTCGCCTGATCGTCACCCAAGAGCGGCGTGACGCTCCCAATATGGCGGCAGCATTCAGGAGTATCAAGGGGGCGGGTGACTTCTGGCCGCTGCTGTGAAACAAGACTGGAACAGTCAACGCGGAGCCCGCACTTGGACGCGCTTCAGCACGAAAAGAAGGCCCTGCGGCGCATAATGAAGGCCCAGCGCGATGCCTTGCCACCGGAAGCGCGGGCACGAGCTGTCGTCCGACTGACCGAGACAGGGGCGCCCATGCTTGCCGACCGGCGGGCGGTCGCGGGTGCCACGATCGCCGGATACATGCCGTTCCGTTCGGAAATCGATCCACTGCCGTTGATGCGGGCGCTGGCCGGCGCCGGCGCCCGCCTCGCCCTCCCGCGCATGGAGGGTCAGCATCTCGTGCTTCACGCTTTCGCCTTCGATGACGGGCTTGTCGTCGGCCCCTATGGCATTCTGGAGCCGTCGGCAGGAGCCCGTGTCGTCACGCCGGACATCATTCTGACGCCGCTGCTCGCCTTCGATGCAAAAGGCGGAAGGCTCGGCTACGGCAAGGGGTTCTACGATCGACTGTTTGCCGCTCATCCCGAAGCCTTGCGCATCGGCCTCGCGTTCAGGGAGCAACGGGTGGAGACAGTGCCGCGCGCGCCGCACGATGCGCCACTCCACCTGGTGCTGACCGGCGAATAACCCTCAGGCCTTGCCGAACTTCCACCATTTGCCTTTCGGCTTTTCCTCACCATCGTCGTCCGGCGACGGCGCAACAACCTCGGCAAAGTTCTCGAAGAACTCCCCGGCGAGCTTCTTGGCGGTCGAATCGATCAAGCGCGAGCCAAGCTGGGCGATCTTGCCGCCGACCTCGGCCTTGACCGTGTAATGCAAGATCGTCGCCTCGCCATCGGCTTCAAGGCGGACATCCGCCCCGCCACGCGCATGGCCGGCGACACCGCCCTGCCCCTCGCCCGAAATCGTGTAGCCGTTCGGCGGGTCGATGTTCGAGAGCGTGACCTTGCCGGTGAATGAGGCTTTCACCGGACCGATCTTGAGCGTCACCTTTGCTTCGAGTTCGTTCTCGCTGGTTTTCTCGATGGTCTCGCAGCCCGGAATACAGGCCTTGAGAACCTCCGGATCGTTGAGCGCGGCCCAGACGATCTCGCGCGGTGCCTCGATGCGCCGGCTGTCTTGCATATCCATGAAGTATCCTCCTCGACACAGGAAAGGCGGGGCGCCCGGCGCCGTCAAGCCCTTCGCCAAAAGGGCCATGCACGCCTCCCTCTTGCTTAACCTCCCCCTTGCTTAATCGGTTGCGGAAGGCAACCATGTCGCCATCATTGCCAGACGGGGGCCGGGCTTGGAGATTCTTCTTCACGAATGGGGCAGCGCCTTCCTGCGTTGGTTCCACGTTATTGCGGCGATGGCGTGGATCGGCGCCTCGTTCTTTTTCATGCATCTCGACGCCGGGTTGAGGCCGCATCCCGATATTCCGGCCGGAAAGGGCGGCGCGGCGTGGCATGTCCACGGCGGCGGTTTCTACGAGATGAAAAAATACCTCGTCGCACCGGCATCCCTGCCGCCCGAACTCGTCTGGCACAAGTGGCAGAGCTACATGACCTGGGTTTCCGGGTTCGTGCTGCTCGGTTGGATCTATTACGCGCAGAGTTCGCTCTACCTGATCGATCCTGCAGTCCGGCAGCTCTCGCCGTGGATGGCGGCGGCGATCGGGGTCGGCTCCCTGCTCGTCGGCTGGGTGGTGTATGATCTGCTGTGCAAATCGGCGCTCGGCAACAACGAGACGCTGCTGGCGATCCTCGGTTTTGGCTTCGTCGTCGCGATGAGCTGGTTCTATACGCAGGTGTTTTCAGGGCGTGGCGCGCTGATCCATACCGGCGCACTGATGGCCACGGTGATGAGCGGCAACGTGGCCATGATCATCATCCCGAACCAGCGGAAAGTGGTGGCGGCCCTGCTCGCGGGTGAAGCGCCGGACCCGAAATACGGCAAGCAGGCCAAGCAACGTTCGGTTCACAACAATTACCTGACGCTGCCGGTCGTCTTCCTGATGATCTCGAACCATTATCCGCTCACCCAGACCAGCGCGATCATCCCCTTTCTCGTCGCGCTGCTGACCTTCTCCGGGGCAATCATCCGTCATTTCTTCAACCATTGGCATGCGGATCACACCAAGGCACCGTGGTGGTACTGGGGCGCGGCGATCGTCGCGCTCGCGCTTGCGATCTGGCTGAGCTGGCAAGCTGCGCCGGGCCGTAGCGCGATGGCAGCGGCCGAACAGCGGCTCGCTTCCACGCCAGCTAATCCGACGATCCACGCCGAGGCGACCGAGATCGTGATCTCACGCTGCTCGATGTGCCATGCGCAAAACCCGGTCTGGGAAGGGATCGTCGCACCGCCCAAGGGCGTGCGGCTCGAGAGCGCGGACGATGTCGCCCGCGAAGCACGCGCCATCGCGCTGCAATCCGTGCTGAGCCGCGCGATGCCGCCCAACAACATCACCGAACTTTCCGATGCCGAACGCACCAAGCTCGCGTTGTTCACCGCGGAGGTGATGAGGACTTCCCGATGACCCCGCAGTCCAATCTCCCCGCAACCGTCCGCATGATGGCACGGCTTGAGGAGCTCGCACTTATTACCGACGAGCCGGGCAAGTTGACCCGGCTCTATCTCTCGCCGGCCCATAAACAAGCCGTTGAGAAGGTGAAAGGCTGGTTCGCCGAAGCGGGACTATCGCCCACCGTCGATGCCGTCGGTAATGTCGCGGGAAGGCTTGAAGGGCGTGAGCCGGGCCTGCCTGCGCTCATCATCGCCTCGCATATCGACACCGTGCGCGACGCTGGCAAGTTCGACGGCAATCTCGGCGTTCTCGCCGGGCTGGCAGTGGTCGAGGAATTACACCGGCTCGGCGACAAGCTGCCTTTCGCTATCGAAGTGATTGCCTTTGGCGATGAGGAAGGCGTTCGTTTCCCCGCGACCCTTTCAGGCTCGCGCGCCATTGCCGGAACCTTCGACATGGCTGCGCTCGACGGGCGTGACGATGCGGGCGTCAGCATGGGCGAAGCAATGCGCGCCTTCGGCCTCGACCCGGCGGCGATCCCCACCATCGCGCGGCGGCGCGACCGGATGCTCGGCTATGTCGAACTGCACATCGAGCAAGGCCCTTTGCTTGAGGGCGCCGACCAGCCGCTCGGTGTCGTCACTTCCATCGCATCGATCAAACGGATCGCTGCGGGCGTAACCGGCGAGGCGGGGCACGCCGGTACGGTATCGATGCCGTTCCGCAAGGACGCGCTGGCGGCAACCGCCGAAATGATCCTCGCGGTTGAGCGCATTGCCCGCGAGATCCCGGGCATGGTCGGCACTGTCGGCCGGATCGAGGCACAACCGGGTGCGGTCAACGTGATTCCTGGCGAAGTTCGGTTCAGTCTCGACCTACGCGGGCCGGACGACGCGACGCGCGAAGCAGGGGTCGAGCAGGTCCTGTCGGAAATCACCGCCATCGCCGCGCGGCGTGGAGTGACTTTGTCACTGGCACCGGGCTACGAGGAGAAGGCGTCGCCCTGCCACCCGGCCATTCAAGCCGGCCTTGCCGCTGCCATTCGCTCGCTGGGCTACGAACCGATCGCGCTTCCCTCCGGCGCAGGGCATGATGCGGCAGCCTTCCACGGCATCTGCCCGATGGGAATGCTGTTCCTGCGCTGCAAGGGCGGAATCAGCCACAACCCAACCGAATCGATCACCGCCGAGGATGCCGATATCGCAATCGCGGCGCTGCTCGCCTTCGTGCGCGGGCTCGACCAGGCAAGCCTCCGGGCATGAAAAAGGGCGCGGAGACGATCCGCGCCCTGAGCTTTCTAACCCGAACGGGAATTACTTGGTCTTGCCGTCTTCTCCGAAGGTCTTGAGGTAGGCCAGGAGATCAGCAGCCTTCTTCTCGTCCTTCACACCCGCGAAGGCCATCTTGTTGCCCGGCATGAACGCCTTCGGATCTTTGATGTAGGCGAGGAAGGTCGCGTCATCCCAGATCTTGCCGGAGTTCTTGTTCGCGTCCGAGTAGTTATAACCCGCAACCGTGCCCGACTTGCGGCCGGAAATGCCGTTCAGAACCGGACCGACGCCATTCTTGGCGCCTTCGCCGACTTGATGGCAGGCGCGGCACTGGTTGAACACGGTCTTGCCGGCAGCCGCATCCTGGGCGTTGGCTGCAACAGAGCAGAGGAGCGAGAAAGCGGCGACAGCCGAAAGACGAAGCATTGCATTCCCTTTCATGAATATGACGGTGCACGGCATAGTCCATATCGGACATGAGCGCAAGTTGAACATCCGAATGAGCGCCCTTACTTGAGCCAGAGCCCGCGATCCCACGGGGGTTCGGCGCCATAAAGCTCCAGCAGGAAATCGATGAACACCCGTGTGCGCAGCGGCAGATGCCGGCGCGAGGGGTAAACCGCGAAAATGCCGACGCGGCGGCTCGCCCGATAGGCTGGAAGAACGATCGACAACTGTCCCGAACGCAACTCCGGCCCGACATCCCATGTCGAGCGGAGGGCAATGCCAAGCCCCGCGATCACCGCTTCGCGGATCACCTCGGAAGAGTTGGTCGCGACCGCACTCGCCACCGGCACCGTCACCGGCCCTTCCGGTCCTTCGATACGCCAGGAATCGGCATTGTGGACCAGCAGGCGATGGCGGGAAAGATCTCCCAGCGCTTGCGGCACGCCATGCCGTTCGAGATAACCCGGACTCGCGCAGAGCACACGATGGTTCGGCGCAAGCTTGCGGGCGACGAGGCTCGTATCGGCAAGATCGGCGATGCGGATCGCGACATCGTAGCCGTCGCCGACGACATCAACGAAACTGTCCGACAGGGTAAGGTCAAGCGAGATATCCGGGTAGCGCTCGAGAAATCGAACGAGATGTGGCGCGACGTGAAGACGGCCGAACGTCGTTGGCGCCGAAACCCGAAGCGGTCCGCGGGCCTGATGCGCGCGTTGAGAAACCCAGCTCTCCGCCTCCTCGACAGACGAGAGGATCGCGAGAACGCGCTCGTGAAAACCCTTGCCTGCCTCTGTAAGCGCGATCTGCCGCGTGGTGCGCTGGAGGAGGCGCGAACCGAGCCGCTCCTCAAGCCGCCGGATACGCTTCGAGACGACCGGTGGCGACAAGCCAAGATCGCGCGCGGCCTGCGACATCGAGCCACTGGCGACAACGCGTGCAAAGACATCCAGGTCACCGAAACGATCCATCGGCAAGAAATAGCGCGATCTATTCGTTTTTGGAACAGATGCCATGCACGAGACGTGGTGCTGCATCAAGATTCGAGCTGCACTAGAATTGGTCATCGACCCGTCGGACTGGTAAGAAATCGGCGGCGAGGAAATACAACAAGGAGCGGCGCGATGAATGCGATAGCGTTTCCCAACCCCGATCCCGGCATCATGGCACGGCGCGAAGCGCTGGTCGCCGGGCTCGCGGAGCTGCTTCCGCCCGAATGCCTCGTGACCAGCGAAGACGAACGCCGGGCCTTCGAGACCGACGCCTTCACCGCCTACCGCCGGCTGCCGCTCGCGGTCGCGTTACCCCGCACGACCGAGGAAGTGGCCGCCGTCATGGCCTACTGCCATCGCGAGGGCGTTCCGGTCGTACCGCGCGGCGCGGGCACCTCGCTCGCCGGCGGTGCCATTCCGCAGGAAGACGCGGTGGTGATCGGGGTTTCGAAGATGAACCGCATCCTAGACATCAATTTCGGTGATCGCATCGCCCACGTGCAGGCGGGCGTAACCAACCTTGCCATCACCAACGCAGTTTCCGTCGAAGGATTTTTCTACGCGCCAGATCCGTCAAGCCAGCTTGCCTGCACCATCGCCGGCAATATCGCGATGAATTCAGGCGGCGCGCATTGTCTTAAATACGGCGTCACCACCAACAACATCCTCGGCGTGACGATGGTGCTGGTTGATGGCACGGTCGTCGAGATCGGCGGCGAGGCGATGGACGCGCCGGGCTACGATTTCCTCGGCCTCATCTGCGGCTCGGAGGGCCAGCTCGGCATCATCACCGAGGCGCACGTGCGCATCCTCAGGGCGGCGGAAGGCGCGCGGCCAGTGCTCTTCGGCTTCCCGACAAGCGTCGAGGCGGGCGAGGCGGTCGCCGCGATCATCGCCGCCGGGATCGTACCTGTCGCGATGGAATTCATGGACAAGCCGGCAATCGAGATCTGCGAGGCTTTCGCCAAGGCCGGCTATCCGATGGATGTCGAGGCGTTG
>DAORNC010000015.1:15055-20734 GCA_035440785.1 Rhabdaerophilum sp. | reverse complement strand
ATCGAGGTCGAGGGTTCCGAAAAGGAGATGGATTCGGCACTCGCGCGCATCATCGCCATCGCGAGGGAACACGGCGTGAAGACCATCCGGGAATCGAAATCGGCAATGGAGACCGCCGCGATCTGGAAGGGACGCAAGAGCGCCTTCGGCGCCACAGGGCGGATCGCGGACTATATCTGCATGGACGGCACGATCCCCACCGGACAGCTCCCCCATGTCCTCAAGCGCATCGACGAGATCGTGAAAGGCTATGGCCTGAGGGTCGCGAACGTTTTCCACGCCGGTGACGGCAACCTTCACCCGCTGATCCTCTACAACTGCAACGATCCGGTTGAAGCGCGGAGAGCAGAGGACGCCGGCAACGATATCCTCAAGCTCTGTGTCGAGGTCGGCGGCTGCCTCACCGGCGAACATGGCGTGGGCATCGAGAAACGCGACCTGATGCGCCACCAGTTCAACGAGGCCGACCTCCACCAGCAGATGCGGGTGCGTGCGGCTTTCGACGACGACTGGATTCTCAACCCCGCCAAGGTGTTCCCGCTCGACGGACGCGTTCGGGAAGGAGCAGGGCGATGAGCGAAGCGCGTGTACTCCGCCCGGCCAACGAGGCCGAGGCGATCGAAGCCATGCGCGACGCGCTCGCGGGCAACATGCCGATCCGGATCGCGGGGGGAGAGACCCGCGGCGGCATCGGCCGCCCAGTGCAATCCGCCATGACGGTTTCGACCGCCGCGTTGAAAGGCATCACGCTCTACGAGCCATCCGAAATGGTGATCGGCGCGCGCGCCGGGACACCGCTCGCGGAGATCGAGGCCGCGCTCGCCGCCAAGGGCCAGATGCTGCCGTTCGAGCCGGCGGATTACCGTACGATTTTCGGTAGCAGCGGCGAGCCCACGATCGGCACCGTTGCGGCCGGCAACATCTCCGGCCCGCGTCGTCTCTGGGCGGGCGCCGCGCGCGACAGCCTGATCGGCGTGCGCTTCGTCAATGGTTCCGGCGAGATCATCAAATCCGGCGGGCGTGTGATGAAGAACGTCACAGGTCTCGATCTCGTAAAGCTCCAGGCCGGCGCGTGGGGCACGCTGGGGCTCCTCACCGAAGTCATCTTCAAGGTCTCGCCGCGCCCCGAGACCGTCGCGACGCTCACGCTCGCAGGGCTCGATGATGCGCGCGCCGTTGCGGCGATGGGCCGGGCGATCGGCTCGCCGTTCGAGATCACCGGTGCGGCACATGATCCCGCTGCCCGGCAGACCTATCTCCGCATCGAGGGCTTCGGCGATTCCGTCCGCTATCGCGCGGAGGCGCTCGGCAAGTTGCTGTCGGACCATGGCAAGCTCGAACACCTCGGCACAGGCGATGACATCTGGCCCGCGATCCGCGATGCGAAACCCGTGGCGCTGCCACGCGAACGCGCGCTCTGGCGGCTCTCGGTTCGGCCAAGTCTCGCCGCGGGCATGGTCGCCGCCATCCGCGCCGCACGCGCCTGCGATGCGCTCTACGATTGGGGAGGCGGGCTTGTCTGGCTGGCGACGGAGGCTACGGGCGATGCGGGTGAACGCATGATCCGCGAGGCGGCCAGACAGGCCAAGGGACATGCAACGTTGATGCGTGCGCCAGCCCCCGTCCGGGCATCCGTGCCGGTTTTCGAGCCGGAAGCCGCCCCGGTGGCAGCGCTGACGCGGCGGATCAAGGCCGCAGTCGATCCGTCGGGCCTCATCAATCCCGGCCTGATGCACGCGGGGCTCTAAGATATGCAGACGAATTTCGACCTTGCCGCCCTTGCCGATCCGGCCATGCAGGCTTCCGAGAAAATCCTGCGCACCTGCGTGCATTGCGGGTTCTGCACCGCCACCTGCCCGACCTATCTTGAACTCGGCGATGAACTCGATTCACCGCGCGGGCGTATCTACCTCATCAAGAAGATGTTCGAGGAGGGCGAGCCGGCAACGAAAGAGGTCGTGCAGCATATCGACCGCTGCCTCTCGTGCCTTTCGTGCATGACCACCTGCCCGTCCGGCGTGCATTACATGCATCTTGTCGATCACGCGCGCGCCCACATCGAGGCGACCTACAGACGGCCGCTGGTGCAGCGGCTGATGCGCGGTGTTCTTTCGAACCTTCTGCCCTATCCGAACCGGTTCCGGCTTGCGCTTTTCGGGGCGATGCTCGGCCGTCCGTTCAGACCGGTCGTCGAGAAAATGCCACTGATCGGGCGGCAGCTCGGCGCCATGCTCGCGCTCGCGCCGAAGTCCGCGCCCAACCGCTCGTCGATGGAAGGGCCGGCGGTGTTCCCGCCCGGCACCTCGCCGAAAGGCCGCGTCGCCCTGCTCTCGGGCTGCGCCCAGCCGGTGCTGGCGCCCGAGATCAACGAGGCAACGATCCGCGTGCTCAACCGCCTCGGCATCGAGGTGGTGCTGCCGAAGGGCGAAGGCTGTTGCGGCGCACTCGTTCATCACATGGGCCATGAGAAGAGCAGCCACGCGCAAGCCGCCCGGCTGATCGACGCTTGGATGACGGAAATCGACGGGCCGGGCCTCGACGCGATCATCATCACCGCCTCGGGTTGCGGCACGACGATCAAGGACTACGGCTTCATGTTCCGCGACGATCCTGCTTATGCGGCGAAGGCCGCGAAGGTTTCATCTCTCGCGAAGGACATCACCGAATATCTCACGATGCTTGACCTCGCCCCGGTGCGCGAGATCGGGCTCTCGATCGCCTATCACTCCGCCTGCTCGATGCAGCACGGGCAGAAGATCACCGATGCGCCGAAGAACGTGCTCAAGAGCCTCGGCTTCAAGGTGAAGGACGTGCCGGAAGGGCATATCTGCTGCGGCTCGGCCGGCACCTACAACATGCTCCAGCCGGAGATTTCCGGTCGCCTGCGTGCGCGCAAGACCCGCAATATCGCCCACCTCAACCCGGATGCGGTCGCCACCGGCAATCTCGGCTGCATCAGCCAAATCAGCCTCGGTTTCGAGGAACGCGGCGCGGCGGTGCCGGTCGTCCATACGATCGAACTGGTTGATTGGGCGCTCGGCGGCGAGAAGCCAGCGAAACTCGCCTGACAAAAAAAGGCGGCCCGGGAGGCCGCCCCTTGCCACGCCGCTCCCTGCTCAGCGGAAGAAAATGAAGGTCGCCAGAATGAAGAGCGGCACGAGGATGCCGACGCTCCAGAGCATGTAGCCGAAGAACGAGGGCATCTTCACCTTCATGTCCTTGGCGATGGCGTAAACCATGAAGTTCGGCGCGTTGCCGATGTAGGAATTCGCGCCCATGAACACAGCACCGGCCGAGATCGCCGCCAGCGTCAGCGCCTTCGGTCCCATCAGTTCCGCAGGATTGCCCCCCGCAAGCTCGAAGAACACGAGATAGGTCGGCGCATTGTCAAGGAACGAGGACAGAATGCCGGTCAGCCAGAAATAGGCAACGTTGCTCGCAGATCCGTCCGGGTTCGTCACCAGCGCGACCAGAGGGCCGAAGGCACCGGCCTTGCCCGCCTTCAGCATTGCCAGGACCGGGATCATGCAGATGAAGATGCCGGCGAAGAGCTTCGCGACCTCCAGGATCGGACCCCAACTGAATTCATTGCCCGCCCGCACCGGTTTGGGCGTGGTGGCCAGCGAGACAAGGGCGATGCCCAGCAGCGCGATATCCCGCGCGAGATTCTGGAGTTCCACCTCGCCGCCAGGGAAGGCGAATTTCACACCGGGCTTCCACGAGGCGGAAATGAGGATGGCCGCGATAATGGCACCAAGCAGGACAACATTGAACTTGCCATAAATCTTGATGTCGCGGTCGGGAGTGGGATCGCGCAGGGCGGGCAGAGTCGAGTCACGCTTGTAGAGCCAAGTATCCAGCAAGAAGAAGATCACGAGCAACGCGCCGCCCACCACCATCATCTCGCCGAAGAGATGCGTCGTCGTCCAGAAAAAATCGACGCCGCGCAGGAAGCCGAGGAACAGTGGCGGATCGCCAAGGGGGGTCAAAGAACCGCCGATGTTCGAGACGAGGAAGATGAAGAAGATCACCACATGCACATTGTGCTGGCGGTTGTCGTTCGCGCGGATCATCGGCCGGATCATGATCATCGATGCGCCTGTGGTGCCAACCACGCTCGCGAGCAAGGTGCCTATCGCGAGAAGCCCGGTGTTGAGCGCGGGCGAACCGTGCAGATTCCCCGAAACCAGAATGCCCCCCGAGACCGTAAACAGCGCGAACAGCAGGATGATGAAGCTGACGTATTCGAGCAGCATCGTATGCAGCACGGCAGAAAGCGCCGTGCCGAACCCGAAGGCGATCACGAGCGGGACCACGGTCAACGCCGCCCAACAGGCAGCGATCTTGCCGTAGTGATGCTCCCAGGTGCGATGAAACAAGACGGGGCCGGTGGCGATGCACAGCAGGAGGCCGGCAAAGGGCAGCGCCCAGAGAAAACCGAGGCCGGCACCGTTGAGGCCTTCAGCCGCGAACGCCGGTGACGCAACGAGCATCGGCAGCAGCGGAAGAAGCGCGCGCCTGCCGTGCCGGACGAGCCGGATTCTCGAATTCTCGGACATATGGAACTCCCTCACCCCATGTTCTTGTTGGGGCGAGAGGAACCGGAGCAGCGGCACCTCGTCAAGCAAAAAGCGGCACGCGAGGGCTGTAGTTCGGGAAAAGGCGGATCAGTAGCCGATCCACCAGATCAGCACCAGCAACGGCCCGAGGATGCCGAAACTCCAGAGCATATATCCGAAGAACGAGGGCATCTTCACCCCCATGTCGCGCGCGATGACGGCCACCATCAGGTTCGGTGCATTGCCGATATAGGTGAGAGCGCCCATGAACACGGCCGCGACCGAGATCGCCTCCAACGTTTTGGCGAGGCTGGTCATCAGGATGGCGGGGTCGCCGCCCGCGATCTGGAAGAAAACGAGATAGGTCGGCGCGTTGTCGAGGAAGGCCGAAAGAAGGCCCGTTACCCAGAAATAGGCTCCGTTGTTGGGCGAGCCATCGGCTTGCGTAACGAGCGAAACAAGCGGGCCAAGCGCGCCCGCCTTGCCGGCGCCGAGGATCGCCAGCACCGGGATCATGCAGATGAAGATACCGGCAAAAAGCTTGGCGACCTCAAGGATCGGCTCCCAGTTGAACTCGTTGCCCGCGCGCACCGGGCCCGGCGTGATCCAGAGCGAGACAAGCGCGACACCAACCAGAAGCACATCGCGAACGATGTTCTGCAGGGCGAGTTCGCCACCGGGGAACGGGATGACGATACCGGGCTTCCACGCCGCCGAGGCGAGGATCACCGCAATGATCGCGCCCATCAATGCGATGTTGCGCAAACCGTACAGCTTGATTTCTCGATCCGGGGTCTTGTCGCGAATTCTCGGCCCGGCGTCGTCCTTGCTGCGAAGCCAGGTGTCGAGCACGAAGAAGACCGCCAGCAATAGGCCGGATGCAAGCGCGGTCTCGAAGGCGAGCGCCTTCGTCGTCCAGAAAAAGTCGACGCCCCGCAGGAAGCCGAGGAACAACGGCGGATCGCCGAGCGGAGTCAGCGAACCGCCGATGTTCGAAACAAGCAGGATGAAGAACACCACGATATGCACATTGTGCGCGCGATCGTCGTTGGCCCGGATGATCGGACGGATGAGGATCATCGAAGCGCCGGTCGTGCCGACGATGCTCGCCCGCATCATC
>DAORNC010000015.1:14689-15045 GCA_035440785.1 Rhabdaerophilum sp. | reverse complement strand
TGCCGAGCGCGAGAAGGCCGGTGTTGACCGCCGGCGTTCCATGCAGATTGCCCGAAAGCAGGATGCCGCCGGAAACCGTGAACAGGGCAAAAAGGAGAACGATGAAGCTGACATATTCGAGCAGCATCGCATGAAGAACGGCCTCGACCGCGACAAGCGGCCCCATGCTGACGGCGAGTGGGAGCACTGTCATCGTCGCCCAGAATGCGGCGAGCTTGCCGTAATGGTGGTGCCAGAAACGCGGGAAGAAAACCGGCCCGGTTGCTATGGTCAGGAGAAGTCCGGCAAAGGGGACGACCCACAGGAGCGAGAGCGTTTTTCCATCGAGACCTTCTGCTGCCCAGACTGGCCCGGCA
>DAORNC010000015.1:6590-14672 GCA_035440785.1 Rhabdaerophilum sp. | reverse complement strand
GCATTCCCGTTTTCCGCAGCATTCCCTCTCCTTTTTCAAAACCACAAGGAACCGATCACTCCGACCTAACTAGAGGACGGGGCGATTTTCACAACCTTTTCCGGCAGGCCGCATGCGCACCTTCATCTCCGATTAATTTTCTGCAATGTTATATTAATGAAGAAAATGCTTCGCCAAGCATGTAAAAATTCGGAGAGAACACCCGCATGTGCCGGTTTTTAGCCTACCAAGGCCAACCCGTTCTGCTCGAGAGCGTGGTCTCCAAACCCTGCCATTCGCTCATTCACCAGTCGATGCAGGCCACGGAGGCGAAGACCTCGACCAACGGTGACGGCTTCGGCCTCGGCTGGTATGGCGAGCGGCCCGAGCCGGGCATCTACCGCGATCTCCGTCCCGCTTGGTCCGACGAGAACCTGCTCTCGATCTGCGCGCAGGTACGCTCGCCACTGTTCTTCGCGCATGTCCGCGCCGCGACCGGCACCGCGACCGCACGCGCCAACTGCCATCCCTTCAGCCACGGAACCAGCCTCTTCATGCACAATGGCCAGATCGGCGGCTATGCTTTCGTCCGCCGGCAGATCGAGGCGATGATCCCGGATTCGCTTTATGCGAACCGTCAAGGCACCACGGATTCCGAGGCGATCTTCCTCGCCGCCATCGGACGCGGCGCGATGCGCGATGCCGGCACGGCCTTCGGCACCGTGCTGAGCGAAATACGCCAGATGACAAAGAAGGCCGACATCGCCGAGGCCCTGCGCTTCGCCGCCGCCTTCACGAACGGGGACACTCTCCACGCCTTCCGCTGGGCCTGCGACGACAAGGCACCAACCCTCTACTGGCGGCACGACAACAACGGCCTGCATGTCGTCTCCGAGCCGCTCGACGAGAGCCGGGGAGATTGGAACGCCCTCGCACAGGGGACCATGCTTGTCGCCGACCGCCACGGCCCACCCAAGGTGATGGATTTCCGGCCCGATTGCGGCTGACCATCCCACCCGGCCACGGCACCACGACCGATCACGATCTGCTGAACGGGGCGGTACGACATTGCGGAGCCTGCCCTTGGAAACTAGCCTTGGGACATCATGCGCGAAACGCGCAACAGCCACCCAAGGAGTCGAACGTGCTCAAATTCTATTTCAACGGATCGCCCAACCCCACCAAGATAGCGCTTTTTCTCGAAGAGGCCGGCCTCGCCTTCGAGCCTATGCCGATCGACACGCGCAAGGGCGACCAGTTTTCTCCTGCATTCCTGAAGGTCAATCCGAACGGCAAGGTTCCGGCGATCGTCGATGGTGATGTCACCGTGTTCGATTCGAACGCGATCCTCCTCTTCCTCGCGGAAAAGACCGGCAAGTTCCTGCCGCCGCCGGGCGAAGCAAATCGCGCTGCGCTGCTCTCGTGGTTGATGTTCGTTGCGACCGGTGTCGGCCCGTTCTCCGGGCAGGCGGTCCATTTCAAGCACTTCGCGCCGGAGAAGGTGCCCTACGCAAACGACCGCTACCAATATGAGGCGATGCGGCACTACACCGTGCTCGACGGCCATCTCGCAAGCCGCCGCTACATGGTCGGCGAGACCTACACCATTGTCGACATGGACGTCTGGGGTTGGGCGCGGATGATCCCGTTCATCCTCGGCGAAGAGGCCTGGACGAAACTCCCCAACCTCAAGCGGCTGCATGACGAAATCGAGGCACGCCCGGCGACCGCGCGCGCCAAGGCGCTCAAGGATCGCTTCACCTGGAAGACAGAGATGGACGATGAGGCGCGCAAGGTAATGTTCAAGCACCTGAAGGGCGCAGCCTGACCTCTGCAATCCCGCCCCGGCCCCTGTCACAAGGAGCCGGGTCAACGGGCCGCTTTCAGTCGCGGGCGCGCAGCTGGCGTTCGATCCGGGAATCCGGTACCAGCCAGATCAGTGCGACCGCGACAAAGAAGGCCAATCCGAACCACGGCGAGATGAACCATGTCGCCGCCAACCCCGCCACATAAAAGACCGGGGAGAGTTTCCCCTTGATGTCACGGCCCACCGCGCGGGCGAGCACGGAATCATCGCCATGGAGATGGATCAACCGGGCCTGAAGAACGAAATAGGCGATCGCCGCCGCAAGCAAGTTGAAGCCGTAGAGCATCATTGGCGCGCGCGCGAAGTGGTTCTCGCCGAGCCAGCCCGTCGTGAATGGCAACAGCGAAAGCCAGAACAGCAGGTGCAGATTGGCCCAGAGAACCGCGCCATCGACGCGCGAAACCGCATGCAGCATGTGGTGATGGTTGTTCCAGTAGATGCCGATGTAGACGAAACTCAGGGCATAGCTGAGGAACACCGGCCACAGTGGCAACAGAGCGGAGATCTCGGTCCCGTGCGGCACCTTCATCTCCAGCACCATGATCGTGATGATGATCGCCAGCACCCCGTCGCTGAACGCTTCCATGCGGCTCTTGGTCATCGCTGTTCCCCCATTGGGTCAAAATTCGACAAGGATCCGGAGGCGCCAGCGCGCCACATTCTGTTATGGAATCAAAGTGCTAGTGCGCCTCGTCCCAGTTCTTCGCCGCACGCGCATCAACCTTGAGGGGTACCTTGAGCTGGAGGAGCGGGTGCGGCGCCTCCTCCATGACCTTGACGATGATGGGGATCGCCGCCTCCGCTGCGGCTTCCGGTATTTCGAACACGAGTTCATCATGCACCTGCAACAGCATCTGCGCCGGCGAACCTGCGGCTTCGAGCGCCGCATCCATCCGCATCATCGCCCGGCGGATGATGTCCGCCGCCGAACCCTGGATCGGCGCGTTGATCGCTGCGCGCTCGACAAAGGCACGTTCGGACGGATTTTTCGAGGCGATGCCGGGAAAATGCGCCTTGCGGCCAAAAATGGTCTCGACAAAACCGTCCGCCCGCACCTTTGCCTTCATCGCGTCCATGTAGTCGCGGATGCCGGGGAAACGCTCGAAATACTTCTTGATGTAAGCCCCCGCCTCCTCACGCGGGATCGAGAGCTGGTTCGCGAGCCCGAAAGCGGAGATGCCATAGATGATGCCGAAGTTGATTGCTTTCGCGCGTCGACGGATTTCGCCGGTCATCTCATTGAGCGGCACGTTGAACATCTCGCTCGCGGTCATCGCATGGATGTCGATGCCCTCTGCAAAGGCCTTACGAAGCTGCGGAATTTCCGCGACATGCGCGAGAATGCGCAGCTCGATCTGGCTGTAGTCGGCCGAGATCAGCAGCTTACCCGGCTCGGCGACGAAGGCGGTGCGGATCTTCCGACCCATCTCGTTACGCACCGGGATGTTCTGGATGTTCGGTTCCGTGGAGGCGAGACGGCCCGTGGTGGTGGAAGCGAGCGAGAACGAGGTGTGCACCCGGTTCGTCTTCGGATTCACGTAAGAGGGCAGCGCATCGGTATAGGTGGACTTGAGCTTCTGCATCTGGCGCCAGTCGAGCAGACGCGCGGGGAGCTCATGGCCCTGCGCTGCGAGATCCTCCAGCACGTCCGCCCCGGTTGCCCAGGCGCCGGTGGGGGTTTTCTTGCCACCGGGCAACCCCATCTTGCCGAACAGAAGATCGCCGAGCTGCTTGGGCGAGCCGAGATTGAAAGTCTCGCCTGCAAGCTGGTGAATCTCGCTCTCCAGCCGCGCCATGCCTTGCGCGAATTCGCCCGACAGACGCGAGAGTATCTGCCGGTCGATGGCGATGCCGCGCGCTTCCATGCGCGCGAGACAATCCGGCATCCCGCGTTCGAGGCCCTCGTAGACATTGGTCATGCCTTCGGCGGCAAGGCGCGGCTTGAGCGCAAGCCAGAGCCGCATCGTCACGTCGGCATCCTCGGCGGCATATGCTGCAGCCTTGTCGATCTCGACCTTGTTGAAGGTGACGCTTCCCTTGCCCTTGCCGGCAACCTCGGAAAACGGGATCGGACGATGCTGGAGATGGAGCGTCGAAAGCTCGTCCATGCCATGGCCGTTGCGGCCTGCATCAAGCACATAGGAGATCAGCATGGTATCGTCGATAGGGTGGATATCGACGCCATGTTGACGCATGACGTTGAGATCGTACTTGATGTTCTGGCCGATCTTGAGAACGCTCCCGTCCTCCAGCAGCGGCTTGAGCGCGGCGAGAGCGTCGCGGAGCGGAATTTGGTCCGGAACGAGCCCGGAATCGAACAGCCCCTCACCGGTGCTGTGCTGGAGCGGTACGTAAGCGCCACTCCCCGCCTCAGTCGAAAGCGAGACGCCAACAAGTTCGGCCTGAAGGGAATCGAGCGAATTCGTCTCGGTATCGAAGGCGACGACGCCCTTCGTCCGCGCCGCTTCAATCCAGCGTTTGAGCGAGGCCAGATCGCGGATGGTCCCGTAGGCCTCGAACTTCACCGGCAGCTTGCGAAGCGCGTCGAGGCGGCTTGCCGCCAGCGCAGCCGGGCCGGAGGCAAAGCCGCCCTCCGCGGAGGCGGATGCCGCCGCCGGTATTTGGGTAGCCGGAGCTGCCACCTCGCCGCCCGACACGGAGACATTACCCTTGGGGTAATTGCCCTTGGCGTAGGCCGGATCGGGCTCGATCTTCTCGACATCCGCCTTGTATTCCTCGGCGACGCGCTTCGTCAGCGTCGTGAATTCCATCGCCTTGAGGAAGGCGACCGCCGCTTCGCCGTTGGGCGGATGCGCGACCAGCTTTTCGAGCGGACATTCGACCGGCACGTCACGCACGAGGGTGACGAGTTCCTTCGAGACGCGGATTTTCGCGACGCTTTCCGGATCGGTCAGCACCTCCCGGCGCTTCGGCTGCTTGATCTCCGAGGCGCGGGCCAGCAACGTTTCGAGATCGCCGTATTCCTCGATGAGTTGAGCTGCCGTCTTGATGCCGATGCCGGACGCGCCGGGGATATTGTCGGTCGAATCACCGGCGAGCGACTGGACATCGACGACCTTTGCCGGCGGCACGCCAAAGTAATCGCGCACCTCCGCCTCACCGATCAGACGCTCGTCACGCTCGCCGGAGGCGGGATCATACATCACGACGCCGGGCTCGATGAGTTGCATCAGATCCTTGTCCGCCGAGACGATCGTGACCTCCGCGCCAAGGTCGACCGCCTGCCGCGCATAGGTCGCGATGAGATCGTCGGCCTCGTATTTCGTCATTTCCACCGGCTCGTAGCCGAAGGCGCGCACCACTGCGCGCATCAGCGGGAACTGCGGCACAAGGTCTTCCGGCGGGTCGGAGCGATTGGCCTTGTAGGCCGGATAGAGCGCCTTGCGGAAACTGTCCTCGCTCTTGTCGAAGATCATCGCGAGGTGCGTGGCACGTCGACCGCGCGCACCTTCACGGATGAACTGGAACAGCTTGGTCGCGAAGATCCGCACCGCGCCGGTCGGCAGCCGGTCCGAGCGATAGTTGTAGCGCTGGTCCTGCCGGATCGACTGGAAATAGGCGCGGAAGACGAAGGACGAGCCATCGACCAGAATGACATGATCACCCGTCTGGGGTTTTCTCGGGCCGGGCATGGAAGGCGGGATGTCGTTGCTCATCGCGTTGTTATAGGGCCAGCGACGGGCAAGGTCAGCCCGCCCGTTTGCGCGGGCCACAGCGAAGTGGCGAGAAAAGGCCTAGCGGGTTTTGCTCCTGCCGTCGATTTCTACCCGCACGGCGCCGAAGACCCTGATGCAGGATGCGGCTCCGGGAGCCGACTGGAAGCCGGGCCCGCAATCTCGGCATAATCTGACCTGCTCAACGGACAATAGTCTTGATTTTCCAAAGCCAAGGCTGCTCTCGCGCATGCGTTCCCCGGCAAGGGCATGCCCGGAAACCACAACGCCGATCAGAACCATCAGCCGGAGAGAGATCGGGTTCATGATGCGCCCCGTGAAGCCGATCTCAGGTCGGCATAACGCAGACAAAGGCCCCCCGCAATCACAACAAAAAAACCGGCGAGTTGCCCCGCCGGTTTCGTGTTCTGCTGTGCGAAGCGGAAGGTCGCTTACTTGCCCTTCTTGAGGGCCGCGCCGAGGATGTCGCCGAGGGTTGCACCGGAATCGGCCGAACCGTACTGCGCCATCGCTTCCTTCTCTTCGGCCATCTCGAGCGCCTTGATCGACACCTGGACCTTGCGGGCCTTCTTGTCGAACAGGATCACACGGGCATCGAACTTCTCGCCGGCAGCGAAACGGTCCGGACGCTGGTCGCCGCGATCGCGCGCAAGCTCCGAGCGCTTGATGAAGGTGGTGAGATCCGGGCCAATGATCTTGACCTCAAGACCACCATCCTTGACCTCGAGCACCTCGCAGGTGACCACGGCGCCCTTGCGGACGGTGTCACCCGCATCGGCGATCGGGTCGGACCCGACCTGCTTGATCCCGAGCGAGATGCGCTCCTTCTCGATATCAACGTCGAGAACGACGGCCTTGACCATGTCGCCCTTCTTGAACTCGTCGATAACCTGCTCGCCCGGGCGGTTCCAGTCGAGATCCGAGAGATGGACCATGCCGTCGACATCGCCTTCCAGGCCGATGAACAGGCCGAACTCGGTCTTGTTCTTGACCTCGCCCTCGACGGTGGTGCCGATCGGGTGACGATCCACGAAGCTTTCCCACGGGTTGTTGAGGGTCTGCTTGAGGCCGAGCGAGATGCGGCGCTTCGAGGGATCGACCTCGAGGATCTGCACTTCGACTTCCTGCGAAGTCGAAAGGATCTTGCCCGGATGGACATTCTTTTTCGTCCAGGACATTTCCGAGACGTGGATCAGGCCCTCGATGCCCGGCTCCAGTTCGACGAACGCACCGTAATCGGTGATGTTCGTGACGCGGCCCGTGAACTTGCCCTCGATCGGATACTTGGCTTCGATGCCCTCCCAGGGGTTGCCCTGGAGCTGCTTCATGCCAAGCGAGATGCGGTGGGTGTCCTGGTTGATCTTGATGATCTTGACCTTGACGGTCTGGCCGACGGTGAGCACCTCGGTCGGGTGGTTGACGCGGCGCCACGCGATGTCGGTCACGTGCAGCAGGCCATCGATACCGCCGAGATCAACGAACGCACCGTAATCGGTGATGTTCTTGACCACGCCGTCGATGATCTGGCCTTCCTCGAGGTTCGAGACAAGCTCCTGACGCTGGCCGGCGCGGGTTTCCTCGAGCACGGTGCGGCGCGAGACAACGATGTTGCCGCGGCGGCGATCCATCTTGAGGATCTCGAACGGCTGCGGAACGCCCATCAGCGGGCCGACGTCGCGGATCGGGCGGATGTCCACCTGGCTGCGCGGCAGGAACGCCACAGCGCCATCGAGGTCGACGGTGTAGCCGCCCTTGACCTGATTGAAGATCGTGCCCGAGACCTTTTCCTTGGCCTCGTAAGCCTTCTCGAGCTTGACCCAGCTCTCTTCGCGGCGGGCCTTGTCGCGGCTGATGACCGCTTCGCCCATCGCGTTCTCGACGCGCTCGAGGTAGACTTCGACCTCATCGCCGACCTTCAGGGTCGACTCGCGGTTCGGGCCAGCAAATTCCTTGAGGGCCACGCGGCCTTCGGTCTTCAAGCCGATATCGATGACGGCCACGTCCTTCTCGATGGCGATCACCTTGCCGGTGATGACGGAACCTTCGGCGGTATCCGCGGTGGCGAAGGACTCTTCGAGCAGGGCCGCGAAATCCTCACGGCTGGGGTTGGTGTGAAGCGACATTAAAACTCCAAAAGCGCCCGTTTTTGCAGGGCATCCGCGCCGGCAAGGCTGGTTGATGAGCGTCTCTTCCCGCCAGCCAATCCATCATGGGCAATCGATGCCCGGATTGTCGCCCTTTCGGGCAGCCGACGCGAGAAAACCGGTAGGTCGAGACGGTGTTCCCTCCCCGCAAGCCCCACGCGATGTGCGCGGAAATCCGAGGATCGGGCGCGACTAGCAGAAAAGCCGTCTCCCGGCAAGCGAAAGCCGGAAAATGCGGCCAATCGCATCCCATCTCAGCAGGCAGGCATGGCCCGGAGCCGCTCGCCATACTCCTTCTGCGAGAAGGCATCGAAATCGCGCAGGACCGGGACATAGCGCACCGTCTCGACGGTCTTGAGGTAGGTCGAGAACAGCAACCGGTCACGCGCCGGTGTCT
>DAORNC010000015.1:1902-6576 GCA_035440785.1 Rhabdaerophilum sp. | reverse complement strand
TTCTCGTAACAGAAATCCGGCTCGAGCGCGATGCTGAGGCTCCCCTTCCGCTTCTCGCGCTTGGCATCGAGCGCCCGCTTGCGGTGCATCTCGAAACGCGCGACCGCCTCGGCCGAGAGGCGGAAGGCGGCAAGGCGCACACCAGGCCTTCCCTCCCCGGAAAGCTGCATGAGCTCGTCAGGATCGTTCACAGCCTCCAGCGCGAATTCCTCGCGAATCTCCGGCACTCCCTCGACGATGACCTTGACGACCATCCGGCTGCCGCGCGCGCGATAGTTGTCCGGAAAGCGCATCGCCGCACGAAAGGCGGAGAGGTCGGTGGTATCGAAATCGATCCGCGCGAGCGCAACCATCGAGGTTATCGGCACATGCGAACAGGCTTGCAGGATAAGGGTCGAGGCTAGGCCCACCATGACAGAACGCAACATAAGAACTCCACCGAGTTTGACATTAAGATTTTTATGTTTTACATTAAAATAAATATCCAATGCAATAAGGAATTTTAGATGACCCATTCATCGTTCATCCCGGAAATGGAACGCCCTTTGCCGGAGGCCCTGCGCCGCCTTTCCTGCCATGTGGAAATTGTCGTCTGGCTGTCGGTTACGGCTGCGATCGCCGGCACCGCCTTTTTTTTGGCCCATCCACTCGAATCCGGTTCCGCGTTCGGCCTGCCTTCGAGCGTGAAGGCCTTCGGCGGGGACGAGCGCGCGCTCCGGCTCAGGCTGCTGCTCGCGCTTGCCCCGGCGCTGACACTTTTTCTGCTTACGGCCTGGCAAATCCGAAATCTGTTTCGCCTCTGGGCGCGGGGGCCGGTGCTCGATCCCGGCCATTCGCGGCGGCTCGTCACCATCGGCTGGCTGTTGCTTGCCGGCACCGCCGTCTCCATCGCCACCCGCACCTTCATGGCGCTGGCCTTGACGATCGACAATCCGCCGGGGCACAGGCAATTGGTGATCGGGTTCTCGCTGCATGAATTCGTGTTCGTGCTTTTCGGTCTGTTCGTTTTCGCCTTCGCGCGCGTCATGAGCGAAGCTGCGCGGCTGGCGGATGAGAACCGCGCTTTCATCTGAGGTGGTCGATGCCGATCGTCGTCGAACTCGATGTCATGCTGGCGCGGCGAAAGATGAAGTCACGGGAACTGGCCGAGAAGATCGGAATCTCGGAGGTGAACCTGTCCCTGCTCAAATCCGGCAAGGTGAAGGGCATCCGCTTCGAGACGCTTTCGCGCATCTGCGCCGCGCTCGATTGCCAGCCAGGCGATCTCCTGACCTACCTGCCCGGATCGGATGAGCCCGGCGAGGAGCCCTGACCTTTCACAGATGGCGCACGGGACGACGCTTCCGTCGCCGCCTGATCTCGGCGATTTTCGCCTGATCTTCTTCCTGCAGGTGGATGCCGCGTTCGAGGATTTCAAGCGTGTATTCCTCGTAGGTCAGTCCAAGCTTTTCTGCTTTATCCTGCCGGCGCAGGAGAACGTCGGTCGAGGCCGGCCGCCATGCCGCACGATGCTTGGCCTTCCAGATGAAATACTGCCCTACGCCACCGCGCCCCCAGGGCGGCACGTGTGGTTTTTCCTTGAGCGGCGGCCCGCCGTTATGACCGATACCGATCTTCCGCCGCCTCGCCATGAGCCTAGAGTTCGCAAGTCATGAAGGTCGAGTTCGGATCGTTCCGATACCCGGCGAAGGGCGAGCACGCCACGAAGCCATGACGAGCGTAAAGCGCGCGCGCTGGCGCGAAATACTCGAAGGAACCGGTTTCAAGGTAGAGGCGGTTCAGACCGATCGCCCGGGCATGTCCCATGAGATGACCGAGCATCTCGGCTGCGACTCCGCGCCTGAGCGCGTGATCCGCCGTGCGCATCGATTTGATTTCGCCGGTACCGTCGCCGAAGTCGCGCAGCGCCCCAATGCCGAGCAGGTCATTCCCGTCCCACAATGCGAAGAAGGCGATCTCGGGCCGCTGGAGCGCGGAAATATCGAGCACATGCGCCGAACCGGACGGTGTCACGGCACGATTCCTCTCGAAATGATGCCGGATCAGCGCAATGACGCGGGCATCGGAAAAATCGCCAGGCTTGATCGTGAACATTGGCCTCACACCAGAAACAGGACGTAATGCGCGCCCTCGCCGGGGGGCGTTCGGAAACGGCTGCCGCCGGAAAGCAGAAAACGCAGGCAATCGCCCGGGCCGAGGCTGTATTCCGCACCATCGACTTCCATTTCGAGACGCCCTTCGAGCAGCAGGAGGTGATGCTCGATCCCCCGTCGCGGCGGCATATCGTAGGTGATCGTCCGGCCCGGCGCGATGCGGCATTCGAGCACCTCGGCCCTGAGTCCCGCCGATGGCGGCGACACCGCCCGGCGCTGGAACCCCAGTTCGTCGTCCTCATACTGGGCCTGATCCGCTCGCCGGATCAATGGCGTCAGCGCCTCCTCGGCTTCGTGAACGATGCGGGTGAGCGTGAGCCCATAAGCAGCGGCAATCCGGGCGAGGACGAGCGTCGTCGGTCCGGTCTCACCATTTTCGAGACGGGAGAGAGTCGCTCGACTCACACCGGATTGCGCGGCGAGTTCATCCAGCGACCATCCACGCTCCGCACGCAGCGCGCGGAGACGGGCCGCGATGCGATAATCAAGCGATCGTGCTTCCATTTCCATAATCGGGAATATTTCCCAATTATGGAAAAGTCGCAAGACTATTCGAAAAAGCTGGCGATCTCGGCGAGCGGCTTCTTCTCGATGGCATGCCGGGGGATGGTTGCGTCAGGCGCGGGATAACCGGTGACGACCACGAAATAAGGCTTCTCGTTTGCGGGCCGGGCGCAGATCTCGTTGAGAAAGCCCATCGGGCTCGGCGTATGTGTCAGCGTCGCGAGCCCGGCCTGATGCAACGCCGCAATCAGGAAACCGCACGCAATCGAAACGGACTCGGGCACGTAGTAATTCTTACGCGTGACCCCGTCGGCGCTTGCGCTCGATCGTGCCCCGAACACCACGATCAGCCACGGCGCGATCTCAAGGAAAGGCTTTGACGAATCGGTACCGAGCGGCTTCAGCGCGGCGAGCCATTCCTCACCCGCCTTACCGGCGTAAAAGGCCCGCTCCTCTTCTTCCGCTGCTGCGCGAATACGGGATTTTCGCGCGGGGTCACCGATCACTGCGAAGTGCCAGGGTTGATGGTTGGCCCCGTTCGGCGCTGTTCCGGCGGCACACAGGCAGATCTCGATCAGCGAGCGGGGCACCGGACGGGACGAGAACTCCCGAACCGTGTGCCGCCGCGCAATCTCCGTCCGGAAGGCCTCCGCCCGCGCCAGCATCTCGCCGGGGGGATATTCGAAATAATCGGGCAGCGGTATCGGCTCGAAATCCTTGGTCGTGGCGGTCACAGGCAAAATCCTCCTTCGCGGACCCCTCGCCTATTTCCGTGCGAGGCAACCCTCGACCGCAGACAAAGCCGCCGCAAAGGCTTCGTCAATCCCCATCAGGGAGGTATCGATCCGCACCGCATCGGTGGCAATGACCATGTTCGGTGCATCGCGGTCGTCGCGCGCGACGAGATCGGCGAGGATATCCGCCTCCGTCACCGGTTCACCACGCGCAGTGAGTTCTTTGTAGCGTCTTCCCGCGCGGATTTTCACATCCGCATCAATCCATAGTTTCGCCGTCGCGTCCGGTGCGATGACGGTGCCGATATCCCGACCGTCGAGCACTGCACCGCCGGGTCGGTGCGCGAAATCCTGCTGGAACTTACGCAAGGCTTCGCGCACGCCCGTCACCTTGGCGACGCGGCTTGCCGCCTCCCCCGCGAGACGCTCCCGCAAGCGCGGATCATCGAGCCAAGCGGCGTCAAAGCGCTTTGCGATGGCGACGGCCGCCGATTCATCCGCAAAATCATGGCCTCCATCACGCATCTTCTGGCCGACAGCACGGTAAAGGAGGCCGGTATCCAACGCCGGCAGGCCGTAGCGCGCGGCGAGCTTCTTCGCCAGCGTACCCTTGCCCGAGGCCGCCGGACCATCGACCGCGATGATCGGCCCCGCCATCAGCCAAGATCTCCGCCGAGCCGCGTCATCAGTGGCACAAAGTCGGGAAAGCTCGTCGCAATGAAGCTCATGTCATCGACCGCAACCGGCTTGTCCGATGCGAGGCCCATGACGAGGAAGCTCATGGCAATGCGGTGGTCCATGTGCGTTGCGACCGTTCCGCCGCCACGCGCCGCCTTGCCGTTGCCGGAGACGATGAGATCGGCGCCCAAGATTTCATGCGCGACACCGTTGGCCGCAAGCCCATCCGCAACCGCTTGAAGCCGATCACTCTCCTTGACGCGCAGTTCCTGCAGGCCGTTCATCCGCGTCTCGCCCGTCGCGAAGCCGGCTGCAACCGCGAGGATAGGATATTCGTCGATCATCGAGGGTGCGCGCTCGACCGGCACATCAACGCCCTTGAGCGCCGAGTACCGCACGCGAAGATCCGCCACCTCCTCGCCGCCCTCGATCCGGCGATCGAGTTCGGTAATGTCGGCGCCCATCTCGATCAGCGTCGTGATGAGGCCGATGCGCAACGGGTTCATCATGACCGAGCGCACGACGATATCCGAGCCTGGCACGATCAGCGCTGCGACCATCGGAAAGGCGGCGGACGAGGGGTCGGCGGGTACGACGATCGGTTT
>DAORNC010000015.1:0-1892 GCA_035440785.1 Rhabdaerophilum sp. | reverse complement strand
GGCGCGAGCTCCGGCTGCCCCTTGAGCGTGATGCGGCGGCCATGCGTGCCGTGAGCATCGGATCGGATCTCCGCGCCGAAATAGGCGAGCATCTTCTCGGTGTGGTCGCGGCTCGCTTCGTTCTCGATGACGGTCGTCTCACCCGGCGCGTTGAGGCCGCAGAACAACACGGCTGATTTGATCTGTGCCGAAGCGACCGGCGTTTCGTAGGTGATCGGGATGCAGGCATCGGCGCCGCGGATCGTCAGCGGCAGGCGATCGCCGGACGCGGCATCGAGAACCTCGACGCCCATCTGCCGGAGCGGGGTGAGGATACGACCCATCGGGCGTTTCCTGAGCGAGGCATCGCCGTCGAAGGTCGCGCGGATCGGGTGCCCGCCAACGACGCCCATCATCAGGCGCGATCCGGTGCCGGCATTGCCGAAATCCAGTGTCTCGCGCGGCTCCAGCAAGGTACCGACGCCCATGCCATGGACGCGCCAGTGCCCCGGACCGAGATGTTCTACATTGGCACCAAGCGCGCGGGCGGCATCGGCGGTGCGGAGCACATCCTCGCCTTCGAGGAGGCCAGTCACCACCGTCTCGCCCACCGTCAGCAGACCGAGAATCAGTGCGCGGTGCGAGATCGACTTGTCGCCCGGCACGGTCACCGTGCCGGAGAGGGCGCCCTTGCGCCGCGCCTGCATCGGACGCACCTCAATGCCGTGAGCCATATTCGATCCCCGTTCGACTGCCATCCCGCTTATCCCCGGCCTGGAGGAAACGGGGACAAAAAACACTCTTGCGCAAATTCATCGCAACAAGCATTTGACACAGGTGATTGAGGCCACTAACGGGCTTCATCCCGACTTTGCAAGCGGAAGTTTTTGCTCCCGGTCCGCTCCCCGGGCCTTTCTGACAGGAACGCGAAATTGCCCAAGGATGAACTCGGCACGAAGCGCATTTGCCCCGTAACCGGCAAGAAGTTCTACGATCTCGGTCGCGACCCGATCGTTTCGCCCTATACGGGGCAGAGCTACGCACGCAGTTATTTCGACCCACAGCCCAAGGTCGCCAAGGCCGAGGCGGACGAAGAGAGCGATGATGAGGTGGTGGACACCTCCGCCGAGCTCGTTCCGCTCGAGGATGCGGAGGCGGACGAAAAGGTCGTTGTCGGCACCGATGACGATGTCGATCTCGGCGATGACGACGACGATACCTTCCTCGAAGCCGACGAGGACGAGGATGACGGCGATGTGAGCGATCTTATCGACAACGACATCGACGAGGACGAGGAGGGCTGAGGTCCTTCCGGGTGCGGGCGAAGCGCCGGAGATATCCCAGCTCGGAATTTCGTAAAACCCTCTTGCGGCGCGGAACGTCTTGTGACATTACCGCGCCTCCGGTCGAAACGCCGGGTCGACATGCTCCCAGGCATGTCTTTTGGAACGGGGCTATAGCTCAGCTGGGAGAGCGCCTGCATGGCATGCAGGAGGTCAGCGGTTCGATCCCGCTTAGCTCCACCATCCTCTAGATCATTGATTTAGTTGGATTATTTAGTTTCCGGAACATCCCGACACTTCCGAGGCTTGGCGCGACCCGTCAGCCATTCGCGCGCCGTCTCAGAACGTCTTCGCTGATGGGATTGGCGCCCCCGCGCAGGTTTTCTCAGCGGCGGTTTGGTGATTGCCGGCTTTTGTCGCAGGTTCGGCAACCCCTCGTCGGGTTCGATCGTTTGCATGCCGGGCTTGCAGTCGGGTTCGATCGCGGGCGTCGGCCCCGGTTACATTGCTTCAACAGCCAGGGGCAGATCAGGCGTTCTGTTGAAGGGTCGTTTTTTGCCTGCGCGTCGTCTGCATCTGGATTGGCTTTCGCATGCTCGGGCTCGCCATCAAGGAGCGCGCGGGAGATAT
>DAORNC010000014.1:35312-36177 GCA_035440785.1 Rhabdaerophilum sp. | reverse complement strand
GTTCCGCAAGTTCGCGGCCTACTGGGGCACCAACAACGTCGACCATCAGGCCCGCATCTGCCACTCGACCACGGTGGCGGGTGTCGCCAACACCTGGGGTTATGGCGCGCAGACGAACTCCTACAACGACATCCGCAACGCCAAGACCGTGATCTTCATGGGTTCGAACGCGGCGGAAGCGCACCCTGTCTCGCTTCAGCACATCCTGACGGGCAAGGAAACCAACCGCGCCAACGTGATCGTGATCGATCCGCGCATGACCCGCACGGCCGCACACGCGACAGAGTATGTCCGTTTCCGCTCCGGCACGGACATTCCGGTGATCTGGGGCATGCTGCACCACATCTTCAAGAACGGCTGGGAAGACAAGCAGTATATCGCCCAGCGCGTCTACGGCATGGACGACGTCCGCAAGGAAGTCGAGAAGTGGACGCCGGAGCTGGTCGAGAAGGTGACCGGCATCCCCGGCGCACAGCTCGAGAAGGTCGCCAAGCAGTTCGCGACCGAGAAGCCCTCGACCTTCATCTGGTGCATGGGCGCGACGCAGCACACCATCGGCACCGCCAACGTCCGCGCCTTCTGCATCCTGCTGCTCGCCACGGGCAATGTCGGCGGCACGGGCGTCGGCGCCAACATCTTCCGCGGCCACTGCAACGTGCAGGGCGCGACCGACCTCGGCGTCGATATCGGCACGCTGCCGCTTTATTACGGCCTCGATGACGGTGCCTGGAAGCATTGGAGTCGTGTCTGGGAAACCGATTTCGAGTGGTTCAAGTCTCGCTTCGACACCATGAAGGGGCCGGACGGCAAGGAAACCTCGATGATGGGCGTGGCGGGCATCCCGTCGACGCGCTGGTTCGATGCG
>DAORNC010000014.1:32430-35255 GCA_035440785.1 Rhabdaerophilum sp. | reverse complement strand
TGATGGGCCACGGCGGCAACACCGTGCCGCGCATGCCCGACATGGTGAAGGGTCTCGAAGCGCTGGAACTCGTCGTGGTTGCGGACCCGCATCCGACAACCTTCGCGCATATCTCGGGGCGCAAGAACGGCACCTACCTCCTGCCGATCTGCACCCAGTTCGAGTGCGCGGGCTCGCGTACGGCCTCCAACCGCTCGATCCAGTGGGGCGAGAAGGTCGTCGATCCGATCTTCGAGAGCGCCAACGACTACTGGGTGATGCATAAGTTCGCCGAGAAGCTCGGCTTCGCCGACAAGATGTTCAAGAACATCAAAATGGTGAAGGGTAAATACGGCGATGAGCCTGAACCCGAATCCGTGCTGCGCGAGATCAATCGTGGCGGCTGGTCCACCGGCTATTGCGGCCAGTCTCCGGAGCGTCTCAAGGCGCATATGGCGAATCAGGGCAAGTTCGATCTCGTCAGCTTGCGCGCGCCGAAGGATGCGCCGGCTGATATCGCGGGCGACTATTACGGCCTGCCGTGGCCATGCTGGGGCACGCCGGAATATCGGCATCCCGGCACACATCAGCTCTACAACACCAATCTTCACGTCAAGGATGGCGGCGGTACCTTCCGCGCCCGCTTCGGCCTCGAACGCGAAGAGAAGCTGCCGGATGGCTCCACCCGCAAGGTCACGCTTCTGTCTGAGGGTTCCTACTCCGTCGGCTCGGAAATCAAGGACGGATACCCGCAGTTTACCTACGGCGTGCTGAAGAAACTGGGCTGGGACAAGGACCTGACCGAGGGCGAGCGGGCCACGATCGAGAAAATCGGCGGCAATACGGCGGACGGCGTTTCCTGGGCGACCGACCTTTCGGGCGGCATCCAGCGCGTCGCGCTCGAGCATGGATGCATCCCCTACGGTAACGGCAAGGCCCGTGCGAATGCCTGGAACCTGCCGGATCCGATCCCCGTTCATCGCGAACCGATCTATTCGCCGCGCACGGATCTCGTAGCGCAATACCCGACCCGGCCGGACTTCAAGCACTTCCGCCTGCCGAACATCGGCTTCACGGTGCAGAAGGCCGCGCTCGACAAGGGGATCGCCAAGGAATTCCCGATCATCCTCTCTTCTGGCCGTCTCGTGGAATACGAGGGTGGTGGCGAAGAAACCCGCTCCAACCCGTGGCTTGCGGAGTTGCAGCAGGACATGTTCGTCGAGATCAATCCGGCCGATGCGGCGGATCGCGGCATCAAGGACGGTGGCTGGGTCTGGGTATTCGGGCCGGAAAACAGCTCGAAGGCCAAGATGAAGGCGCTGGTGACCGAGCGTGTCGGCAAGGGCGTTGCCTGGATGCCGTTCCATTTTGGCGGCTGGTTCCAGGGCGAAGACCAACGCTCGAAATATCCGAAGGGCGCCGACCCGATCGTTTTGGGCGAAAGCGTCAACACGGTGACGACCTATGGCTATGATCCGGTGACGGGCATGCACGAAGGTAAGGTCACGCTCTGCCAGATCCGTGCAGCATAAGGAGGAGTTGAAAAATGGCTCGTTTGAAATTCCTTTGCGATGCGGATCGCTGCATCGAATGCAACGCCTGCGTCACGGCCTGCAAGAACGAACACGAGGTGCCGTGGGGCATCAACCGCCGACGCGTCGTCACCCTCAATGACGGCAAGCCCGGCGAGCGTTCGGTCTCGATGGCCTGTATGCATTGCACGGATGCACCCTGCGCCTCCGTCTGCCCGGTGAGTTGCTTCTACACCACGGCAGATGCCGTGGTGCTGCACAACAAGGACCTGTGCATCGGCTGCGGCTACTGCTTCTACGCCTGCCCGTTCGGCGCGCCGCAGTATCCCAAGACCTCGAACTTCGGTTCACGCGGGAAGATGGACAAGTGCACCTATTGCGCCGGCGGCCCGGAAGCCGACGGAAGCCAGGCCGAACTCGACAAGTATGGCCGTAATCGCCTCGCCGAAGGTAAGCTCCCGCTTTGTGCCGAGATGTGCTCGACCAAGGCGTTGCTCGCCGGCGACAGCGATATCATCGCCCAGATCTACAAGGAGCGTGTTGCCAAGCGTGGCTACGGCTCGGGTGCCTGGGGCTGGCAGGTTGCCTACAAGGAGACGATCGCCATCTGAGGCGTGTTCCGCGCTTTCGAATAACCGGCGGGCGGGAGCGCCCGCTCACAAGAAATTTGCAGGAAAGAAAAGGGAGGCCGACTTGACTTCGATGCTCTCCAAGTGGCTCCGGACCGGGCTTTTCGCCCTCGTCTTCGGCTTGTTCTCACTATCCTCGCCGGTTTTCGCGCAGGGCAGCGTCAATCCCACCGCACAATCGGTGAAGGAGACGCAACTCTTCCAGGCGCTGAAGCCGGGCGAGGCGCTCTCCGGTCGCGTCTCGATTCCCAACAAGGCTGCGGGCAACCTCATCCAGCCGGGTCGCGACTGGCGCGCCTTCAACCAGGAAACACTGCCGAAAATCGGTGCCTTCGCCATTCTCGGCGTGATCGCGCTGCTGGCGGTATTTTACCTCATGCGCGGCAAGATCCGGATCGATGCCGGCCCCTCGACGATGAAGATCCTGCGCTTCGGCGCGATCGATCGCTTCGTGCACTGGCTGACGGCCCTGAGCTTCCTCTCGCTGGCGATCACCGGGATCAACGTCACGTTCGGCAAGAAGATCCTTGCACCGGTTCTCGGGGCGGAAGGATTCGCGGCCTGGTCATCCTTCGCGAAACTGATCCACAATTATGTCGGCTTTGCCTTCATGGTCGGCGTCGCGCTTACCTTCATCATCTGGGTGAAGGACAACATGCCGAGCGCGGTCGATGCGAAGTGGTTT
>DAORNC010000014.1:29721-32394 GCA_035440785.1 Rhabdaerophilum sp. | reverse complement strand
CCCGCCGGCACGCCGGTTCAACGGTGGCCAGAAGATCGTGTTCTGGAGCGTTGTCATCGGCGGTGTGCTGATGTCGATCTCCGGTTGGCATCTCCTGTTCCCGACGGCTGAAGGGATTGCGGAAGTCCAGTTTCACGCGACCCTGCACGGCACCGTCGCCTTCCTGATGACGGCGCTCATCATAGGCCATATCTATATCGGCTCGATCGGTATGGAAGGTGCGTTCGACGCGATGGGTTCGGGCGAGGTCGATCTCAACTGGGCCAAGGAGCATCATTCGCTCTGGGTCAAGGAAGAGCAAGAGCGCAAGTCTGGCTCCCGTATCTCCGGCGCGGCCCAGCCTGCCGAGTGACATTTCCGGCAAACGATGCCAGAAAGGGCGCCTCAGGGCGCCCTTTTCGCGTCCGAGAGCAGGCCACGAACTGGTAAGAAAGTGACTTGGAACGATTTATGACCCGCATGATCGGCATCGTCGGCTGGAGCGGTGCCGGCAAGACCACGCTGCTCGCAAAGCTCATTCCGGAACTGGTTCGCCGCGGAAACCGCGTCTCCACGCTCAAGCACGCCCATCACAGCTTCGATGTAGATCATCCCGGCAAGGACAGTCACACCCATCGGCTCGCTGGTGCCGGAGAGGTGCTCATCAGCTCCCGCAACCGCTTCGCGCTGATCCACGAATTGCGCGAGGAGGAAGAGTGGTCTCTTCCGCGTCTACTAGCCCGGCTGGCGCCGACCGATCTTGTGCTGGTCGAGGGTTTCAAACGACAGACGCACCCCAAGATCGAGGTGTTCCGCGCGGCGAATGGCAAGCTACCGCTGCATCCGGACGATCCTATGGTTCTGGCGATTGCTAGCGATGCACCGTTTCCGGGTGTGACGTTGCCGCAGGCCGGGCTCGACGATATCGGAACGATTGCTGATTTCGTCGAACGGTTCGCCCAGCCGATTGCCTCCATCTTCCCGCCGGCCTAGGCAAGAACGGGGAGATTCCCATGGCCCAGTTGAGCAGCGATAGTTTTGCATTCGGTGGCAAGCTCCGGCGTCTCGATGACGCGCTCGATGATTTGGTGCAGCGCCTGGGGGCGGTTAGCGCGATGGAGACCATTCCTGTCTCGCGCGCCCTGGGCCGCGTGAGTGCTGCGGCCCAGGTCTCGCGTCTTCCTGTCCCCAGTTTCGATAATTCCGCCGTGGACGGCTATGCAGTCCGTCATGCCGATCTCCTGCCGGACGCTTCCACCCGCCTGCCGGTGGCCGAGCGTGTTGCGGCAGGCCGGCTCGAAGTCCCTGCGATCAGGCCCGGCTCCGCCATCCGCATCTTTACCGGCGCGCCGATGCCGGCAGGCGCCGATACCGTGTTCATGCAGGAGGATGTCGCGCTTGAAGGGAGCGATGTTGTGCTGCCGGCCGGCCTGTCGTTGGGTGCGAACCGACGCTTCGCCGGCGAGGATTTCGGGGCCGGCGAGGAGTGGCTTCCCGCCGGAACGCGCCTGCGGCCGCATCATCTCGCAGCTTGTGCGGCGACTGGGATCGCCGAGCTACTTGTCCGACGTCCGCTGCGGGTTGCGGTTTTTTCGACCGGCAACGAACTGGCTGAACCATTGCAGGGCAACGCGACGCCGGCGCTTGCGCATGGCGCCCAGTTTGACGCCAACAGGCCGATGCTGCTGGCTCTTCTCGCAGGTCGGGGTATGGAGCCGGTCGATCTCGGCATCCTGCCGGACAACCGGGAGGCGATCGCGCGCGCGCTCGATGGTGCGGCAGCCGACTGCGATGCGATCCTCACCAGCGGCGGCGTTTCGACGGGAGAGGAAGACCATGTGAAGGCTGCGGTGGAAGCGGTCGGCTCTCTCGATTTCTGGCGTCTTGCGATCAAGCCGGGCCGCCCGATCGCGATGGGCACCATCCGTGGGCGGAGCTTCCTCGGAATGCCCGGTAACCCGGCGGCGGTTTTCGTGACTTTCGCACGGTTTGTCGGGCCGGTTCTCGATATGTTGCAGGGCGCGCAACCCTGTCGTCCGCGCCCGATGCAGGTCATGGCGGGATTCGATTACCGGAAAAAGGCCGACCGACGCGAATATGTGCGTGTCAGCCTGACGAACGGGGAGGGCGTGCTCCTCGCGCGGCGTTTCCCGAGGGATGGTGCGGCTCTGATTTCATCGCTTACACAGAGCAGCGGTCTTGTCGAACTCGAGGAGGCACGCCTGACGGTCGAGCCCGGCGAGCGGGTCAATTACTTCCCGTTCGAGACCTTGATGGTCTAAAAGGGAAAAAGCGTGCCAGCTCAGTGAGCGGTGCCGACGCGCGCGCCCTGCGTGGCATAAGCCTCGGTGGCGGATTTCTGGTAGCCCGAGTTGAGCAGGACCGACGCACCGATCGCGATCACGACCATCGAGGCCAAAGCAAGGACGAACGACTTCATATCAATACTCCCCGGAGCCAGCGGTTCGACTGCCGCTGATTGAGGCGGAACTCTAGTTGGATGTTTCCTCATCGACAAGGGGGGCGAGGCGCACCGCTTCGGCCAACTCGTCGGGCGTGTTAACATTGAAAAAGGGGTCGCAGACCGCGATCGGCCATTCGGCCGAGGCGCAGCCGAATCGACCGGTGAACCGGTCGATTTTCCGTTCGCCGCCGTGGAGCGCCTGCCGCAGATCCTCGCGCATCGCCAAAGGC
>DAORNC010000014.1:18438-29711 GCA_035440785.1 Rhabdaerophilum sp. | reverse complement strand
GGATGCGTCCAACCGCCCGAAGCCGCACAGGCGAACGGCGTGCCTGCCGCCGCGCGGGCGCCGAGCAGGCGTCCGACGAGGTCGCGCGGGATAAAGGGGCAGTCGCCGGGTACGGAGAGGAGAAACTCGGCCTTCGTGTTTTCCGCAGCCCAATCGAGGCCTGCGAGGACGCCGGCGAGCGGGCCTGGATAATCCGCCATCGCATCGGCGACCACCGGAAGGCCGAAGGCGGCAAAGCGCGCCGGGTTCTCGTTGGCGTTGAGGACGATCGGCATGTTCGGCCGGGCGATCCGTTCGAGCACGCGCGAAAGGATCATCCGTCCGCCGATTTCGAGGAGGGGCTTGTCGAGGCCACCCATGCGCGTCGCACGACCGCCCGCCAGCACGACGCTGGCCAACGTATCCGCACTCATTCGAAGGCCTCTTGGCCTTGGGGCTCCTGATCCCGGCTTCCCTTGCGGCGGTGGCGCGTACCCTCCTCCTCGACATAGGCAAGGTCCTGATCAAAAATCAGCCGATCCTCGCCCGAGAGAACGACGAAACGCTTGCCGCGCGCACGGCCGATGAGCGTCAGCCCCGCCTTGCGTGCGAGTTCGACCCCCCAGGCGGTGAAACCCGAGCGCGAGACCAGTACGGGAATGCCCATACGCACGGTCTTGATGACCATTTCTGAAGTCAGTCGCCCCGTCGTGTAGAAAATCTTGTCGGAAGGATCGATCGCGTGGCGGTGCATGTAGCCGGCGATCTTGTCGACCGCATTGTGACGGCCGACGTCCTCGAGATAGACGCGCGGACGATCCTGCTCTGCAAGAACGCAGCCGTGGATCGCGCCCGATTCGAGATAGAGCGAAGGTGTTTGATTGATCTTGCGGGTGAGGCCGTAGAGCCAGGAGGTCCGCATCGGCGTTTCCGGCAGGCGGGCATTCTCGATGACATCCATCAGGTCGCCGAAGATGGTGCCCTGCGCGCAACCGGAGGTTTGCGTGCGCCTCTTCAGCTTTTCCTCGAAGTTCGTCTCCATTTCCGTCCGGACTACGACAACGCCAAGATCGTCGTCGTAGTCGATGCTGGTGACAGGTGCGTCCGGCTTCAGCATGTTCTGGTTGAGAAGATAACCGAGCGCCAGATACTCCGGATGGTCGCCGATCGTCATCATCGTGACGATCTCGCGGGAATTGAGGTAGAGCGTCAACGCGCGTTCGACCGTAACACGGGTCTCTACCTTCTCGCCGGCCTCGTTCAATCCCCGGACAGGAACCGAAAGGCGCGGATCATATGGTTCCGGTCGGAGCCAGTAGTCGTCGAGGAAATCCATCGGCCATCCGTCTTGTTTTGGCATGCGGCACAAAACCATTCTAGGCCATCGGCCGCCGAAGGCGAGAGGCACGGGCCGATTGAGGAAAGTCAAGTTTTGCTTCTTGTCGCCGGGTATGTTCTTGCCTTTGGTTGGCGCTTTGCGTCATGAAGCGCCAAACGCGGACGCTGCCGGCTGGCCGCCCGACTTCCTGGAGCCATTTCATGACCGATGAAACGATCAAGACCGATTGCCTGATTGTCGGCGCGGGGCCGGTGGGCCTTTTCGCCGTCTTCGAGCTGGGACTTCTCGATATCCGCGCACATCTCGTCGATATTCTCTCGAAGCCGGGTGGACAGTGCTCGGAGCTTTACCCAGAAAAGCCGATCTACGACATTCCCGGATTTCCTGTCGTTACCGGTCAGCAGTTGACGGACAACCTCCTCCAGCAGATTGCCCCGTTCAGCCCGACATTTCATCATGGCGAGATGGTCACGAGCCTCGAGCCCGTCGGAACGGCGGAAGCACCGCTTTTCCGTGTCGCCACTGACGCGGGGACCCACTTCGAGGCAAAGACGGTAATGATCGCCGCCGGTGGCGGTTCCTTCCAGCCGAAGAAGCCTCCGATCGAGGGAATCGAGGCTTTTGAAGGCACATCGGTGTTTTACGCCGTGAGGAAGATGGAGCAGTTCCGGGGCAAGAAGGTGCTGATCGTCGGTGGCGGGGATTCCGCACTCGACTGGACGCTCAACCTCCAGCCGATCGCCGAGCGCGTGACGTTGATGCACCGGCGCGACGATTTCCGCGCGGCTCCCCATTCGGTCGAACAGATGCGCAAGCTCGTCGCCGAAGGGAAGATGGATCTCAGCATCGGGCAGGTGATGCGCCTCGAAGGCGCCGCACCGCAGCTTTCGCGGGCGATTTGCCGCGGTAACGACGGTGTTGAATTCGTGGTCGATGCCGATACCATGCTGCCGTTCTTCGGGCTGACGATGAAACTCGGACCGATCGCGGATTGGGGGCTCAATCTCCACGAGAACCTCGTCCCGTCGGATACGGAGAAATTCGAGACCAACGTGCCGGGCATCTTTGCCGTCGGCGACATTAACACCTATCCCGGCAAGCTGAAGCTGATTCTCTCCGGCTTCCACGAGGCGGCGCTGGCGGCGCAAAAGGTGCACCGTTACGTCTACCCGGAGAAACGGCTCGTGTTCCAGTACACGACATCCTCGACGAGCCTCCAGAAGAAGCTCGGCGTCAAGGACGAGGCTGCCAAGGCGTAGTGGCCAGACGTTAGTGCCCGCTATCCAGCGGCACGGTGCGGGCGGAGATCGCCCGTGCAAGCACGAGGGTCGGCACGGAGCAAACGGCGTCAGGGCTGCCGCATGGACACCAGATGCGGGCGAAGCGCATCAACGCGCTGTCAAAAAGGACCGGCACCCGGTTGAGATGGGCCAGAGGCGGTACGCTCTCGATCGGGTATCCGGTGAGCCGCCGCACGAAATCGGCATCTGCGCGCTGGAGGTTCTCCCCAACGAGGAGACCAATCTGCTTTTCGTTGAGCTTGGAGGCAGCGGAATAAATCAGAAGCACAGGCTTCTTCGTCGCCTTGCCGCGCATGATCGTCGTCTTGGCGATAAAATTGATTTCGCAATCGCAGAATGCCGCGATTTCCTCGTCCGAACGGATGCCCTCCGGAAGCATCTTGAGTTCGTAAGGCAGCGCCGCGCGCGTCATCGCGTCCAATACCCGCTTGGTCGTCGCGGTCGGTTCCTGATGAGTCGGGGAAAGGGCGTTCGCCCTGCCGGCGAGAGAGTCCAGTTTTTCCGCGGCTGACACGTTCTTGGCATCCGGCATCGAGAGATCGCACGATAATGCCTTAAGCACCGTTAAGAAGTGGTTTTCAGAAATCGGCAGCGAAACGAATAGGGGAGCCGATGTCGTGGATTCCGCCGTTCTCGGGTGAAAAACCGCGCCGGACGATTTCCACCCGTCGGGCGGCGACATCGACGCGGATGAGGTGGTATTCCGCGCGGTGCGCCGGGGTTCCCGGAACAGCGGATGCGGAAGCGACGCCGAGGACCGGTACGTTGCCGGCAGGCCCCCGGACCTGGTGCAGCGAATGGCGGTGGTTGTGGCCGTGCAGGACCAGTTCCGCGCCATGTTTGGCCAGAAGCCGTGTGAAATCATCGGCATCCCGCAGGCTGCGCCCGAAGCGCGAGGCAACCCGGACAGGCGGATGATGGATCATTACCACCCGATAGAGCTTGCGGCGCACCGTTTCTTCAAGCATTCGCGCCAGAGCATCGCGTTGCGGCGTTCCCACCTCGCCCGAGGCCATGAACGGCAGGGTGGGCACCCCGGAGTTGACGCCGATAAAGGCGATACCCTCCCGCTCACGGAGATAAGGGAACGTCACCGGTCCGGCATGGCCGTCTCCCGCCATGAAGGCGCTGAAGCTGCGCTCCATCGAGGCAAGGGAGCCCCGCACATAAGCATCGTGGTTACCCGGCACGATGCTGACCCGGTCCGGCAGGCCAAGTTCCTTCGTCATCGACAACGCTTGCGGAAATTCGGGCTCGAAGCCGATATTGACGAGATCGCCGGTCAATGCGACGTGATCGGGCTTCTGGGCCAGGACATCGGCGACAATTTCGGCGAAGACCGCCATGTTGTGGATGGTCGCGCGGGCGCCGTGCCAGTTCAGTGCGCCGGTCATCCGCTTGTTCATCAGGTGACGGAGCTTCAGCGGCGGTAACGGGCCAATGTGAGGATCGGACAGGTGAGCGATCAGGAAGGTCAAGGCGCAGATCTCGCGAGCAGGGCGGGCTCCGTGTCGCCCGCGGGGCCTGCCGCGTCAAGTCTCGAATCGGCGCGCGAGCGCAACGAGCCCTTGCATCTGCGGCTGTTCCGACGCCTCATTCATGTCTGGTTCCGTCTTTCGCGCGGCATGACGCTCGGCGTGCGGGCGGCTGTTCTTGACGGGGAGGGCAGGGTCTTTCTCGTGCGCCATTCCTATCTGCCGGGTTGGCACCTGCCAGGTGGCGGGGTCGAGGTTGGGCAGACGCTTGAGCAGGCGCTGGAGGTCGAGCTGCGCGAGGAGGGTAATCTCCACCTCACCGGCGCGGCACGGCTTCTGGCAATCTACAACAACGCGCCACACGCGCCGCGTGACCATGTGGCGCTGTTCGTCGTGCGCGATTTCACACAGGACGGCCCGCGCCTGCCGGATCGCGAGATCGTCGAGTGCGGGTTCTTTCCGCTCGATGCGCTGCCGGGGGAGACAACAGCCGGCACGCTCCGCCGCCTCGACGAGATCGCGGGCCGGAGAGCCGTCGAACCTTATTGGTAGCCGGTTGCCGATCTCCCGGATTGATCTTTCGGGCGAGGGCGATATTGATCGGTCCGCATTGTCGTATCGACGCGGGGCGTCATGTCCGAACTCCAGTTCACCATCCAGGCGCAGCGGCCGGAAGACGGCGAGGCTGTCGAGCGCCTTCATGCCCGCGCCTTCGGGCCTGGGCGCTTTGCGCGGACGGCGTTCCGCATCCGCGAACAGGCCAGCGCGACGCCCGGCCTTGCCTTCGTTGCGCATATCGGTTCGCTGCTCATTGCGGCGGTGCAGCTGACGCCGATCCGCATCGGCGAGCATCGCGCCTTCATGCTGGGCCCGCTGACGGTCGATCCCTCGTTCGAGGGGCGCGGGATCGGCCGGGCCTTGCTCGAACGCTGCGCCAATTCCGCCCGCGCGATCGGGGTTGATCTCATCATTCTGGTGGGAGACGAGCCTTATTACGGCCGCCACGGTTACAAGCGCGTGCCACCGGGCAAGATCCGGCTTCCCGGGCCGGTCGATCCTATGCGATTGCTCGCGCTTGAACTCAAGTCCGGCGCCTTGGCGGCGATCTCGGGCGACGTCCGCGGCGGCTGAGTTCAGTCTTCCGTCCGCCGTCGCCGCATCCCCTCCGCGAACCAGGCGCCGATGAGCGGGAATAGCAACAGACCGAGACCGACCATGCCGATGCCAAGGGGAATGACGGTCACACCGCGTAAAACCGAGGCCTCGGTTGGGCGAAGGCCGATGTAATTGGACCCGGCGTAGCGCCCGCCGGCGCGAATATCAACGAGACTCGGCATGTCGAGCCGGCCCTCGGCATAGATACGGCGCACGGAGCCGCCCGACATTTCCGCTGCCGGCGCAAGATCTTCGAGCGTAGAGACAACCTGCCGGAACTCTCGTGGGTTAGGCTGACCGGCATTGACGAAGGCAACCAGCCCGCCGTTCTCGGCGCGATAGAGCCCCGCGCGGCGGACGGTCATTTCCGCACGCCAGATGCCGGGTTCGGCTTCGGCGAGCGTCACCGGCAGCTTGTTCCCTGCCGGCTCGATGAGAACCGCGTCACCCGGTGCTCCGCCGATGGTTCGGCGCTCGATCACGATCTTGCCGCCGTTGACCGAGAGACGAAGCGCTTCCTCTTCGAGTTCCGGTTCCTTCATCAACCAGTGTGAGAGCCGCCGCAGGAGGTCGAAGTACGGGCCGCCGCCCATGTAGCCGCGCGCCCAGAGCCAGACGTGATCGGACAGGAACAGGCCAACCCGCCCTTTTCCCTCACGCTTGAGCTCGAGGAGCGGAAGGCTGTTCGCACCCTGCAGGAGTCCCTGCCCGTCGCGCGAGCGGGCAGCGATCTGTCGGAACCAGGGTGACCATGTCGCGCCGGTTTGCGGCGAGCCCGCGCCTTCGAGGTTCCGGGTAACGGGGTGACGCCGGCCGAGATCTGTCACTTCCGCGCGATAGGCACGTTCGATGACATTGCCTGTCGGCTCTGCCGGCATGATCTCGCGCAAGGGGGTGGAAAGCAGCCCTGAACGCGCGGTGATTTCTGGTCCGACGGCGAAGAGGATCGCTCCGCCCTCCTGCACATAGCGCACCATGTTCTCGAAATAGAGCGTCGGCAGGAACGTCTGGTTGGAATACCGATCGAAGATGATGAGGTCGAACTCCTTGATCTTCGTGACGAAGAGTTCACGCGTCGGGAAAGCGATCAGTGAGAGTTCGTTCGTGGGTGTGCCGTCCTGCTTCTCCGGAGGGCGGAGAATGGTGAAATGCACGAGATCCACGTTCGGATCGGCCTTGAGCAGGTTGCGCCAGGTGCGCTCCCCGGCGTGAGGTTCGCCGGAAACGAGGAGTACGCGGAGCTTTTCCCGCACGCCTTCGATCGGCAGCGCGAGCGTGTTGTTGAGGGCAGTGAGTTCGCCTGGCGCAGCGTCGATTCCCACCTCGAAGAGGTTCATTCCGGCGCGATCGACGCGCAGCAGCAAGTTGATCGGGCGACCGGGCAGAACGGCGCGGGTTGAAAGCAACTCGCCGTTCTGGCGGATGCTGAGCCGGACCGGCCCCTCAGGTCGTCCCTGGCTCTCGACCCGGACGACGGCAGCCACCTCCTTGCCGACGATCCCGAACCGGGGCGCCTCGACCAGTTCGATACGTCGGTCGAATTCGTTCGGGCGTCCGGTGACGAGCGCGTGGAACGGCGCGTTGAACGACAGGCGCCCCTTGTCGGCGGGGACGTCATGGACGATGCCGTCCGTGATCGCGATCACACCGGCCAGTCGGTCCTTGGGAATGTCGCGCGTCGCGTTCGTCACCGTTTCGAACAGGCGCGTGCCGTCGGAGGTTCCGTCGCGGTCGAACACATCGATGACACGCATCTCCGTGTTCGGGCGCTGACGGATACGCTCCGTGAGGATGCGCAAGGATTCGTCTGTCTCACGCATCCGATCGCCGATCGTCTGCGAGCCGGATCGGTCGACGACAACCGCGACGACATCCGGCAACGGATCGCGCTTCTCGTTGACGAGTCGCGGATCGGCGAGGCCCGCCAGCACCAGGAGCAACGCGATGAGGCGCAGCCAGGCGCCGCGGCGCCCCCGCCGGAGAAGATAGCCGACCGCCAGCAATCCCGTCAGTGCTAGCATCGCCAGCCAAGGCCAGGGCAGGAATGGCGAGAGATCGAGCGTGAGGCGATCCACATTCATTGGCCCAGCCTTTCGAGCAGGGCGGGCACATGCACCTGATCGGCCTTGTAGTTCCCGGTAAAGACGTACATCACGAGGTTGACCCCGGTGCGGTAAGCGAGCTCGCGCTGGCGCGGCTCGCCCGGAACCAGCGGGAAGAGCGGATTGCCGAGCCGGTCCATTGCCCAGGCGGCGGCAAGATCGTTCGAGGTGATGATGATCGGCGATACCCGGTCGCCAGCGCGGGCAGGAACCTTCGTATCCTGGGCGGGACCCGACAGCGCCTCGACCCAGCTGTCGCCCGCGGCATAGCGGCCAACGAAACGGTTCAGCAGATAGAACGTTTTGGTCAGGACATGGTCCTGCGGGACCGGTTCCAGCGCGGGAATGCTGAGCGCGCCGAGCATGGCGCGCAGGGCGCGGGTTTCAGGCGTAGGCGCGCCGCCGGGGCGCTGGACGAAGGCATCGCGTGTATCGAAAATCACCGTTCCACCCGTCTTCATGAAAGCGTCGATGGCACGGATCGCGCGCTCGGGTGGGTTCGGTTGTCCCGCAATTATCGGCCAGTAAATCATTGAATAAAAGACGAGTTCGTCGCGCGCGGGATCGAGCCCGATGGGTTCGTCGAGTTGGAGCGAGGTGCGTTCCGCGAGGATGCGGCCAAGGCCGAAAAGGCCTGCACGGCTTGCCTCGTCGACGCGCGGATCGCCCGTGACGACATAGGCAAGGCGCGGGCGGAGGCTGGAGCGGACGTCTTCCTGCCGGATAGCCGGTAGTTCGCGTGCCTGCTGCGCTTCGGCGCGGGGCACCGGTGAAAAGATGGTGAGGATGGCTCCCGCGAACAGCGCTGTCGCGAAGGCCCTCCGGAACGGAAGGGCGGAGGTCCAGCGCGAGAGGGCGCCGCCGAGCACCGCCATCGCAAGAGCATCGGCGACGACGAGAACGGCTGCGAGAATCATCAGCCAGGGTCGGAAATCGACGAGTTGCCAGGGTCGAAGCGGGACGACATGCGCATTTCCAAACGCAATCGGTTCGAGTCTGGTCGTCGTCGTCAGGGCGTTCACCGCAAGACTCGCTTCAGTGGGGCCGTAGAAGCCGGGCGGATGATCGGCATCGGCGGGGCCCGCGAACTGGCTGTCGATCGGCTGCGCCATACGTGTCGCCGAGGAGAGCACGCCGAACCCGTCCAGCGTCAGGCGGGCGGGAGCCTTGGCGGTGACTTCACCGGAGCCGGGCTCGACGGTGCGGTTCTGGCTTTTGGCGATCTGCAGGGTGCGGCGAAGCATCTCCACGAAGGCACCGGAAAGCGGCAGGTTCGACCAGCTCGTATCGCCCGTGACATGGAACAGCACGATCTGCCCTTTTCCCCGCGGGGCGCCGGTGACGAGCGGCGTCCCGTCTTCGAGGACGGCCCAGCTCGCACGGCTGAGTTCCGAATCCGGTTCAGCGAGAACCTGCCGCTCAACCCGCACGTCGTCCTGCGCCGGCAGCCCCGCGAAGGGGGACCCTTCGGGGAAGGCGCCGAGCCTGCGGGGTTTGTCCCACGAAAGGGCGCCGCCAAGAATTCGCCCGCCGCGCCGGAGACGGACGGGTAGAAGATCGTCCGACGCCTCGGCCAGGCCCGATCCCGCAAAGCGGATCAGCATCCCGCCGTTTTCCACGAAGCGTGTGATCGCGGTGCCATTCTCTCCAGCAACGGTGCCGATGTCGACGAGAACAAGGATGTCCGGTCGTTCGTCGAGCACGCGCAGGATAGGGTCGTTGATCCCCCGCGGCGGCTCGCGCAGGTCAGCGAAGGGTTTGAGCGCCTGCGTCACGAAGTAGCGCGCGGAAATCAGCGGCTGGGCGGTATCCGACGATTCGCCCGTGACGAGCGCCACGCGTCGACGACCGTGTGCCGCGTTGAGCAGATGCACCGCGCCTGCGCTTTTCTCGCCGACGATTTCGATGCGGGCAATGTCGTTGATCAGCTCGATGGGCATCACCAGCCGGGCTTGCACCTGGCTTTGCCCTGCATCGAGCCGGAAGGTCGCTTCGCCGAGATCGCGTCCTTTCTCGTCGAAGGCCCGTACCAGCCCTTCGCGGGACGAGGCCGAAGGGGCGGCAAGACGGATCATGGCCTGAAGACCTTCCGCATCCTGTCCGATTCCGGCAATGGCGAGCGGCGCATCGGGCAGCGTCGCGATCACATCGAGCCGGCCGGCGGCCTCGGCAAGGAAACGCGAGACGATGTCGCGCTGGCGTTCCATGACGATGCCGTCGCCGATCCAGACAATCCGGGAATCGGCCTCAGCCTTCAGCGCGGAGAGCGCGAGATCGAGCGCCGGCTCGCGATCGACGAGATGCGGCTTCGGTAACAGCGTCATCAGGCGCGAGAGCGCCGCCTGCGCCGTTTCGGGTTGCAGGCCATTCGTGGGTTCTCCGGCGGCCAGAAGCAGAATCGGGCGCGAGGATGCATTCTCGATGAGGCTCTTGGCGCGCTCGATCCGCATGGCCCATCCGGGCGCCGAGGTCCAGCCGTTGTCGATGAGGATAATGAGCGTTCCCCTGTCGCTGCCGGTGGCCGTAACTTCGCTTTGGGGCTGCCAGCGCGGCCCCGCAACGGCGAGGATCAGCGCGGCGGCGGCGGCAAGCCGGATCGCCAGCAGCCACCAGGGCGTGCGGGCAGGTTCCTTCTCCTTACCGAGAATGTCCTTGACGAGCGGCAGGGTCGGCAGGGGGAGCCGACGCGGCGGCGGGGGGGTGATGCGCAGCAGCAGGAACAGGGCCGGAAGAGCGATGAGCCCGACCAGCATCCATGGCGCGAGGAAGCTCAGCCCGGCGATCATGGCGCGGCCCCTAGCGCAGAGTGGGCAGCTGGCGGTTGACCGCCAATCAGGGCGGCGAGGCTCAGCAAGGTTTCAGCCGCCGGGCGATGGGTGAGATGCTTCACAAAGGCGAAGCCCTGCAGCAGGGCTATGCGCCGCAATTCGTCGTTCACGGTCGCGATCCGCTCGCGATAGGCCCGCGCGACATCAAGTGCCTCGCCGACACGCCATGTCTCCGGCGTTTCGAGCCCCTCGAACTCGATCTCGCCTGCGAACGGGAAATCCTCTTCCACCGGATCGCGCACCAGCACCACCGTTCCGCGCACGCCGCGGTGCGCGATGCGGGCGAGCTTCTCGGCGAATTCTGCTGGCGGCATTATAAAATCGCCGATGATAACGAGATGATCGTGTCGTTTTACGGGCAGGACATCGGGCAGGGCATCCATCGCCAGCGGATCGGGGTGGGCGGGGTCATGCCGGATCAAGGTTTCCGCCAGCCGCATGATGATGTTACGCGAGGCAAGCGGCACGGTACGGCCGGGCAGGCCGACGCGCTCGCCCGCATGAACGAGGATATCCGCCAGCGCAAGGCCGATCAGGATCGCGCGGTCACGCTTCGGATGCGTGGCAATGCGCGAGGCAAAGTGCATCGAGGCGGAAAGATCCATCCAGATCCAATGGGCCGAGGCGCTTTCCCACTCCCGCTCGCGGACATAGAGCCGATCGTCGCGCGCGGAGCGGCGCCAGTCGATCCGGTTCGTCGATTCGCCGGCGACGAACGGGCGGAACTCCCAGAACTCCTCGCCGGGGCCGGGACGGCGGCGACCGTGAATGCCGAGTTGGAGTTGGGCCGCGACGTTGCGCGCCTCGACGACGAGATGCGGCAGGATTTCGGAGAGGCGCGCGGCCTCGCGCGTCAACGCGGGCGGAAGCTTGCCGCGAAGGGGAGGGGTGGTGCGGGCCTCGTCAACCGCCATGAAGCGCGCAGTCTCCCTGTTCCGGTTCAGCGATATTTGGCCGTGAGGCCGGCGATGATCTTGCCGATGGTCTCACCCTCCGCCCGCGCTGCGAAGGACAGCGCCATGCGGTGCTTGAGCACAGGTTCGGCGAGCGCGATCATGTCATCGAGGGAGGGCGAGAGCCGTCCTTCGATGAGG
>DAORNC010000014.1:17410-18428 GCA_035440785.1 Rhabdaerophilum sp. | reverse complement strand
TGCCAGCATCAGAGCCTGACTTGCGCGCGGGCCGGGACCCCAGACCAGTGTCTCGGCGAGTGGCGTTCCGGGCAGCGGGCGTGCAGAACGCACGAGATCGAGGATCGCCTCGACGATGCTCTCCCCAACCGGGAGGCGGCGCACAAGACGCTGCGCGGCGAGGATACCCTCGGCGGAAAAGACCGCCTGAACTTCCGCCTGTGTCGAACCGGTCGTTTCGATCAGCATCCGCTTCTCTGCCTCGCGGTCGGGATAATCGACGTCGATTTCGAGAAGGAACCGGTCGAGCTGGGCTTCGGGCAGCGGGTAAGTGCCTTCCTGCTCGATCGGGTTCTGCGTGGCGAGCACGTGGAAGGGCTTCGGCAGGGGCGGGCGTGGCAGATCGTGCCGCTGGCCAGCGATGGTGACAAATCCTTCCTGCATCGCCTGCAACAGCGCCGACTGGGTGCGCGGCGAGGCGCGATTGATTTCGTCCGCCATCAGGAGTTCGGCGAAAACCGGGCCCTTGATGAATCGGAAGGCGCGCTTGCCGGGGCTTGGCTCCTCAAGGATCTCGGTGCCGAGAATGTCCGAGGGCATCAGGTCCGGCGTGAACTGCACGCGGCGGGCATCGAGCCCCAGCACGGTGCCGAGCGTCTCGACGAGCCGGGTCTTGGCAAGGCCAGGCACGCCGACGAGCAGCGCATGACCGCCGGCGAGGATCGTCACCAGCGCTTCCTCGACGACCTTCTCCTGCCCGAAGATCGCCTTGCCGATTTCCGCCCGAGCCTTGACGAGGTTGGCGGCAGCATCTTCCGCCATCCGCACGAAGGAAGCGGCGAAGTCGGCAGGTTCTGTCACGGTGCCGGAAGGTTCGGGCATGGCGGCGGTTCCCTTCGTCCCTGTGCGCCGTTACGGATGGCGCTTCGATTCCAATGTGGAACGGGGCCGCGCCGACGGCAATGGAGCTTTGGCGGTTCATACTCGTTCCTCAACACGATTTCGTGTCTCTCTGCCCAGTCGAGGCGCCAATCGTGGC
>DAORNC010000014.1:15414-17349 GCA_035440785.1 Rhabdaerophilum sp. | reverse complement strand
CCCCAAGCGCTTTCTCGATGTCGCTGCCGCCCATGCCGGCCGCAGGTTGCCACCGGTCGAGAAATGGAACCCGGATTACTGCGGCGAAATTCCAATGCGCATCGCGCGCGACGGACGCTGGTTCTACATGGGCACACCAATCGAGCGGATGCCGCTGGTGAAGCTCTTTGCCACCATCCTGCGCAAGGACGGCGGGCAGCATGTGCTGGTGACGCCTGTGGAGCGCGTCGGGATCGAGGTCGAGGATGCGCCTTTCCTCGCTGTCGAAATGGAGGCGATGGCGGGCGCACAGGGAGAAACGCTCGCCTTTCGCACCAACCTCGACGATCTTGTCGTCGCCGGAGCGGATCATCCGCTTCGGTTCGAACTCGATCAGGCTGGCGGCCTCAAACCCTACATTCGGGTGCGTGGCGATCTATGGGCACGGTTGACCCGATCGCTCGCGCTCGATCTCGCCGAGCGGATCGTCGAGGAATCAGGCGGACGGCTCGGTCTCCGGCTTGACGGTGAATTCCATCCCCTGCCGGAAGGCGCGATGGCGGGCTGAGTGTTTTCGACCTGTTCAATTTCGAACGATTACCCCATATCTCGATCACCATGATGGAACCGGCTCTCCTTTCTCCTCTCGCGGACGACTTCGCGCGGCGCGCGAGCCGTGTGCTGCTGCAACGCCCACTGAGCGAGGCGGAGGATGAGCTTCGCTATGGCGACCATGTCATCGCCGGTCACCCGGTCGAGCCGTCGTTCCTCTCGAGCGCACGGCCTGCGGCGGTGCTCTATCCGGTAATTGCCCGCGAGGACGGTCTCCGGGTCATGCTGACCGAGCGGGCCTCGCATCTGAAGACCCACGCGGGTCAGGTCGCGTTTCCCGGCGGGCGGTTGGAGCCGGGCGAGAGCGTGCTCGATGCGGCCTTGCGCGAATCGGAAGAGGAGATCGGTCTTTCCCGCGGAGCCGTGCAGCCTCTCGGCTTTCTGCCGCCTTATTTTTCCGGCACCGGTTTCCGCGTCCAGCCTGTGGTCGCGCTTGTCGATCCCGCAGCAGGCCTTTCTCCCGATCCCAACGAGGTGGCCCGAGTGTTCGAGGTGCCGCTCGATCATGCGATGGATCTGGCACGCTACCGGCAGTCGACGATATTCTGGAAGGGCCGCGAACGGATTTTCTACGTCCTCGACCACGAGGCGGCCTATATCTGGGGAGTCACGGCGGGTATTCTCCGCTCCTTCGCCGAACGTTATTGAGAGGCGAGCCCGACACAACAAGGACAAGACACATGGGTCGCATCGTTTTCGAGCTTTCCGGGTTCTTCTTCCTTCCGTTTATCGCCTACGCGGCCTTCCTCATCTGGCAGGAGCGCCATCCTGGCGCGGCCAAGCAGATTCTCACCCGAAAGGCGCTGCAGATCCAGGCGCTGATCGGTCTGGTGTTTGTCGCGGCGGCGCTGATTTTTGTCGGTGTGACGGACCGCCAGAGCACGGGCGGCTATGTTCCGGCCGTGGTGAAGGACGGCACGCTGATCCCTGGTCGGGTCGAGTGACCACGCATACTGACAATCCGCTCGATTTGACACCTGCGCAAGCCGTTCTGCGGCAACCGGCGGTCGGGGATATTCTCGCCCTGCTGGCCGGGGCAGGAGAGGAGACCCGCGTCGTCGGCGGCGCGCTGCGTAACGCGCTTCTCCGAATTGAGGCCAAGGATATCGACTTCGTCACGACGCGAGTGCCGCAGGATGTGATGCGGATCGGCATAACCGGCGGCTGGCACGTGGTTCCGACCGGTATCGATCACGGCACGGTTAGCCTCGTGCGCGACGGACAGGTTTTCGAGATCACCACCCTGCGCGAAGATATCGATACCGATGGGCGAAGAGCGACCGTGCGGTTCGGACGTGATTTCCAGCGAGATGCCGCACGGCGCGATTTCACCATCAATGCCTT
>DAORNC010000014.1:9817-15312 GCA_035440785.1 Rhabdaerophilum sp. | reverse complement strand
CGTCTCCGGGAGGATTATCTGCGCGGGCTCCGCTTCCTGCGGTTCTCCGCGTGGTATGGCGCGGGCAGGCTGGATTCCGAAGGGCTGAAAGCGGTCATCGCCTTGCGCTCCGGGTTCGCGCGGTTGTCACGGGAGCGTATCCGGCAGGAAATGCTTGTCTTACTGATGGCGCCGGATGTCCTGCCGGTTCTCGAAGCTGCCGAGGCAGTCGGGCTGATCTCGGAAATCCTCGGTCGGCCGGTCGATACCGCCCGGCTGCGTGCCCGCCTCGCTTCGGCGGGCGAGGTCGATGCCTTGTGGCGTCTCGCGGCGCTCGCGGTCCGGGATAACGCTGATGTCGACCACCTGCGCGAGGCGTTGCGCCTCGCGAATGCGGAAGATCGCCTGCTGCGGCGTTTCGTCGAGGGGCGGGCGGCATTCGAGGCTTCGGGACGCCGCGATCTTTTCCTGCTCGGTGACCGGTTTTGTGACGTCGCGGGCGAAATCCTGCGCCGGATAGCCAGCGATACTGGCGACGTTTCGGTGCTTGACGGGCTCGAGCGGGTGGAAAACCCGCCGATCTTCCACCTCACGGGCAAGGATGCTTTGGCGCTGGGCCTTGCCGCCGGGCCTGCCGTCGGCGAGGCGCTGGCGCGTGCCAAAACCGTTTGGGCCAGGGCCGGATGTCCCGCCGATTTGGATGCGCAACGGGCGATCCTGAAATCGGTTGTCTAGCTGCCCGATCTCAGGGCCAGCGAACCGACGGCGGCATCGATGAGAGGATGCTCTCGATATTGCCGCCGGTCTTCAACCCGAAGATCGTGCCGCGATCGTAAAGCAGGTTGAATTCGACATAGCGACCGCGCCGCACCTGCTGCTCGTGGCGGTCGGCCGCAGTCCAGTTCTTGCCGATATTGCCCATGAGAATGGGGATATAGGCGGTAAGAAAAGCCTCGCCGACAGCCTTGGTGAAGGCAAAATCGGCTTCCCATTCCTCACCGGCGACATAATCGTAGAAAATGCCGCCAATGCCGCGCGGCTCGTTGCGGTGCTTGAGGAAGAAATAGTCGTCGCACCATTTCTTGAAGTGGGCGTAGTCGCGGCCGTGAGCCTCGCACGGCGCGCGCATCGCGGCATGAAAGGCCAGCGTGTCGGCATCGTCCTGCGTGCGGCGGCGGTCGAGAACGGGGGTCAGGTCGGCCCCACCGCCAAACCAGGCGCGCGAGGTGACGACGAAGCGCGTATTCATATGAACGGTAGGGGCGTTCGGGTTCCACGGATGCGCGATCAGCGAGATGCCGGTGGCTGCGAAACGCGGATCTTCCGCCGCGCCGGGGATCTGCCCGGCAAATTCCGGCGCAAAGCGGCCATGTACATGGCTCACGTGGACGCCGGCCTTCTCAAAGACGCGGCCGCGAATCATCCCCATCCGGCCACCGCCGCCCGGCGAGCCGTCATGGTTCGCGCGTGCCCAGGGCTTGAACTCGGCCTTGCTAGCCTCCTGCGCTTCTTCGAAGAACGGGCCTGTTGCGCGGGCCTCCGCTTCCTCGAACGCCGCCATGATGCGCGATTGCAGGTCGAGGAACCATGCATGGGCCTTCTCGCGACGTTCGGTGATGGCGGGATCGTCGATCAGCGACATGGGGCCTCCTCATTCAGCAGGCGGGATAAGGCGCGAGCGGGGGAAAGGCGTCAAGCTGCCGCAACGCTTCCGTGACGAGAATTCCACCCGCTACGGCGATATTCAGTGAGCGCAGACCGGGCTGAATCGGGATCGCGATGCGCGCGTCGGCGAGATCGTGGATGGCCTCCGGCACGCCGGCGCTTTCACGCCCGAGCAGGATGATATCGCCCTGTGCGAACCGGAAATCGGTGTGGCGCACGGTGCCTCTGGTGGTCGCCAGCACGAGCCGCGAACCTTGTTCGCGCCGCAGGGCATCGAAATGGGCGAAGGAGAGATGACGCCGGAGTCTCAGCGCGTGGAGGTAATCGAGCGCCGCGCGCTTGAGGTTGCGATCGCTGGCATCGAAACCGGCCGGTTCGATCAGGTCGAGCGGGATGCCGAGGCAGGCGGCCAGTCGCATCAGCGTGCCGGTATTCTGGGGAATATCCGGCTCGTAGAGCGCGAGTCGCAGTTTTGCCTCGCCTGCCAAATTTTCCGTTTGATCGACCATCGTTGAGGGGTCTAGCGGCTCCGAGGGGGATGGACAAGCGATGCTGACGATGCCATTGAGCCATGCAATTCAGGATCGTTCCAGATTCCGATCTGTTTCGTCGGCGATGCCGTCATTTGGCTTTGGCCGGTGCAGCGTTTTCCGGCCTTTTTTGGCATGGCGAAATTGCGGCAATTCGGATATGGACGGCTGAACGTCGACCCCTCGGGGCCTGTCGAGGGCGCGTGGTCCGGGACCATGTGCGTTGTGGAAGGATAGAGACAAGTGGCTGATCATTCGATGAGCGAACCGAACTGCCGTGATTTCCTGTTTCTGGCGACCGGGTCCGCCGGTGCCGTTGCGGGCGCTGCCGCCGTCTGGCCGTTGATCTCCCAGATGCTGCCGGATGCGTCGACGATCGCCGCCGGCGCGCCGGTCGAGGTCGATCTGGCGCCGATCGGCGAGGGCAAGGCGATCACGCTGAAATGGCGCGGCAAGCCGATTTTCGTCCGCCACCGGACCAAGGCCGAAATCGAGGCCGCGAAGAAAGACGACCCCGAGATCAAGATTGATCCGGAGCCCGATGCCAAGCGTGTCAAGGCTTTCGAAGGCAAGGCGCAGGAGCAGTGGATCGTCGTCTACGGCAACTGCACCCACCTCGGCTGCGTGCCGACCGGGTTCGCCGGCGATTACAACGGCTGGTACTGCCCCTGCCACGGTTCGCACTACGATAGCGCCGGTCGTATCCGCAAGGGCCCGGCGCCGAAGAACCTCTTCATCCCGGACTATGCCTTCATGTCGGCGACGAAGATCAAGATCGGCTGATCGAGCAAGGTGAGAAAAGAGAATGTCTGAGCATCATTCCACTTATGTGCCGAAGACGGGTATCGAGCGCTGGCTCGACGCGCGCCTGCCGATCGTCCGTCTCGCGCATGATTCGGCCGTGTCCTATCCCGTGCCGCGCAACCTCAACTACTGGTGGACGTTTGGCGGCATCCTGATGTTCATGCTGGTTGCGCAGATCGTGACCGGTGTCGTGCTTGTGATGCACTACACCCCGCATGTCGACTTCGCCTTCAACTCGGTCGAACACATCATGCGCGATGTGAATTATGGCTGGCTGATGCGCTATGCGCATGCCAATGGCGCCTCGATGTTCTTCATTGCGGTCTATATCCACATCTTCCGCGGCATGTACTACGGCTCCTACAAGGCTCCGCGCGAGGTGCTGTGGATCCTTGGCGTGGTGATCTTCCTCCTGATGATGGCGACCGCCTTCATGGGCTACGTGGTCCCCTGGGGCCAGATGTCGTTCTGGGGCGCTACCGTCATCACCAACCTGTTCTCGGCCATTCCGGTGATCGGCGATCCGATCGTCACCTGGCTGTGGGGCGGCTACTCGGTCGATAACCCGACGCTCAACCGCTTCTTCTCGTTGCATTACCTCCTGCCGTTCATGATCTTCGGCGTGGTGATCCTGCACGTCTGGGCGCTCCATCACGTCGGCCAGAACAACCCGGCCGGCGTCGAGGTGAAGAACTACGCGAAGGACACCGTTCCCTTCACGCCGTTCGCGACCGTGAAGGACCTCTTCGCGATGGTCTGCTTCATGATCCTCTTCGCCTGGTTCGTGTTCTACCACCCGAACTTCCTCGGCCATGCCGACAACTACATCCCGGCTGATCCGCTGAAGACCCCGGCGCATATCGTGCCCGAATGGTACTTCCTGCCGTTCTACGGCATCCTGCGCGCCATCCCGGACAAACTCGGCGGCGTCGTCGCGATGTTCGCCTCGATCGCGGTGCTCGCATTCCTGCCCTGGCTCGATACTTCGAAGATCAAGTCTGGCCGCTATCGTCCGACCTTCAAGATCTTCTTCTGGATCTTCGTCGTGGTCGCGGCGCTGCTTGGCTACACCGGCTCGCAGCCGACCGACAAGGTCGTGCTCAGCCTCGGGGGGCGCACGATCCTCGACATGGTCGGCTTTGCGCAGATCCTGACCGCGATGTATTTCGCCTACTTCTTTGTGGTCCTGCCGCTTCTCGGCCTGTTCGAGAAGCCCAAGGCGGTCCCGGCCTCGATTGCCGATGCCGTGCTCGGCGAGAGCAAGAAGTAAGTTGAGACGGGAAGAAGGAATAGCATGATGATTAAATCGTCCCGTCCCCTGATGGCCGCTCTCGCCGTAGCGAGCCTGGCCCTCATCGGAACCCCGGCTCTCGCATCCGGCGGCACCGAGCATCCGCCGGCGCAGAAGTGGAGCTTCTCCGGTCCGTTCGGCACCTTCGACCCAGCGCGGCTTCAAGGTCTACAAGGAAGTCTGTGCGGCTTGCCACGGCCTTGAGAAGATTTCGTTCCGCAACCTCTATCAGCCCGGCGGCCCGGGTTTCACCGAAGGTCAGGTGAAAACGCTCGCCAAGGACTATAAGGTCAAGGACGGTCCCAACGAGAGCGGTGAGATGTTCGAGCGCCCCGGCCGTCCGGCTGATCGCTTCCCGAAGCCTTTCGCCAACGACGAAGCCGCCAAGGCCGCGAACAACGGTGCCGTGCCGCCGGACTTCTCGGTGATCGCCAAGGCCCGCACCTACGAGCGTGGCTTCCCGATGTGGTTGATCGATATCTTCACCCAGTATCAGGAACAGGGCGTTGATTACATCACGGGCATCCTCACAGGATACGAGGCGCCGCCGGCGGGTGTGAAGGTCGAGGACGGCCTGCACTGGAACCGTTATTTTCCCGGCAACAAGATCGCGATGGCGAACCCGCTGATCGCGCTTTTCGACGATGCCGGCAAGGCGCAGGACCCGAACTTCTACACCGACGGGACGCCCGTGACCCGCGAGCAGGTGGCGAAAGATATCGCTGCCTTCCTGATGTGGGCGGCGGAGCCGAAGATGGAAGAGCGCAAGCAGACGGGCGCGAAGGTCATTCTCTGGCTGATCGTTCTCGCCGGAATGCTTTACTTCACGAAGAAGCGCATCTGGGCTCGCCTCGGCGACGCACATTGAGCCGGTTTCTCGCCGGAATGTGATCGAGGGGCCGCAAGGCCCCTTTTTCATGATTGGCGGAATAGCTTGAGGGCAGCGCGACAACCTGCTGAACTGCACCCCTGAATTTCATCCGAGACCGCCTGTTCCATGACCGATCTCCCCTCAAACGATCTTCGCAGCGCTATCCGCACCATTTCGGATTATCCGAAGCCGGGGATCGAGTTTCGCGACATTTCCACGCTGTTGGGCAATCCGCGTGCTTTTCGCCGGGCGGTGGACGAGCTCGTCCAACCCTATGCCGGTAGCCGGATCGAGAAGGTAGCGGGGATCGAGGCGCGCGGCTTCATCCTCGGCGGAGCCATTGCGCATCAGCTTT
>DAORNC010000014.1:0-9805 GCA_035440785.1 Rhabdaerophilum sp. | reverse complement strand
CGGGTTCGTGCCGATCCGCAAAAAGGGCAAGCTGCCGCACCAGACCGTCTCGATTTCCTATGCGCTGGAATATGGCACCGACGAGATGGAAATGCATGTCGATGCCGTCACCAAGGGAGAGAAGGTCATCCTTGTCGATGATCTCATTGCAACCGGCGGCACCGCCACGGCTGCGGTGCAACTGCTGCAGAAACTCGGCGCGGAGGTCGTCGCAGCCTGTTTCGTGATCGACCTGCCGGATCTCGGCGGTGCGAAGAAGATCGAGGCGCTGGGCGTGCCGGTCCGAACGCTGGTGAAATTCTCGGGCCATTGATGTCCCGCCTCAAGCGTCTGGCATGATCTCCGCCAACCGATCGATGATTGCCGCCAGCTCAAGGTCGAGATGGCCAAGAAGTTCGGTCCAGTCGTCGTAATGATGCAGCTCGCGCGCACCGTCCGAGATGCCGCGCAGGCCAATCAAAGGCACTTCGAAATGCTGGCAGGCCCGCAGCAGGGCGAAGGTCTCCATGTCCACCATGTCGGCATCGATTGCCGAGTAGGCCAGCCCGGAGACGATGTTGGCGCCGGTCGAGAGGCGCGCAGCCTCGATACCTGAGAGACGCACCGGAAGGGGCATCTCCACGGGATGATCGAGAAACGGCGTCACGCCCTTGGTGAACCCGAGCGGCGAGGCGTCCATATCGCGGTAGGAGACCGAGGCAACCTGATAAACCCTGCCCTGTTCCAGCGTCGCGGAACCGGCCGAGCCGAGCGAAAGAACGTAATCCGGCAGGGTTCCGAGGTCGAGACACGCCTCGAGCGCCCGTGCCGCGCCGATCGCGGCCTCGACCGGACCGACGCCGGTAATAACAGGTGCGATGCGGGTCCTTAGCACAGGGCCGTATTCCGCCTCCGTCGCCATCACGACGAGGAAGGTATACGGGCCCTTCCGCAGCAAGGGAGGTCTCGTGCGCTGCGGCCGGGTCATGCCTGTGCTTCCGTACCGGCACCCCAGAGTGAGGTTCCGGTGAAAGCAAGGACGAGATCGCCGTGTTGGTTGTAGGCGTAGTTTCTTTGCGTCAGGATTCCCCACCCGGGCTTGCTGGCGCTCAGGCGCGCGTCGAGAACCTTCGAATAATAGGTCAGCACGTCGCCGGCATAGACGGGTTTTAACCACACGATATCCTTCAGTCCGAAGCCAGGCCCTCGCGCCGGCAATCGTGTCGTGGCGCCGATGGCGTTCCAGCGATCGATCACGGTTCGGAGCCAGGCGGATGCTGAATGCCAGCCGGAGGCGACGAGCCCGCCGAAATGACTCGCCTCGCCTGCTGCGCGATCGATGTGGTAGGTTTGCGGATCGAAGCGTGTGCCGAAGCGGACGATCGCCTCTTCCGTGAAGGTATGATCTCCCCAGCGAACCACGGCGCCCGGCGGGATGTCTTCGATGGGGCCGAAGAACTCCTGCGTGGACGTTTGCGGAAGAAACTCCGCAGCCGGGCGAGAGATCGCCGAATCCCCTTCCTGAACTGGCGCCGGGGCGCGCCGACCGAACATCACAAGGCAATCCTGCTCGAAAGCGAGTTCGCCGGTCCGGTTGTGCAGGGTCAGGAGAAAGCGCACGAAGCCGCGATCGAGCTTGGTGCGGGAGGCTTTCCGGTCGAGGATCGTGAAGGTCCCGGTGAGCACATCTCCCGCGCGGACCGGTTTCACCCAGCGCACGCTCGAAACGCCCGGACCGGCCATGCTCGACGAGCGGGCGAGCAAGCTGTCGACCATCAGCCGCATGTTGGCCGAGACCGTGAACCAGCCTGACGCCAGCAGTCCGCCCATCATCCGGGCTTGTTCGGATGAACCGTCGAGGTGCATCGGCTGGGGATCAAACTCGCGAGCGAAGGCCAGCATCTCGTTTTCGTCGACGGACAGGACGCCGTAGGGCTCGGTGTGTCCGACGACGAAATCTTCAAAGAACAGCATGAGATATCACAGCTATGCGGGCGATGGCCGAGTGCCTTTTTCGCGCTGCACCATGCGCGAAGCGCGCGCCGCGCGCAAGGCGCTCGCACAGATAACCTCAGGCCATCACGAAAAGATTGATATAAGCCAAGAGGATCGCGGAGGATGCCGCCGAGAACACCAGGGTGAACTTAAAGCCGGTGACGAACCCGCTGAACCATCCCGGTGCGACATGATCGATGTAGGTCGCCGCGAAGACGAAGGGGAAAAGCAGGATGAGCAGGGCGCGGCAATAGACTGTGCGAATCTGGTTTGCAAGTTCCGGCATCAGACCCTCCCAGGCTCAAAGAGGATCTAATACTAAGGTCTAATTCATTAACGAAGAAGTCCGAAACATGCAGGTTCAGTTTGCAAAGCGGAAATGCAGCACGTCGCCGTCCGCGACGACATATTCCTTGCCCTCGAGGCGGAACTTGCCGGCTTCGCGCGCGCCCGCCTCGCCCTTGAATGCCACGTAATCGGCATAGGCGACGGTCTCCGCACGGATAAAGCCCTTCTCGAAATCGGTATGGATCACCCCTGCGGCGGCGGGGGCCTTGGTCCCGGTCTCGATGGTCCAGGCGCGCGCTTCCTTCGGGCCGACCGTGAAATAGGTGATGAGCCCGAGGAGCGCATAACCCTCGCGGATGACGCGGTTGAGGCCCGGCTCGGCGAGGCCGATCGCCTCGAGATATTCTTTCTGCTCCTCGGTCGAGAGCACGGCGATCTCGCTTTCGATCTTGGCGGAGACGACGACAGCGCGCGCGCCTTCTTCCTTCGCACGTGCGAAGACCTTCTCAGAGAAGGCGTTGCCCTTGTCGGCAGCGCCTTCCTCGACGTTGCAGACGTAGAGGACAGGCTTCGAGGTCAGCAGCCCCAGCATCTCGAATGCACGGCGTTCGCCGCTCTTCAACTCGACAAGGCGGGCGGGCTTGCCCTCGCGCAGAAGCACGAGTGCGCGGCTCATCAGATCGAAGAGTTCCTTGGCTTCCTTGTCCTGCCCCTTCGCCTTTTTCTCGATCGGGATGATCCGCTTTTCCAGGCTTTCGAGGTCGGCGAGCATCAGCTCGGTCTCGATGGTCTCGATATCCGCGACCGGGTCGATCTTGCCCTCGACATGGGTGATGTCCGGGTCTTCGTAGCAGCGCACGACATGGGCGATGGCGTCGCATTCGCGGATATTGGCGAGGAACTGGTTGCCGAGCCCTTCGCCTTTCGAGGCGCCGCGCACGAGGCCGGCGATATCGACGAATGTGAGGCGGGTGGGGATGATCTCCTTCGAGCCGGCGATAGAAGAGAGCGCGTCTAGACGCGAATCCGGCACGGCGACATCACCGACATTCGGCTCGATGGTGCAGAACGGATAATTCGCGGCCTGCGCGGCGGCGGTCTGGGTCAGCGCGTTGAAAAGGGTCGATTTGCCGACGTTCGGCAGCCCGACGATACCGCATTTGAAGCCCATGTTCGTTCCGTTCTGTCTTGTGTCACGAATGTTGCGGCCTTTTCGGCCGCGGGTCGTCGCCTGTCTAGTCTTTTTTGGCGGGTTTGGTCAGGGTTTCGGCCGTGCCGTGGCCGCGCGTTTCCATCTTCAGCAGCACCTTCGACTGGAAATGCGCGGCGTCGCCCTTGGTGAGCAACTCGGCGTGTTCCGCGATGGCATCGCAGAGATCATCGACCCAGGGGACCTCGACCTTGCCGAAGTCGTTCAACACGTAGGTATGCACCAGCGCCTTATCACCGGGATGGCCGATGCCGAGGCGTATGCGCGGATAATCGTTGCCGCAATGCGTGGTGATGGAGCGCAGCCCGTTGTGGCCGGCATTCCCACCGCCCTTCTTCACCCGCAAGCGCGCCGGGGGAAGGTCGAGTTCATCATGGAAGACGTACACGTCATCGAGCGTGATCTTGTAGAAGTCCATCGCCGCGCGCACGGATCGGCCGCTCTCGTTCATGAAAGTCGCCGGCTTGAGAAGAATGACCTTCTCGTTGCCTATCATCGCCTCGCTCGCCTCGCCTTGGAAGCGTGCGCGCCAAGGCGCTCCGCGCCAGTGGCGGTGAAGGGCATCGAGGGCCATGAAGCCGATGTTGTGCCGGTTGCCGGCATAACGGGCGCCGGGATTCCCTAGGCCGACGAGAAGGTGCATCGTCAGGCTCGCAAGTTCGGGTGAAAAAGGGCTGCCGCGCCGCGCACGACAGCCTTTATCCGTTATTCGGAGGCTTCGGCGCCTTCGTCGTCGTTCTTGGTGGCGGCGGTGCCGGCGATCGTCACGATTGTGAAGTCACGATCGGAAATCACGGGCTTCGCACCGGCCGGAACCTTGACCGCCGAGATGTGGACCGAATCGCCGACCTTGGCCTTCGAGACATCGACCTCGATGAAGTCCGGGATGCTGTCAGCCGGAACCATGAACTCGACCGTGTGACGGACGACGTTGAGCGCCCCTCCTGCCTTGAGGCCCGGCGAAGCTTCCTGGCCAACCACATGCACCGGAACGGCGACCTTGATGACCGATTCCTTGCCGAGGCGCAGGAAATCGACGTGCATCGGGAAATCGCGCACGACATCGAGCTGGTAGTCGCGCGGAATGGCGCGGATCTTCTTGCCGTCGACATCGATGTCGAACAGCGTGGTCAGGAAATGACCCGCATAGATGAGGCGGTTGGTTTCCTTGAAATCGAGCGAGATCGAGACAGGGGCCTCGCCGGCGCCGTAGATCACGGCCGGAACACGGCCTTCACGGCGAACAGCACGGGCGGCCCCCTTACCGGCCCGCTCACGGCGCTGGGCCGAGAGGTTCTTGATGGTGGACATCGTCATTCTCCAAACAAAAATCGGCCCGCGACCCGCCGTTTCCGGCTGGCCCGAACCTCGTCATGGCCGCTCTCCTCCAAGGGTGTAGGAACGGCTGGCGGGGCTATAGGGGAATAATCGAGGGAGTGCAAGGCCTTGGCCGCGAAAGTCCTGTGGCGGCTTTCCGCGCGCCTGTCTTGTTTGTTGAACAAGATCAATAATATAGGGTGACCCTATGTCTGTTTTTTGTTGCGCGGATGCGCTGCTTCGCTCACCTTCCGCGAAAGTTCGATTTAAGGGGGCCCCTTTCATGCGCGCCGTATTCCTTGCTGTTTCCATGCTCGCCTCGACCCTATGCGCGTCGGCGACCGATAAGTTCATCACACTGGCCTCGACCACTTCGACCGAGCAATCGGGCCTTTTCAAGCATATCCTGCCGAAATTCACCGCCGACACCGGCATCGAAGTCAAGGTTGTCGCGCTTGGAACGGGGCAGGCGCTGGCACTCGCTGCCAAGGGCGATGCCGACGCACTCCTTGTGCATGACCGTGTCGCAGAGGAAAAATTCGTGGCCGAAGGGCATGGGCTCGACCGCCGCGACGTGATGTACAACGATTTCGTGCTGATCGGCCCGAAAGCCGATCCGGCCGAGGTCAAGGCGGTCAAAGGCATCAACGAGGCCTTCAAGGCGATCGCAACCGCCAAGGCAACCTTCGCCTCGCGCGGCGACAAGAGCGGTACGCATGCGAAGGAGCTCCGCATCTGGAAAGCTGCCGGAGTCGAGCCCGACAAGGCGTGGTATCGCGAGCTCGGCACCGGCATGGGGCCAACCCTCAACGCCGCCGCCGCGATGCCAGCCTATACGCTTGCCGATCGGGGCACCTGGCTTTCCTTCGCCAACAAGGACAATCTCGACATTGTTCTCGAAGGGGACGTTTCGCTCTTCAACCCCTATTCCTCGATCCTTGTGAACCCGGTGAAGGGCGCGCATATCAAGATGGCGGAAGCCAAGGTCTGGCATGATTGGATCACTTCCGCGAAGGGTGCAGCTGCGATCGCCTCCTTCACCATCGGTGGCAAGCCGCTGTTTTTCCCGAGCAAGGCGGCGCCGAAGAGCTGATCCCAACGGCTCGGAAAGGCCGGGCATCTCCGATGGGGAGCGCGTTTTCTCTGGCTCTGGGCCTTGTGGCCGGTCTCGATCCCGAGTTCCTGTCTATCGTCGCACTGTCGCTGCGGGTAAGCCTGACAGCCACCTGCATCGCCTTTGCGCTCGCCTTTCCCTGTGCCGTGCTCATTGCCACGCAGCATTTTCCGGGGCGAGGGGGGCTACTCGTTCTCGTCAATGCGCTCCAGGGGTTGCCGCCGGTCGTCGTCGGACTGGTGCTGTATCTGCTTCTGTCTCGCTCCGGCCCGCTCGGTTTTCTCGGTCTTCTTTTCACGCCTGGCGGAATGATCCTCGCTCAAACGGTTCTGGTTTTTCCGTTGGCGTTGGCGCTCCAGCACCGTGTCGCACAGGGCATGTGGAGTGATTTCGGCGATGCCCTGAAGATTGACGGCGCCGGATTTCCGATCATCGTGCGAACCCTGCTCGGCATGGCCCGGGTGCCGCTGGCGACGATCTTTCTCACCTGCTTCGGGCGAGCAATCGCCGAGGTTGGCGCGATCATGATCGTCGGTGGCAATATCCGAGGTTTCACACGCTCAATGACAACCGCCATCGCGCTTGAAACGTCCAAGGGGGAGTTGCCGCTGGCGCTGGCGCTCGGCATGGTGCTGGTCGGCCTGACGATCCTCGCGAGCCTTACGGTGCTGCTGCTTGCCCGCGCGACCCGGAAAGAGCCGTAGTCTCAGTCGAAGAGGCTCGAAACGCTTTCCTCGCCCGCCGTCCGCTTGATCGCTTCGCCGATCAGGGTTGCGACCGAGATCACGCGGATATTCTTGGCGACGCGCACGGCCTCGGTCGGCTGGATCGTATCGGTGAGGACGAGTTCCTTCAGCTTCGAGGCGGTGATGCGCGCGACCGCGCCGCCCGAGAGAACGCCGTGGGTGATGTAGGCGGAAACATCCTTCGCGCCATTGGCGAGCAGGGCCTCGGCGGCGTTGCAGAGCGTGCCGCCGGAATCGACGATGTCGTCGACGAGCACGCAGGAATAACCCTCGACCTCGCCGATGATATTCATCACCTCGCTCTCGCCGGCGCGCGGACGGCGCTTGTCGACGATGGCGAGCGGCGCGTTGATGCGGTTGGCGAGTGCGCGGGCGCGGACCACGCCGCCGACATCCGGCGAGACAACCATCACCTTGCCGGCCTCGAAGCGTGACTTGATGTCCTGCACCATCACCGGCGCGCCGAAGAGGTTGTCGACCGGCACGTCGAAGAAACCCTGGATCTGCGCGGCGTGGAGATCGAGCGTCAGCACGCGGTCGGCACCGGCCTCGGTGATGAGATTGGCAACGAGCTTGGCGGAAATCGGTGTGCGCGGGGCGGATTTGCGATCCTGCCGGGCGTAACCGAAATAGGGCACCACCGCCGTGATGCGCTTGGCCGAGGAGCGGCGCAGCGCATCGGTGATGATGAGCAGCTCCATCAGGTGATCGTTGGTCGGGAACGAGGTGGATTGGATGATGTAAACATCTTCGCCGCGCACGTTTTCCTGGATTTCGACGAAGATCTCCATGTCGGCGAATCGCCGCACCTGGCACTTGGCCAGAGGTTGCTGGAGATAAGCGGCAATCGCTTCCGCCAGCGGACGATTGGAATTGCCCGCGACGAGTTTGATCTTGTCCATCGGAAAGGTCCCTGAAATCCGGCCTTCACGGGCCAGCCAATCCAAGCAAAGTTGGCTTTGCTGGTAGCGCGCCCACGCGGGCGTTTCAACATGACAAGCCTGTCACATCACAGGTCTTTCCGGTCAGCGTGACCGAAAATCATCGGTTTCTCCACGGCCCTATTCCGAAACGGGGGCTGGTTCGCTCATCTGCCGTACGAGATCGTTGAGGCTCATCTGCGCGATTTGCCGCATCGCAGCGTCGTCGAGCGCATTCCAGTCCGCGCCGCGCGCGCCCGGCATCGCCGCCGCGCCCTTGATGCGAGCGGAACGCGTCTTGCCGTTGTCCGAAGTGTCCATCACCCAGGCGAAGCCTGGCGTGCCGTCGTCACCCTTGTAGGCATCGAGATAGGTTTTCACGCGCAGGGCTGAGCCGGCATCCGCTGCGCCGACCACCGAGAAGCCGCGCTTCTGTGCTTCCTGTGCGAGTACACCTTCGAATTTCCGGGCGAGATCTCCGTGCGGCCCCTCGATTGCGACAAAAGCGATCGGTGCGCCGGGCGTCTTCAGCGTTCCGGTCGGTGCGGAAGCGGTCATTTCGGACTGGCAGGCGCCCAGAACGGTGAAGGCCAGAAGGGCCGGAATGAGTTTACGCATGGCTGATCCCTCGGCTTGTCCGCGCCGGTTCCGGTGCGAAGCGGGCTCTTAACCTTCTATTAACCCCATGCGGGTGGGGAGGAAAGAGGGCAAGGCGGCAAGCGGCGGGTTTGGTAAACGCGCTGATCAGCGCGAGGGGCAGGGGCTGGTCGCGCTGCCTGTGGAGGCAAGCGGCTTGCCATTGACGAAAACGCTGCCGGAGCCACCGACGACCGCGCCGCCGCAATCGGTTCCGCTTCCAGCGGTTGCTGCGGGACGGCCGTTGATGAAGACATTCGACGACCCTCCGGTGATGGTCCTTCCGCTGGCGGTGGTGTCGCCCTGCCGTGCGGCCGGCGTCCCGCCGATGGTGACAGAAGGCGAGCCTGAGGTCACAGGTGAAGGCGCGCTCTGGGAGAGAGCAGTCCCGGCAAACAGGACAATCGGGAAGGCCAAGGCGATGCGCTTCATTTCACCACCAGATCGAGATTGCTCGCGTTGATCGGCTCGGCGTCGGTTTCGCCGACAAGATAGGTCCGGCCAAGGCACATGGCGGTTTCCGTTTCCGAATCCATCAGGATCATATGCGCGAAGAGAACCATGCCGGGTGCGAGGATATACGGGTTATTCTGGTAGAACATCGGCCAATCCATCCATGAGGGTGTAAACTTGGCACCGAGCGAATAGCCGCAGGCGTTGAGACGATGGTTGCCGAGGCCGTGTGCGTCGAACACTCGCGCATGGGCCGCGAACACGTCGCCCGCTGTCTTGCCGGGCTGCATCGCCGCCTGGCAAGCATCGAGCGCCTCGCGCGCGGCGGCGTGGTAGGAGAGGTGTCGCTTCGAAGGTTCGCCCACAACATGCGTGCGCATGATCGCGGCGTGGTAGTGTCGAAAGGTTCCAGCGAATTCAAGCGTCAACTGGTCCTGCGATGCGAGTTGCCGCCGTCCGGCCTTGTAGCGGCACAGCAGGGCATCGCCGGCGGAGCCGATGATAAATTCATTCGCCGGATAATCCCCGCCCGCCGCGAAGATGGCGGCATGCTGCGCCGCAAGGATTTCGCCCTCGTCCGCACCCTCCCGTGTCATCTCGATGGCGACGGCGTCGGCGAGGTCCGAAAGCCGGGCGGCTTCGCGCACGTAGGCGATTTCCGCCGGGGATTTGACGACGCGGAGATGGTTCACAATCTGGCTTGCGTCAGTGAGGTCGGCGAAGCCTGAAAAAGCCGCGTCGAGCTTGCGGCCGTTGGAATGGATGAGGCCGTAGCTCTCGAATTCGCAGCCGATCCGTTTGCCGGCGAGGCCGAATTCATGGGCTATGGCTTTCAGATCTGCGATCGGCGCGGCATGGAGGCCGTCTTTCCAGATGCGGATATCGCCAATGTTCGAGGTGCGCTGTGCCTGCCGGAGGTCGGCGGATCGGGTCAGGAGGCATGTTCTCCCGTCAGCGCGGACGACAAGGCATTGGAAGAAGCAGAAGCCGAAGGTGTCGTAGCCTGTCAGCCAGTAGTGGCTCTCCTGTTGGAACAGGAACAGCGCGTCGAGTTTTTCGGCTTGCATGGCCTTGAGGAGCGCGGCTTTGCGCCCGGCGAATTCCTGTTCGGAGAAATGAAGAGCCACAGCGTTATCCTCAATTTATC
>DAORNC010000013.1:36123-36358 GCA_035440785.1 Rhabdaerophilum sp. | reverse complement strand
CAGAACATGGCTGCGATCGTCGTGAATTTGACCGGCCCCATGTTGTAATTCGGTTTGCCGTTGATCTCCTGCGGCGGATCAACCGCCACGTTCGCCACGGCACGCTTGCCGATGGCGATGACCGCCGCGATGCCCGCAAGCGCGAACACATAGGCGTGGAAGGCATAGCCCGAATCGGTCGCCTGCGAAGCGACGTAAACTGAAAAGACGGCGAGCGCTGCCGCCGCAATCGACC